>NZ_LUUK01000078.1 GCF_001644025.1 Methylomonas koyamae
CGCCACCAGGATTTCGCCGATCGTCGGATCACCTATGATGGCCGCCAACCCTCGCTGTTGCGCCGTCGAATCCGGGCAAAATTCGGCTTCTTGATCGAAGAGCTCAGTCAATAAATCGCTTAGGACCGCGATGTCGGCCGCACGGGCCAAATCGATCCGCATAGTGTCGTCTCCTAATTCGAATCGGCCAGTGTAACCGAATTTTCCGAGTAACCATCAGCGCTGGTCGGTTGCCATCCGCCGCGTTCGAGGGGGCTTTTGGAGTATAATCGCAATATTTTTTAATCCCTTAAAATGGCTTGCGACGTGACGACGACCAACACTGATGTCTCTACTTTTCAAGGCCTGATTCTGACCTTGCAACAATACTGGTCGGAGCAGGGTTGCGTGTTATTACAACCCCTGGATCAGGAGGTCGGCGCCGGTACCTTCCATCCCGCGACATTTTTACGCGCCATAGGCCCGGAGCCTTGGAACGCGGCTTACGTCCAACCTTCGCGCCGCCCCACCGACGGCCGCTACGGCGAAAATCCCAACCGCCTGCAACATTACTATCAGTTCCAGGTCATCATGAAGCCGTCGCCGGACAACATCCAGGAATTGTATCTGGGTTCTCTGCGCCATCTAGGCCTGGATTTGCTGGAGCACGACATCCGCTTCGTCGAGGATAACTGGGAGTCGCCGACCCTGGGCGCCTGGGGGCTGGGTTGGGAGGTCTGGCTGAACGGCATGGAAGTCACGCAGTTTACCTATTTCCAGCAAGTCGGCGGCCTAGAATGCAAGCCGGTCAGCGGCGAGATCACCTATGGCCTGGAACGTATTGCCATGTATCTGCAAGGCGTGGAATCGGTGTTCGATCTGGTCTGGACCCGCGGCCCGCAAGGCGTAGTGACTTACGGCGACGTCTTTCACCAAAACGAAGTGGAAATGTCGGCGTTCAACTTCGAACACGCCAACGTCGATTTTCTGTTCCAATGCTTTGATACCTTCGAAGCGGAATGCCAAAAACTGCTCGAACAAAACCTGCCCCTGCCCGCCTACGAAATGGTCTTGAAAGCCTCGCACTCATTTAACTTGCTCGATGCGCGCCACGCCATCTCGGTCACCGAACGCCAACGCTACATCTTGCGCGTGCGCAATCTGGCCAAGTCGGTCGCCGAAGCCTACTACGCCCGCCGCGAAGCGTTGGGTTTCCCCATTCTGGCCAGACAGGGAGCGTAATCATGAGCACCAATGATTTGTTATTCGAGCTGGGTGGCGAAGAACTGCCTCCAAAATCCTTGAAGAAACTCAGCCAGTCTTTGCTGGACGGCATGGTCGCCGGCTTGAATGACGCCGGCTTGAATTTTAGCGAGGCCAAGGCCTACGCGACACCACGCCGTTTGGCCGTGATCATCCGTAACCTGGACAGCCAGCAGGCGGATAAGGTGGTCGAAAAGCGCGGCCCAGCCTTGCAAGCGGCCTACGGTCCGGATGGCGCACCAAGTAAGGCGGCACTGGGCTTTGCGTCCAGTTGCGGCGCCGGCTTCGAGCAACTGGAAAAACTGGAAACCGATAAAGGTTCCTGGCTGATTTTCAAACAGGCTGTCAAAGGTCAAGCGACCTCCCAGCTTATCCCCGACATCATCCGCAAAAGCCTGGCGCAACTGCCGATCGCCAAGCGCATGCGCTGGGGCAATTACGACCACGAGTTCGTGCGACCGGTGCACAATGCGGTGCTGCTATTCGGCGACGACATTATCGAGGCTGAGATCCTGGGCTTGAAGACCGGTCGTCATAGCTTCGGCCACCGCATGCATGCACCAGCGCCGATCGAGCTAAGCCATCCCAATGAATACGTGGACAAACTGTTGGCGGCGAAAGTGACGGTCGATTTCGAACAGCGCATGCGGCAAATCGAAACCGGCGCCCAGCGGGCGGCGACCGAACTGGGCGGCATCGCGCATATCGAGGCCGATTTGCTGGAAGAGGTCGCGGCCTTGAACGAGTGGCCGGTGCCGGTAGTCGGCAATTTCGATGCCCGCTTCCTGGAATTGCCGCAGGAAGTATTGATCACGACGATGCAGTCCAACCAGAAGTACTTCCCAGCCAAGAATGAAAACGGCGGCTTGCTGGCGCACTTCATCACCTTTGCCAACATCGAAAGCTCCAATCCGGCGGCGATACGCGCCGGCAATGAACGCGTGGTGTTGCCGCGCTTGGTCGATGCCGAATTCTTCTGGAAACAAGACCGCAAGCAATCCTTGGCCGATCGCGTCGACAGCCTGAAAACCATCGTCTTTCAAAAAGACTTGGGCACCTTGCTCGACAAGACCGAGCGCATCGCCCATCTGGCCGGCTTGATCGCCGAAAAACTCGGCGCCGATGTCGCGTTGGCGAAACGCGCGGCCTTGCTGGCGAAAACCGATTTGCTGACCAATATGGTGAGCGAATTTACCAACCTGCAAGGCACGATGGGCCGTTATTACGCGGCGGCGGACGGCGAGGACTTAGCGGTCGCTAACGCCCAGGAAGAACAATATTTCCCGAAACAATCCGGTGGCGAGATTCCGCAAGCGACTATCAGCGTCGCGTTGGCGGTGGCGGAAAAAATCGACACCCTGGCCGGCATTTTCAGCGCCGGACTGATACCAACCGGCGACAAAGACCCTTATGCCCTGCGCCGCGCCACCTTGGGCATCTTGCGCACCTTGATCGAAAACGGCCTGGATTTGGATGTCGTCGAATTGCTGGATGCGGCCCTGGCGCAATTCAGTCATACATTCGACAAGGCCGAAACCCGAAACAAGGTGACTGGCTTCATCTTCGATCGTCTGAAAGGCTATTGCTTGGATCAAGGTTTCAGCAACGACGAATTCGAAGCGGTATTCGCGGTTAACCCGACCCGTCCGTTCGATTTCTGGTTGCGGATTAAAGCGGTACAGTCCTTCCGCGCCTTGCCGGAAGCCGAAAGTCTGGCCGCCGCCAATAAGCGCATCATCAATATCTTGAAGAAGTCCGAACAGCCGGTTTCGGAAACCATCGGTAATCTGGCCGAAGCACAGGAAAAAAATCTACTGGTTGCCGCCGAGGAATCGGAAACCGCGATTCTGCCACTGCTTGCCGAGCGCAATTATCCGCTAGCGCTGAGCCGCTTGGCGCAGCTACGCGATACGGTCGACGCGTTTTTCGATCACGTCATGGTCAACACCGACGACATAGCATTGCGCAACAGTCGCCTAGCCTTGCTGGCCAAATTGTCCAACCAGTTCTTGCGGATCGCCGACATTTCCAAGCTGCAAGCGTGACGGACCGTTATGTCATCCTGGATCGAGACGGCACCATCAATGTCGACTCGGATACCTTCGTCAAGTCGCCGGAAGAATGGCAACCACTACCCGGTAGCCTGGATGCCATCGCCTTATTGAGCCACCATGGTTTTAAAGTCGTGGTGATCAGCAATCAATCCGGCGTGGCGCGCGGCCTGTTCGATCTCGCAACGCTGGAGGCGATACACGCCAAGATGAAACAGTTGGTAATCGACGCGGGCGGCGAGATCGAAACAATCTATTTCTGCCCGCACGGGCCCGACGATGCCTGCGATTGCCGTAAACCCAAGGACGGGCTATTTCGCCGCTTCGCCGCCGACTACCGCGCCGACTTGAGCAAAATCTACGCGGTCGGCGACTCGTTCCGCGACCTGCAAGCCGCCGAAACGGCCGGCGCCAAGCCTATCCTGGTCAAGACCGGCAAGGGCCTGAAAACCATGCAAGATCATCCAGAACTTTACTGTCCTATCTTCGACACTCTATATGACGCAGCCAACTTCATCGTCACGCAAAGCTGATTTCCGAGTCTATTTGGGCTCCACCCTATTCTTTATTTACATCTTGTTTTCCACCCCGATTGTCGGCGTACTAATACTGGCGGCAATACCGTTGTCTTTCGAGCTGCGGTATCGAATCGCCGATATCTGGATAAACTACCTGATGTTTATGCTTAAGCTTTGTTGCGGTTTGAGTTGCCAGGTGGAGGGATTAGAAAACGTTCCCAAGGATCGCGCGGCGGTGATCCTGAGCAAGCATCAATCGGCCTGGGAGACTATCGCGCTACGTCAGTTTATCTCGCCGCAAACCGCTGTCTTGAAAGAGTCGTTATTACGCATCCCGTTCGGCGGCTGGGGCTTGGCAACGCTAAAACCAATTGCGATCGATCGAAGCGCGCAAAAAGAGGCACTGAAAATGTTGTTGGAACAAGGCACTGCGCGCCTCAAGGAAGGTCTGTTTGTGTTGGTGTTTCCGGAAGGCACTCGTGTCGCGCCAGGCGACTCCAAAAAATTCAACGCCGGAGGCGCGATGTTGGCGCAAAAATCCGGTTTTCCGGTAATACCGCTGGCTCACAATGCCGGTGAATTTTGGCCGCGCAACAGTTTTTTGAAATATCCCGGCGTAATTAAAGTCAAGATAGGGCCGACTATCGAAGTCACCGGCAAAACCGCTAAAGAGATTAACGCCGCTGCGGAAGAATGGATTGGGAATGCCATGACGGAGATTTCCGCCGAGAGCGCTTGATTTTTGAAGAGGATATTAGGAAAAAACCATAAACAAGGCCCGCCGACAGCGGGCCTTGCCGTTAAGCTTTAGAGCTGTACGGAAGTAGAGCTTGAAACTTTTTGTTTGGATGCGTCCGGATCGTCCATGCAACCACTCAGGCCAACCAGCATCAGGGTGATCGCCAACAAAGACAGTACTTTTTTCACAATATCCTCCAAATGAATGTTTTTTATATTTTTTCGTGTACGAAATCAAAAAAGAATTAAGCACGGCGAAACTTATACAGACTAAAGCCGATTTTCGCAAACAAAATATCTTTAGAGAACGGTTTCAGAACAAATAAGGCCCGCATAAAGCGGGCCTTATAAAAGGATTTTGCTAAATCCCTAACTACGATCAGTTGACGCCTGAACCTTGTTGGGCAGGAGTACCGTAGTTTTTTGGTTTTGGATTACCTTGGTCCGGGTCGTCCATGCAGCCGCTCAAGCTAACAATCATCATCGCCATCGCAAGAAGAGACAAAACTTTTTTCATAACATCCTCCGAATAAAAATGTAGGTTTTTATAGTTCTCGTGCACAAATCTCGAGCACCAGGATTTTATAGCATGATCATTCTCGGCTTGCAACACCCCTTATATTCATAGCGAATCGATGTCTTTTGGCAGGCTAATCTTGATTTCCTTACCGGACCAGGCCGCCGAACCTATCGCCTCCCAATCTCCAGATAAGTTATTATTTCTTAGATCTTTTTCCCAAGAAGACGGTGCACGGGTTCGCTTCATTTTGATGATGAATTGGGTGTTTCCCAAATCCAGTCCGGACTTTTTTCCCCAAAAAGCGGTGACCTTCATGATGAATTTCTTGAGCCTGACTTCGTCGATATTCGGGGTCACGGCGATGTTAGCCCACATCGAATGCACCCGCCCCCAATTGGGCGCCAGTAAGCGTCCTTGCCGATTCACAAACGGTAACCAGAACTCTTCGCCATCGGCGTTCAGATAAGTGATGCCGAGAATGCGATCGTAGCCTTCGAAGTGGTCGTGCAAGTAAAGCGCGTGAGGAGTAATTCCTAGAAAGGTATGCGAGAGCATTAAAATCCCGTTGCTCGCGTCGGTCAACATGCCAGCCAGCATCGTTTGCCGCGTATCGACATGCAAGCGATATAGCAAACCGTAATGGACGCTGCTGTTGAACTGAAAAAACAACAGCACCACTACGACTTTGGCAATCTTGTGAATTCGGCTATGCGCCGGCGTCGCATGCTCCGGCTCGAAGACTCGCTCATACCAGGAAAACGCTAAGTCCGGCGCCATCTCTGTAACGCAGCTCACGTCGCAGGCCAGACGGGCACGACTGTCGGCGATCGCACGATAGCGTCGATATAACCAACCGTGCAATAGCGGGAGATTCATCAGCCAACCGATTGGGGCAGGATAGGCCATTGCGATCAGGATTTGCGCATAGGTATCGACGCCGGCATACACACGCCCCTCGCCATCCACCGCATAGAGATCGGTTAGCAATTGTTGTTCGTCCAATTCGGCCAACGCGGGATATTCGATCGCATGCACTTGGGCTGGCTTGAATTCGACACGGCGTAAAACGTCGAAATGAGCGAGCGTCAACACCGTGCGATTGCACAGAGGGCATTGCCGGTCGTAGAACACCGTCAGTTTGGTCTTGCCTCTCAGCCAAGTACCGATGCGCCGATACCAGGAAAACGGCATGACTAAGGCGTAGAAAATCAACATCCCCATACCGAACGGATAAATATTGAACGACAAGCTGATCCCCAGATGCAGCGCGACGCCGATCAAAAAGTACAGCGGCCGCAATCGTCTTAAAAAGTAAAAAAACGGGAAGCTGAATTGGAAGACGATGATGGTGTAGCCTATAAATTTTTGCAGGCTTTCGATATTCAGCAACCAAGCCAGATCGACGGCCGAAATATAATAGGGCATTGAGGAAGGCAACCAGGCACCCAACCCGTTCCGCCAGTGCTCGGCAAACATTTTATGGATGGCGGAATCAAAATAGAGCAGACCTAGACAGATCGAAACCGGCAGAATATAGACTAACGCTGACACTTGCTCCACTCGTGTGCGGTCGTAAATAGCAAACGGCGCCCGCAATTTACGGATGAGCGCATCAATAGCAAACGCCCTATCCATCGGCATAAACATCAAGAAAAAATTGCCGCCTATCATGAACAAATCGAAGCCGCCGTCGAAATCACGCTGCATCGGCGTGAAGTTGACGAAAATTAGCCATAACAGATAGTTGGCGACGCTGGCGGCTTGGCAGCGGTAGCCCACCGCCAAACACAGCGCGACAACGGCCCAGAGCCAGAGGGCGAATACGATCATCGGAAATTCGACATCGAGAAACGGGATGGGGTCGAAGATCAAATGGTTGAAATAGATCAGAAAGCACACTTCCTGAAGCGTGACCAGACCGAACAACATGCGAAACAGCCCCACGCCCGTGGCTGGAACTCGCTTTGAGTAAAGCGTTGCGAATTTGGAAACAAGGGCTCTATACATGTTTGATCGAAACGGCGAAAGAAAAAGATCAGGAATTATAAGGTATTGCAACCTTCCTCCCGAATTTTTGGCAAAAAAAAGGCGGCTACGGATCAATCCGTAGCCGCCTTTTCCAGAAAAGCTTGTTCGTAACCGAACTGTCTTATTCTTCGTCTTTAGGTTCGGCAAACACCCATTTTACGAAAAAATATCCGGCAGCGATAATCACTACCGCGCCGATCATGCCTGAAGGTTCTTTCAGCATTTCTGTTAAGTCTAAGATCGCTCCCATGGGTGCCTCCTACCTAAATAAGTTAATTGTTATAAAATGTGCCAGTTCGTTGGCGGTCGAGCATCATATGTTACTTTAGCTGCTTGCAAAGTCAAGCAATTGGTGGGTGATTGTTAAAGATCGCGGTGCAATTGCCATCCAGAGAGAATATGAGTAGTATGGGCGCGTGTTAATTTCATAACAATAACAATAGTCATAGGGGAGAAATCATGATAGGCGGCATAGTAATGGTTTTAACGGCGATCTGGGTCTACCAGACCATGATGAAAGCCAAAAAGAGCAATGTGCTCATGTGGGTAGCCGCATGCGTGGTGGTGTTTTTCGCGGTCGAATTCGTTGCCCAGATCTTTTGCATTGAAATCATCGACGCATTGGGCGGCAAGGATATAGGCGACAGCTACGATCGCGATTTAGCGAGCGTCAGCGACAGAAGAACCCAGGAAAACCCCGGCGGCTTCTTCGTCAACAGCTTGTGCGAATTATTCCCGTCGGTTGCCGGCGTTCTAGCCGTGGCCGCCATCCGCACGCTAGTCATTTTGAAGGAAGCGCCGACACCGGCCAACCTGTTTAGCGGTATCAAGGAAATGCTCATTAGCATTAAAGACAGCTTTAAAACCTCCAGCAATTAATCGCCGCGCGTAAGCCCTAAAGCCTGAATTTGGGCTTACGCGCCGTCCCAACGGTACTGATCATCCCGTGACTAGCGAGACCACCGTCACGATGGCGAAAACAAACAGTACCGTCGCAATTAGTCCCACGATGATATAAGCCGGTAGCGAACCGTGCTTGAAATCAATTTCCCGGTTCTTGTTGCTTTGTACGCCGATTCCGGCGGCGAGCACGCTTTTGATAACATGTAACATGCTGGGTTTCGACATTTTTCCCCTCGGTGTTTAAAACGGATTCCTTGATGGCATCGCCCACTCCGAGTCGGTAACCACTCTTATTCTTCGGATCGATGAACAGAACACAACCATTACACGAGCTCTTGTCACAACGGATACTGTTTCTGGACGGTGCAATGGGCACCATGATACAGAGCTACAAGCTGAGCGAAAAGGATTATCGTGGCGCGCGTTTTGCCGATTGGCCGGTCGACCTGAAGGGCAACAACGATTTACTGTCGATCACCCAGCCCGACATCATCAAGGCGATACATAAGGCGTATTTGGACGCCGGCACCGATATACTGGAAACCAATACCTTCAATTCCACCCGAATCGCGATGGCCGATTACCGGATGGAAGACCTGGCTTACGAGATCAACGTCGCATCCGCGCGGGTTGCCAAGCAAGCCGCCTTGGAGGCCAGCGCGCTCACGCCGGACAAGCCGCGTTTCGTCGCCGGTGTATTGGGCCCGACCAACCGCACCTCGTCGATGTCGCCCGACGTCAACGATCCCGGCTTCCGCAATATTACCTTCGACGATCTGGTCTCTGCTTACAGCGAAGCGACTGAAGGTCTGATCGATGGCGGTGCCGACATCATCCTGATCGAAACCGTATTCGATACGCTGAATGCCAAGGCCGCGATTTTCGCGGTCGAACAAACCTTCGACAAACTCGGCTACAAATTGCCGGTAATGATCTCCGGCACCATTACCGACGCCTCCGGCCGCACCCTGTCCGGACAAACCGCCGCCGCATTCTGGTATTCGCTGAAACACGTGCAGCCTATCTCTATCGGCTTCAACTGCGCATTGGGCGCCCAGGAACTGCGCCAGTACATCGAAGAACTTTCCAATATCGCCGATACCTACGTTTCCGCGCACCCTAACGCCGGCCTGCCCAACGAATTCGGCGAGTACGACGAAACGCCGGAAATGATGGCCGCCGAATTGGCCGACTGGGCCGCCAGTGGCTATTTGAACATTATTGGTGGATGCTGCGGCACCTCGCCGGATACCATCCGCGCCATTGTAGCCGCGTTAAGCAAATATCCGCCGCGTAAGATTCCCGAGTTGGAAAAGCGCTGCCACCTGGCCGGACTGGAAGCGATGAGCATCGGGCCGGAAACTTTATTCGTTAACGTCGGCGAGCGTACCAACGTCACCGGCTCGGCGATCTTCAAAAAAATGATTATTGAAGAACGCTACGAAGAAGCCTTGGAGGTTGCCAAACAGCAGGTCGAAAACGGCGCGCAAATTATCGACATCAACATGGACGAAGGCATGCTGGATTCGAAAGCGGCGATGGTGCGCTTTTTGAATTTGCTAGCTGCCGAGCCGGACATCGCTAAAGTACCGATCATGCTGGATTCGTCAAAATGGGAGATTCTGGAAGCCGGTCTCAAATGTATTCAGGGCAAGGGTATCGTCAACTCGATTTCGATCAAGGAAGGCGAAGAAGCATTTATCAAGCATGCCAAACTGGTGCGCCGTTACGGGGCCGCCGTGATTGTGATGGCGTTTGACGAACAAGGCCAAGCCGATACGATGGCGCGCAAGGTGGAAATCTGTAGCCGCGCGTATAAGATTTTGACTGAACAAATCGGCTTCCCGCCAGAAGACATCATCTTCGACCCGAATATCTTCGCGGTCGCCACTGGCATCGAAGAGCACAACAACTATGGTGTGGACTTTATCGAAGCTACCCGCATCATCAAACAAACCCTGCCGCATGCTTTGGTTTCCGGCGGCGTTTCTAATGTCTCGTTTTCCTTTCGCGGTAACAACCCGGTGCGGGAAGCGATACACGCGGTGTTCCTCTATCACGCGGTGCATGCCGGTATGGACATGGGTATCGTCAACGCTGGACAGTTGGCTATTTACGCCGATATTCCGGAAGAACTGCGTAACGCCGTCGAAGACGTTATCCTGAATCGCACGCCTGAAGGCACTGAAAAACTACTCGAAATTGCCGAAAAATATCGCGGCAGTGGCCAGGCAGCTAAGGTAGAAACCCTGGAATGGCGCGAATGGCCAGTCAGCAAGCGTTTGGAACATGCGTTGGTGAAAGGTATTGCCGATTACATCGAAGAAGATACCGAAGCGGCAAGGCTGGAAGCCGAAAAACCGCTGCATGTCATCGAAGGGCCGTTGATGGACGGCATGAACGTCGTCGGCGACTTGTTCGGCGAGGGTAAGATGTTCCTGCCGCAAGTGGTCAAATCGGCGCGGGTCATGAAAAAAGCCGTAGCCTATCTGATGCCGTTTATGGATGCGGAAGTCGATGGCAGCGAACGGCAAACCAACGGCAAGGTGCTGATGGCCACGGTAAAGGGCGACGTACACGATATTGGCAAAAACATCGTCGCCGTGGTGCTGCAATGCAATAACTACGAGGTTATCGACTTGGGCGTGATGGTTCCCGCTGAAACCATTTTGAAAACCGCGCGTGATGAAAAAGTCGATGTCATCGGCCTCAGCGGCCTAATCACGCCGTCGCTGGACGAAATGGTACACGTCGCCAAGGAAATGCAACGCCAAGGGTTTACGATCCCATTGATGATAGGCGGCGCCACCACGTCGCGCGCCCACACGGCTGTCAAAATCGAACCCAATTACCAAGCCGCGCCGACCATTTATGTCACCGATGCTTCGCGCGGTGTCGGCGTCGTTAGTGCGCTGTTAAGCGAAGACTTGCGAGCCGAATTCGTCGAAAAAACCCGCGAAGAATATGCCTTGGTGCGCGAACGCCATAAAGGCCGGCAAGCCAAGAATCCACAGCACGATTTGGCGGGTGCACGGAAAAATCGATTCGATTACGCCGACCACCAGCCGGTTAAGCCTAAATTTTTGGGTACCAAGGTCGTCACTGATTTGCCGCTGGAAACATTGGTTGGCTACATCGACTGGTCGCCATTCTTCCAGACTTGGGAGTTGTCCGGCAGCTATCCGGCCATCCTCAATGACCACGTGGTTGGCGTGGAAGCCACCAAGTTGTTCGAAGATGCGCAAAAAATGCTGCAACAGCTGGTCAGCGAGCAATGGCTGACCGCCAAAGCCGTGATCGGTTTCTTTCCCGCCAATAGCGACGGTGACGACATCGTGCTGTATACCGACGACAGCCGTAAAGAGCAACGGGAAGTGTTGCATCATTTGCGGCAGCAAAATGTCAAGGCGCCGGGTCGGCCCAATTACTGTTTGTCCGATTTCATCGCGCCGGTCGGCAGCGGCATTGCCGATTATCTGGGCGGCTTTGCGGTTACCTCAGGTATCGGCATCGAAACTAAGTTGGCTGAATTCGAAAAAGATCACGACGACTACAGCTCCATCATGCTGAAAGCCTTGGCCGACCGTTTGGCCGAAGCCTTTGCGGAATACATGCATCAAACCGTACGCCGCGATTACTGGGGGTATGCCGAAGATGAAAAGTACGACAACCATGCCCTGATCGAAGAAGCCTATCAGGGCATCCGTCCGGCGCCCGGCTATCCGGCTTGCCCCGATCACACCGAAAAGGCCAAATTGTTCGAATTGCTGAACGTCACCGAAAATACCACGATAGCACTGACCGAAAACTTCGCGATGTACCCAACCGCGGCGGTCAGCGGTTGGTATTTCTCGCATCCGCAGTCGCAGTATTTCAATGTCGGCAAAATCGATCGCGACCAACTGGAAGATTATGCGCGGCGCAAAGGCATCAACGTTGAAGTGGCCGAACGTTGGCTGGCGGCACATTTAAACCACTAAGCTTGGCTGAGTTAGAGACCGGCTCTGATTTTCGGTCTTTAACTCGGCGACCCAAGACGACTATGAGCACCCCAAAACGCATCGAACATTTCCTGGAACGCACCATGTACGCCAGCCGCTGGATCATGGCGCCGATTTATTTCGGTATGACGCTGATTCTGGCTGTGTTGGCCGTCAAGTT
This sequence comes from Methylomonas koyamae, assembly GCF_001644025.1. Lineage (GTDB taxonomy): Bacteria > Pseudomonadota > Gammaproteobacteria > Methylococcales > Methylomonadaceae > Methylomonas > Methylomonas koyamae_A. Next base: position 12,162 of record NZ_LUUK01000078.1, read on the forward strand.
CTTTCAGGAGCTTTGGCATTTCATCCCGCACGTCATGGACTTGCCGGATACCGAAATCATCCTGAAATTGTTGACCTTCATCGACCTGGCCTTGGTCGGCAGTCTGACCGTGATCGTGATGTTCAGCGGCTATGAAAACTTCGTGTCGCGGATGGACATCGAGTCCGATACCGAAAAGCTGGAGTGGCTAGGCACCCACGACTATGGCTCGTTGAAAACCAAGGTCACCTCGTCCATCGTGGCGATTTCGTCGATCCATCTGCTGAAAATTTTCATGAATCTGCACGCCACCGAAACCGACAAATTGCAGTGGTACGTGATCATTCACCTGACGCTGGTGGTGTCGGCCTTCTTCATGGGCTACCTGGACAAGATTTCCAAGCACTGATGGCGGAATTGATTTTGTACGGCAGCGACGGCTGTCATTTGTGCGAGGACGCCGAAACGCTGTTGGTGCAGGCCGGCGCGCACTTTGTAAAACAAGAAATACTGAACGACGACGCAGTCTATCAACGTTATGCGCTACGGATTCCGGTACTGCGCGACCCGGCCGACGGCACGGAACTGAACTGGCCGTTCGACGCCGAGCAGGTCGCCGCGTTCTTGGCCGAACGCTAACCGCCTCCGCGACCCAGCTTATGCGCCGCCGGCCGCCCGGCGAGCTTCGGCTTTAAACAACTGCTCGAATTCGTACTCGCAACCGCCGCAACCGGACGCCGCACCGGTGATGCGAGACACTCGCTCGGGATCGCTTATGCCGTCTGCAATCAATTGTTCGATCTGGCGGCGAGTGGTACCGCTACAAAAACAAAGGACGTCGTCCTGGTCTAGGCTCATGCTGAATGTTCCGAGGCAATGATGTTGATATACGGCAAGCGAGGTTTGTTGGCCGTCAAGCGCGACCGCCTCCTATATTACCGAATCGCGGCTACCGCCGCTGTGAGGTTTTGGGGTGTTTGCAAAAGTTGGTGGGGAGTTTTGCTCGCTCTCTCGGCCAAAAGCGGACGGCCCTTTAATTTTTGATGTCCGGTTAAGTGCTTTTATCAGATGTAGGGCGGGCAAATTTGCCCACCATTGCAACCCACGTGGGCACAAAAACCGTGCCCACCGGGCTTAGCGATAGCGAAGTCAGCTGGAGCTTTGAGTTGGACGAAGCCGCTAACGCGGAGAATATCCTGGGCGGAACCCCGCGTAGGGCGCATTAGCGGTAGCGTAATGCGCCGAATGGTTTAAGGCCAACATGCGGCGCAATACGGCTACGCCTATTGACGCCCTACGATTGCACCTTACGGCCTTTTCACCGACATAGTAACGCGCCATGCCCGGCACACACGTAGAAGTGAGCGGCCTGCGCGGCTTTTCGCGCAGGTCCGCTCGAATGATGGGTTGGTCGGCTGGTTATATGCCCTCGTGGGTGGGCGGTGGCCCGGACTCAATCGCCGTTTTGTTGAACACAACTAGATTGGTATCCGGTATTACTGCGTCGACGGGCGCACGAACCGATGAATAGACGATCCCATCAAAGCCCGCCGACGCGGCCGCGATTGCTAGTTGCTGAGTATGCCGCTTACTCTCATCTCGATTCGCGACGACGGTCCAGATCGCCTCCCCTGCATCGGCGCTCACGAAGCTAAAGAACAAGGAACGATTCGAAGAAAGGTCAAGCACCACAGCATGTAACGCTAAATGGAAGTTGAGCGGGTAGCCATGCCAGCCGGGGGTAGGATTGCCGCCTCCGTACTGCAGAAAGTCTTCGAGGGACAGTTCTGGATTCTCGGAGAACTGCTCAATCGTTTCGCAGCAGTTGATTGCGAAGTCATTCGAGAAATACGCAACGTTGGCTTCTGCGCCTAAGGAAAAACGCGAGTGTGGGCTAGGATAAAAAAGTTCCCGTTCGTAAGGAATCTCCGGAGCTCCCTTTCTTGGTACTTGAATCCTGCGACCATCATTAGAGCCGTTCACTCGATAGTATTTGTTATGCCACCAGATCAACTCGCGCCATCGGCCGTCCGAAGCTGAAGATAGGACAAGCCTTGTCCAGTCCTTCTGACGTATTCCGTTCAACGCTGTCGCAATCGTAGCTTCGACACTTCCGATCATTTCTGTCACACTGCAACCCAACACTGAGCTAAGGGGCGCGCAGCGAAGCGGAGCGTCCCTTTGAGCGCCGTGTTATGCGTACCCACGACAGGCTTTCCAGAAAGTATAATCAGACACAGTTGGTCTTTGCCCCCAGCCAGAGTTGTCTAAAAACCTAGAGAATTTAAATGGTGTTATCGACGGCAGTGGATCAACTTTTGCGGCCTCGACTACTTGCCGAAGCATACGAAAGGAACCATCGTCGTCCGGGGCGCCCCAAAAGTTTCCCCATAGGATTTCCACAACACCAGACACAATATCGCGGAAACTCTGTTCGGAAACTCCTTTTGCTTCGAGATTAGAGAGAACTTCCTTGTGAATTTCATCACCAAGCCCGTAATTCACCAAATGGGGTCGTGAGTTTTCCCAAGGGTTGAATTCGTCCGGCCCATTTATCGCTGGCCATTGCCATAGGTACTCTACGAACTGCTCAATCTCAGTATGTACGATACCTTTCTGTACACAGAAACGTTCGAAGATCATTAGCGCAAGGAGAAGACGCGCTGTCAGCGACAAACTGCGGCACTCCTCTAAGAAATCTTCTTGTCTATTAGTACGCATAACGTGGAGCTAAGGGGCGCGTAGCGAAGCGGAGCGTCCCTTTGAGCGCAGGGTTATGCATTTGTTTTCTTCGCACGATTTGCTGACACTTCAAGTTCAAGAATTTGGGTAATATTCCCTCGGCCGACGATACGTGCGCCTTCTCTAATTTCAAACTTCATGTTGGGATAAAGTTTCCCCCAATGTTCTGCAGGGCTGAGGAAACCCAAATAGGCCCCGACGGTATCACCAGGATTGACTTGATTGACATCAGGGTAAACATGCCTAGCATCCCAATCGTGCCCCTCATAATAAAACTGAGGTCGATAGTCGTTAAAGGCGGGAGTACTTCGCCCTCCTTCTTCGGGCTTAAGGAAGTAAATTTCGACCTCAATATCGTGCGGGATTCTCATCGCGTATCAGATGCATAACAAGGAATTAAATAGTTTCCGTATATCTACAGAAAAACGATCTTCGGCACGATAATTTATTGATTAGAATACTATCTTCCTTTCTATATATCATTCGACGATGAAATAATGACTAGCAACGACCAAACTGCCGTCATTGAATCAGATCAACCGATAGTCCGCAACGGATCGCAAGCCACCCGCTAAAATTCCGTACCGCAGTGTGCTGAATCATAGCGCATCGAAAAATATCCGCGTGAGCACACTAGCGGCCTTACCGTGCTGTATCCGGTGTATAGGTTACCTTATCCAACGCTCAAGCAGCGTGCGCATCGGCTATGGCATTAGCCGCTCAGGTTACGTTAGCTACCTGGTCAACGAATCCGCGCGCGTTTCAAAGCGGCTGGCGGTAACCCGGCCGGGAAGGCCGTCCCGGAACGGTTTTTACGCGTGTTTCCAACGTTGGGGGAAAACCGCTGTAGGCCACGGCTGGCAAGGCTTCCGGCGATTCGGGTTTCACGGAGCAGTAGAAACACGACACGGAAGGTTGGAAGGACGTCACGGAACGTTGGAAGGACGTCACGGAAGCCTGGAAGCACGTCGCGGAACGTTGGAAGGACGTCACTGAAGCTTGGAAACACGACACGGAAAGGCCGATGACCTCGGGCCGGCCTTGCCGGGGGGCGAGATTGGCGTAGGCGGGGCGAGTATTTCGCGGTCCGATGGGTTGCCGGCGGCCGGTTCGGGCTAAACCGGCTCGGCAGAAAGGGCAGGAAAATTGAAATTCGGCGGTTTTCAGTTCAAGCCGACTTTGCAAATCGCCGCTTTTACCGCGTGATCCTAAAAAGGGTAGTTTGCGTGTATTGCGGGCCGTTCGTGCTGAGTCCTTCGGCTGCGCTCATGAGAGCCCTGTCGAAGCATGATGTACGGCTCGCAATACACTCGCCAAACGGGTGAATGAAAAATCCCGCACGCCCTTCGACAAACTCAGGACGAACGGGATTTTTCATCGCCAAACTGCTCTTTTTAGGGTGATGGATCGAGGTCGCCCGCGCCGGCTTATAAAAACAAGCCGTCGATCGGCGACGAAGCCGAGGCGAAACGCTTGCGCGGCATGCGGCCGGCCAGGAAGGCTTCGCGGCCGGCCTCGATGCCTTTTTTCATCGCCGAGGCCATCAGCACCGGGTTTTTCGCGGCGGCGATCGCGGTGTTCATTAATACGCCGTCGCAACCCAATTCCATCGCGATGGCCGCATCGGAAGCGGTGCCGACGCCGGCATCGACCAAAATTGGCACCTTGGCGTTTTCAACGATGGTCAGGATATTGTAGGGATTGCGGATGCCCAGGCCGGAACCGATCGGCGCGGCCAACGGCATCACCGCGACGCAGCCGATGTCTTCCAGGCGCTTGGCGGCGATCGGGTCGTCGTTGGTGTACACCATCACGTCGAAACCGTCCTTGACCAGCAATTCGGCGGCGACGAAGGTTTCGGCGACATCCGGAAACAGGGTCAATTGGTCGGCCAGCACTTCCAGCTTGACCAACTTGTGACCGCCCAACAACTCTCGGGCCAGACGGCAGGTGCGCACCGCGTCGTCGGCGGTATAGCAGCCGGCGGTGTTGGGCAATATCGTGTATTTGTCCGGCGAAATCACGTCCAGCAGATTCGGTTCGCCCGGATTTTGGCCGATGTTGGTACGGCGAATCGCCACGGTGACGATTTCGGCGCCGCTGGCGGCAATCGCATCGCGGGTTTCGTCCAGATCCCGGTATTTGCCGGTGCCGACCAACAGCCGAGAGCGGTATTGCTTGCCGGCCAGCGTGAAATAATCGTCCTGGCCGCCGCCGATGGCGTGAACGATTTCCAGGCGGTCGCCGTCCTTCAGTGCATGTTGGCCGTGCTGGGTAAACGGCAGGATTTCCAGATTCAATTCGACGGCAATGCGTTTGCCGGTCAGACCCAAATCGGCGATGACGTCGGCGACCGAGGTATTGTCGGCCACTTCGCGGCTGTCGCCGTTGACTTGTATTTTCATGCGTTAAACCTTCGATGTAGTCGCGGCGCGGCGGCGTTCGACGGCGCCGGCCAAATCGTTAAGTAATTTGACGGTATCGTCCCAACCCAGGCAGGGGTCGGTAATGCTTTGGCCGAAGACCAACGCCTTGCCGTCTTCGACATCCTGACGGCCTTCGACCAGATGGCTTTCCGCCATGATGCCGACGATGCGGCGATCGCCCTGGCGGATTTGGCCGGCCACGTCCTGCGCCACCAACATTTGCCGTTCGTATTTCTTCTGGCAGTTGGCGTGGCTGAAATCGATCATGATATTGGGGCGCAGGCCGGCGTCTTCCAGACCTTCGGCGACTTGCTGGACGCTGACTTCGTCATAGTTGGGACGATTATTGCCGCCGCGCAGAATGATGTGGGCGTCTTCGTTACCGCGCGTCGAAAAAATCGCCGAACGGCCTTCCTTGGTCAGCGACAGGAAGTGGTGCGGACTCATGGCCGCGTTGATCGCGTCGATCGCAATTTTGACGCCGCCGTCGGTGGCGTTCTTGAAGCCGACCGGGCAAGACAACCCGGAAGCCAGCTCCCGGTGTACCTGACTTTCGGTGGTGCGGGCGCCGATCGCGCCCCAGGAGATCAGGTCGGACACGTACTGCGGCGTAATCAAGTCCAGGTATTCGGTCGCGGCCGGCACGCCCAGATTGTTGACGTCGGACAACACTTTGCGCGCCATCCGCAAGCCTTTGTTGATGTTGAAGCTGCTGTTCAAATCCGGATCGTTGATCAAACCCTTCCAGCCCACCGTGGTGCGCGGCTTTTCGAAATAGACCCGCATCACGATCACCAGGTCTCGCTCCAGGCGCTCGATTTCCAGTTTCAGACGCCGGGCGTATTCCACCGCCGCTTCCGGATCGTGAATCGAACAAGGGCCGATGACGACCAACAGCCGGTCGTCGTTGCCGTACAAAATGTCGTGAATCGCCGCGCGGGTCTTCAGAATATTGGCGGCGGCGAATTCGGTCATCGGGATCTCTTCATGAACCTGAATCGGCGCTACGACATCCTTGGTGTCGCAAATTCTTAAATCGTCGGTGTTATAGTGGGTAGGCATAAGCGTGGCCGTAGGCTCGATGAATGGTCGAAAACCGCTATTTTAACCTTTGCGCCGCCTGTGATACAAAGTAATGCTAAGCCTGTAACGGAAATCGACCTGACCATGGAAAATCGTATCGTTAAGCGCTGCATGACCGTCTGCCTGGCGCAATCGTTCCGTTTTGCCGATCTGCGCGAAAAACTGCTCGACACCCGGCGCACTCAAGTATTTCGGAACGCGCTGATCGTGGATTACAAAACCGGTTGCGCGGTGGTATTTTCCTACGGCGTCGTGGTTTACTGGAACGTCCCGCTGGACGAGCGCCACGGTTTACAGGAGTTGTTGCTCGAATACGCGACGACGCCGGCCGACGAACCGCCGGAGGACAATTTCAGCTACGAAACCGACTGTGAGCAGGATCGTTTTCAACACGATCATATCGAATTGCAATCCAGCGACTTCCTGGTCTTGCTGGCTTTGTCGCACGCGATGGCCCAGTCGATCAAACTGGCGGCCTTCGAAGGCCACGCCATCGACACAATCCGCGCGACCGCTCACCTGCCTCGATCGCTGGCTCGCGAAGGCAAAATCAAGCTCAACCGCCAGGCGATGGCAATGATCCGCGGCCAGTTGTTCCTGACCAAGAGCGACATCATCCTGAACTACGATTTGCTCGATACCCCGGAATTCTTCTGGGAACACCCGGAATATCAGAGCATGTATTCGATGGCCGCCAATTATCTGGAAGTCGCGCCGCGCACCGAAGTGCTGTCGAAAAAACTGGAAACGATACACGAACTGCTGGAGATGCTGGCCGACGAACAAAAGCACCAGCATTCCTCGGCGCTGGAATGGATCATCATCTGGCTGATCGCGGTCGAGATTGTAATGTCGATCGTGGACAGGCTGCTTTAAACGAGGATTTCCCGGCCTCCTCCACTCGGTACGCACGCCGCCGCCGAGTAAAGCGGGTCCGCATCCAGCACTGAACTATCTCTCACTATTCGACTAAAGCGCTACGCTCGTCTCCTGACTAGCGCACCAACATTCGGCTGCGTTTTCTCAAGTCCTCGCTCTTGCTGCCATTAATTGGCTTGGGTTTTATGGGGCGGCAAACGCCGCGCGGTAACGGCCCCGTTAAACCGAGATTGCCTTGGATTGATATTGGTAACGATAGATCGCCGGCACAATTTGCCGATTGCCGACCAAGCGGTTTTAATAAAATTCTAATAGAGTTTTAAGCTTGAATTTATTCTACCGGCTTACTGTGCCAAGCCTGAACCAGAATTAATTAAATGGGATAATGGGGCGGAGTATTTTCGAAGTTATTCGACACCGAACCACTCAAATTAAAATTCCGCAGCCTTTCAATTCCCGGCAAAGCCCAATTCGTGCCGAGCCACCAATCCGCCGCCAGCCAAATAGAAATAACCAATATAAATCAGCTATATAGAGTTTTTAGCCCGCGCAAGCATTCAAGCCAACCCTGTCAATAGGAAAAAATCCCGGTTTTAATTTGGATTTAATCCCGCATTAACAAAACATTCATTCCAGCTCGATATTCTGAATATGCCCGATCGTTTTCCGATATCGGCGCATTCACGCCTAAACACTAGGTTTGTTTTCTCACAAATTCGAAGGGACTCGACGTCATCAGTTATCGAAACGAATTTCGATATTCATTTCTCGCGATTTTCCGCTGATTTCGTTATTGCCTTTTCGACCGTTAAACCATTAGAAGGAGGCCATTCAATGACCACTGACAACCCGCTTTGTCGTAATTCAAAGCTCAGCCGAAATCGGCGAACGACGCCGATCACCGCCCTGCTGTTTGGGGCCGGACTGTTGGCCGCGCAAACCGCGTCGGCGCAAACCGGCGCCGGCGCCGAGTGGACCACCGCCGGCGGTACGCCGGAAGGCATACGCTATAGCGAGCTGACCGACATTACCCCTGCCAACGCCGCGAAATTAAAAGAAGAATTTGCCTTTAAAACCGGCACTCACGGCAGCCACATGGGCGAACCATTGGTGGTCGGTAAAACGCTGTACGTCGTCACACCGTTTCCCAACAAATTGATCGCGTACGATCTCACCACCGGCAAACCCAAATGGGCCTACGCCCCAAACATCAGCGAATACGCCAAGGGCGCCAATTGCTGCGGCGGCATCAATCGCGGCGCGGCCTATGCCGACGGTAAAATCGTCTTCAACCTGCTCGATAACACCACCGTGGCGGTCGACGCGGTCACCGGCAAGGAAGTCTGGCGCAATCGTTTGGCCGATCCGCATACCGGCGTGACGATGACCGTCGCGCCCATCATTGCCAAAGGCAAGGTGATTACGGCGTCTTCCAGCGGCGAGATGGGCGTGCGCGGCTGGATTCAGGCGCTCGATCTGAAAACCGGCAAAGCCTTATGGCGCGCCTATAACACGGGTCCCGACAAGGACGTGCTGATCGGCCAAAACTTCCGCGACAATTCGGTCTATTACAAGGGTCAAGTCGACCAGGGCGCGACCAGTTGGCCCAACCAGCGCGCCTATCTATTGGGCGGTAGCGCCGCCTGGGGTTATTTGACCTACGATCCCGAGCTGGACTTGCTGTTCTACGGCACCAGCCAGCCGGGCGTGTGGAACGCCGATATGCGCTGCGACCAAACCGCGTATGCCAAGGACCCGCAAAAGTGCGCCAATAAATGGGGCGCATCGGTTTTCGCCAGAAAACCGGATACCGGCGAAGCGGTCTGGGCCTACCAGTTTACCCCACACGACAGTTGGGACTACGACGCCGCCAGCGAGGCCATCGCGGTCAATCAAACCGTGACGGTCGGCGGCGTTCGCCATGACAAATTGCTGGTGCATTTCAACAAGAACGGTTTTGCCTACACCTTTGACCGGGCCACCGGCGAAGTGCTGCTGGCGCCGCAATTCGTGGATGAAGTCAACTGGGCCAACGAAGTGGATACCGCGACCGGCCTGCCGGACGTCAACGAAGATATGCGCGTCCACCAAGGCGTGCTGACCGAGAAGATCTGTCCGTCGGTGCTCGGCGGCAAGGGTTGGGAACCGGCTTCGTTTTCGCCGAAAACCGGATTGTTCTACGCGCCGACCTTCAATCTGTGCAGCAATTTAGAGGCATTGAAGGCCGAATTCATCTCCGGCGCACCCTATATGGGGACCGATTACAGCATCGGGCCGGCGTCGGACACCAGTTACGCCAGCGAGCTGATCGCCTGGGACGCCACCAAGGGCGAGAAGCTTTGGGGCGTCAAGGAGCAAGCCTGGATCTACGCGGGGACGTTGACGACGGCCGGCGGCGTGGTGTTTTACTCGACCAAGGCGCCCGCGTTGAAAGCCGTCGACGCCAAGACCGGCGCACCGTTGTTTAACACCGCACTGCAATGCAATACGGTCGGCAACCCGATCAGTTTTGCCGGCGCGGACGGCAAGCAACGTATCGCGGTATTCAGCGACGACAAGTGCGCGGCCAACTCCGGCGGCGAACACCCCACCGGTAACGGCGGTTGGGTTCACGTTTACAAACTGCCCTGATGTCCTTCATCGGTACGGAGAAAGCTGCCATGCACCCACCTTCCAGTCGCAATGCCGCGATCGCTTTGTTGACGGCGCTATTCAGTCTAGCCGCGCCAGCCTCGGCCGAAACCGAGCTGCGGGTGTGCGCGGACCCGGACAATCTGCCGTTTTCCAATCGCAATCAAGAGGGGTTCGAAAACAAGATCGCCGCGTTGTTAGCCGACGATCTGCAGGCCAAGCTGAGCTTTTACTGGCAAAAGCAACGCCAGGGTTTCATACGGGAAACCTTGGGTGCCGGTCATTGCGATGTCGTGATGGGCGTGCCCCACGGTTACGAACGGGTGCGCGCCACCCCGCCGTATTATCGCTCGGGTTACGCCTTCGTGACGCCTGCCGGCCGGCATTTGGACATCTCGTCGTTCGACGATCCGCGCTTGCGCGATCTGAAAATCGGTCTGCATGCGATCGGCAACGACGGTGCCAATTCGCCGCCGGCGCACGCGCTGGCTAGCCGAGGCATCGTCGAAAACATCGTCGGCTATTCGATGTGGGGCGAGGAGAGCCAGGCAAACCCGCAGGGCGAAATCGTGAGCGCCGTCGCCAACGGCGAGATCGATCTGGCCGTGGTTTGGGGGCCGATTGCCGGTTATTTCGCCAAGCCTTACGGCAACGCAATCCAGGTCGCGCCGGTACCGGCCGATTCCGCTAGTCCGGAAATGCCGTTTGCGTTCGACATCGCGCTGGGAGTCCGCAAAGACGACCAGGCCCTGGCCGATCGTTTAGCGGCCAGCCTGACCAGAAAGCGGCCGGAGATCCAAGCGATTCTAGCGGCTTACCGCGTACCGATCATCCAACCTATCGTCGGCTCAACGCCATCCGCGACGGATAGCGTGGCCGCTAACCATTGATATAAGAGGTAAATCAATCATGCGAGTTTTACAGACACTCAGTTGCGCCGCCTTGGGCTTGATGCTCATCGTCGGCGGCATCGGCGCCGCGCGAGCGGATCGACCCAAGACGGGCGGCAGCTATTCGGAAACGGCTTCCAGCCGGACCGGCACCGGTGGCGGAACCACCGTGGCGGCCGATCCGAAATTGACCACCCCGCCGCAATGCGTCACGCCGACTCAGGACGCCGCCGGCGAAGGTCGTCGGGCCTTCATGCGGATGAATTGCTATAGCTGCCACGGCATGGGTGGTCACGGCGGCGCGATGGGCCCGAGCTTGGTTGGGGAAGCCGACGAAACCGCCGAGGCGGTAACGCAAGGCGAAGGCGAGGGCATGCCGTCGTTCAAAAACAACTTGTGCCCCAACGATCTCGCCAACCTGACGGCCTATCTGCGCTTGTTGGGAACCGGATCGGAGCCGACCTTCGTCAACTGGTGGGAAGCGCATCCCAGCCGATAGACGAACGCCGAACCGACCAAATCGGCCGGTTCGGCGTCGCACCGAGTATTTAACAAGCAAACTCATTAGGAGATCATCGACATGAAATGGGAAACACCACGTTATCAAGACTTGCGCTTCGGCTTCGAAGTCACGATGTACATTTACAACCGTTAGACGCTTTCTAAGCGAGCCCGAGCTGTCGGCCCACAAACCGGCGGCTCGACTTTTCGAATCCCGCCAACCGAATTTTGGGGCGGCCACGATACCCGAATCCGGTTTCCGGGCAAACCGGCGTTATACCGAACTCGGCCGGCCTTGCCCACCGCCGCGATTCCCCGACGGATCGGGCAGTTATTGTCCGTTTAATTTCTGCATACCTGTCCAGTTTCTACACTATTTCGCCGAGCCGATTCGCTACAAATGGCGATCCATTTTGCCGGGCGAAATTTTTGTTGCCAACGCCAAGCCTTGCAGTGCGCGGCGCGGCAGGCTCGTTAGGCAAAACAGGCACGGCATTTGCCTTGGGCTGAGGCAAATCTGACTTTTGCTTAGGGACCTACATGGATTTTCCAATATTTCATATCGATTTCATCGGTAACCGCCTGTTGATCGCGGTCGATGCGATACTGCACGTACTGATTAATCACGCCTTCGCGATCGGCGCCCTGCCTATCGTGGTTCTGCTGGAATACACCGGTATTCGTCACGGCGATCCGCGCTGGGACACGTTGGCCTACCGCTTGTTGAAAGTGGTGTTCATCGTGACAACCACGGTCGGCGCGTTGACCGGCGTCGGCATCTGGTTTTCGGCGGCCTTGGTCAATCCGGCGGCCATCGGTAGTTTGATTCGGGTGTTTTTCTGGGGCTGGTTCGTCGAATGGATCGTATTCGTTAGCGAAGTCTCGCTGATCATGCTGTATTTCCTGAGCTGGCCGAACTCGACCGAATCGGCGCTAGCCAAACGCCGCCATATGCGCTTTGGCGTGATGTTGGCGGCGTTTTCGTGGATTACGATGGCCATCATCGTCGCGATACTCGGATTCATGATGGACCCCGGCGACTGGCACGAACGGCAGTCCTTGTGGGCCGGCCTGTTCAATCCGATGTACTTGCCGCAATTGGCCTTTAGAACCTCGTTGGCCATGGTCATGGGCGGCATGACGATGATGGCGTTCGGCTATTGGTTTACCGACCACGACATGGCTTTTCGAGAGGGCTTGGCGCGCACGATATGCGTTTGGACCGCATTGTGGACCGGTCTGCTGGCGATAGCCGCATGGTGGTATTCCAGCGTGGTGCCGGCGCACATGCTGGCCAATATCCCGGTCGCGATCACCACCCAGGCCTATACCGACTGGCTCGCCAATTTCAAATGGGTGCTGATCGCCGGCCTGCTGTTCGTCGGCTGGGTGCTGGCGGATAGCCTGCGCCGTCCCGGCCGTTTGCACGGCGGTCAGTATGTGGCGGCGGCGCTGGTGTTGTGCGTGATGCTGGGACAATTCGAGCGGGTCCGCGAGTTCATCCGCAAGCCTTTCATCATCGGTAACTACATGTACGCCAACGGCATACGGGTCGCCGATTACCCCTTGCTGCGGCGCGACGGAATTTTGAAGCACGCGGTTTACGCCGGCGTGCGCGACATACGCTCCGACAACCAAACCATCGCCGGCCGCGAAGTGTTTCAACTGACCTGTACCCGTTGCCACACCGTCAAGGGCGTCAACGGCATTCGCGCCCAATTGGTCCGGATGTACGGCGACCAGCGCTGGAACGCCGACGTGATTGCGGCCTATCTGGAAAACATGCACGGCGCCCGCTATTTCATGCCGCCGTTCCCAGGCAACCAGGAAGAACTGACCGCGCTGGCGGTTTATTTGGCTTCGCTGCAAAACCGCGCCCAGTCGTATGAAGGCGTTCAGGTCACCGGCATTCCCAAGCCCGATCACGTGGCCGCTTCGACGCACTACGGCAGTATCCCCGATCTTACTCATCCATAATCAGGAAACCCGACATGAATGTTCCAGTACCTCGCGACATCCCGCTTCCGCTGCCGGCGCCGGAGGAATTGCTCGAAGTCTTGTTGATCGTCTCGTTCATCGTGCATATTGTGTTCGTGCATATGATGCTGGGTGGATCGCTGTTCAGCCTGTTCTGCCAGATCAAGGGTCTGAAGCAGATCGAATACGAGCGATTGGCCTATAAAATCGCCCAGACGGTCACCGTCAACAAAAGTCTGGCGGTGGTGATGGGCGTCGCTCCGCTGTTGATCATCAACACGCTGTACGCGCCGCAGTTTTACGCGTCCAGCGCCTTGATCGGCGGCGCTTGGATGGCCGTAATCCCACTGGTGGCGGTCGCCTTTCTGCTGGCCTACGCGCATAAGTTTTGGTGGGATCGCTTCGTCAACATTCCGGAATTGCATATCGGCATCGCCGCGCTGGAATCGGCACTGTTCCTGTTTATTCCGCTGATCTACATGACCAACGTCAATCTGATGTTGTTTCCGGAATATTGGCCGGAGGTGAAAGGCTTTTTCTCGGCCATGTTGTTGCCGAACGTGTTGCAGCGATACTTGCACTTCGTTTCGGCGGCGATTTTATTCAGCGCGCTGTTTTTCGTGTGGTGGAGCGGCCGGCCGGCATTTCAAGCCGAGGTCAAACTCAGCCAACCGTTGCTGCAATCGGTACGCCGCTTTTTCTACGCCTTTGCGTTTGGCGCGACCATCTTTCAGATATTGTCCGGGTTGGTGGTCTTCGTCAGTCTTCCGGCCCAGGGCATGAGCTGGGGCGTCACCTTGTTGTTGTTCGCCGGCGGCGGTTTCGGTGTTCCGGCGCTGTACTGGATGTGGGGCAATCTGGTGAACCCAGACAACTCGCTGGACAGGCATTTCAGCAGAATCATAGTTCTCTTCGCCTGCACGATCTTGGCAATGGCCGTGGCCCGCCACCAGTATCGAGAACACGCGTTGAAAGACCATAAACTCGCGATCGCCCAGAAAACCGCCAACTATATGGCCGCGGCGGCCGACGCCAGGCAAGAGGCGGAATCGGCCGCGTTGGCGCAACAAAACGAACCGGTCGATCCCGGCGAACAAGCGTTTCAGCGCAATTGCGCGGCTTGCCACCATATTAATCTGCCGACGGTCGGCCCGGACATGGGGGAAATCCGCCGAATTTACGCCGGAGACGCCAAGGGCCTGATCCGCTGGACCCAAAATCCCGGCAAGAAGCGCGAGAACAGCATGCAAATGCCCGGTTTTCCGCATCTGAGCGAAACCGAACTGCAGGCCATCGCCGACTACATGTTGCGCTAAGTTTTAACCTCTCACGAGACAAACCGTCATGACGATAATCACTCATCTTTGCGTCGGGGAAGCCTTAGTCGGCGACGGCAACGAGATTGCTCATATCGACCTGATCCTGGGGCCGCGCGGCTCCGCCGCCGAAACCGCGTTCGCACTGGCATTGACCAACAACAAGGAGGGCTTTTCGACGCTGTTGGCCGTCGTCGCGCCGAATTTGATGGTCAAGCCGGCGACGATTCTGTTCAACAAAGTCACGATCAAGGGCGCTCGCCAAGCCGTGCAAATGTTCGGTCCGGCCCAGCGCGGCGTGGCAATGGCCGTGGCCGATTCGGTTGAAAACGGCACGATCCCGCTCGAGCAAGCCGACGATTTGTTCATCTCGGTCGGCGTGTTCATCCATTGGGCCGCCGAGGACGACAACAAAATCGAACGCTACAACTACCAAGCAACCAAATTGGCTATCGAACTGGCGGTTTCCCACCGACCCGGCGCGGCCGAAGTGATTGCGGCCAAGGCCGGTGCCAAGCACCCCTACGCCGCGAAATGAATCTGTCGGCGCCGGCGGGTCCGGCATCGGCAACGGGCAAGGATGCACACCCGAGAGATCCCGGATGGATTTATCCAGCGTTCGCCGAGGCAAACGCATTGACTGAAAAGGAGTTATCCAATGACGCAATTGACGACTGTATCGCAATCCCAAAATATTCAGGCCCCTAAGAAAAGCAAACGGCCCGCTAAACCGGAATCCGATTTTATCGAGCTATTTCCGCTACCGAAATATTTTCAGACCCACTTCCAGCACATACACGAAAACAACCAATCCCTGCATCAGGAAATTCGCGCGCTGAACCGGCATTTGGCGCGACTGGAAGCCAAAATGGATCTGGCCTTGCAAACCGGCTGGGAAACGCGTTGCGAAAACTGTCCCAAGCGTAATTAAAGCGAGGCCGTAGCACGGGCGCGGGGTTTCATCCAAAACCTCCGGCGCCTTCGGTCGTCTTCCCGAATGGATGCGCCCGCCGGCTCGTCGGCGGGTACGGGATTTTGCGCGTCCGTGTAAGCCGGAACAACCGCCAGCCTAAGCCCGCGAGCACTCCTGGGCGGAATCGGTGTGGTTTCCACGAAGCGCTTGGATGCGGGCGCGCCGGTTCAAGGCAAGCCTCCGGGCGCTGCTTGCCTATCGAGACTAGTCAAGCGACCGCGCGTCGGCCGGGCTATCGATGGTGCCGCTCAAGGTGTTTAGAAAGGCGGCCAGTTGGCGCATTTCGGCGGGTTTCAGATGTAAGGGTTTGATCTCGCTGCGCCCCGCCGGGGCGGCGGGCGCCCGGTTATAGTGGCCGATCACCGCTTCCAGGCTGGCGAATTGTCCGGCATGCATATAGGGCGGACGCTGCGCGACGTTACGCAAACTGGGCGGCTTATAGGCCCGCAACAGGCGTCGCTCACCCTTGTTGATGAAGTTCAACTCTCGGCATTGTTCCGGACTGGCATCGCTGTAACCGCCGAGGCAATTGAATTCGTCGGCGACGACCTGTTCCGCGCCGGTCAAGCGGCCCAAATCCTTGGGCAAGCCGGGGCGGGCCGGCACGCCGGTATTGTGAAAATCCAGATCGGTGAACAATGGCCCGCGATGACATTCGACACAATGGGCCTTGCCGATGAACAGTTTCAGTCCGGCGATCTCTTCCGAGCTCAACGAGTTTTCCGGCGTGGCCGGAGCCTGTTCCCCCAAGGCCCGCACATAGGCGTCGAACCGGCTTTCGTTCCACGCGATGCGCCGCTCGAAAGCCGCGATGGCTTTGCCGACATTAGCAAAAACCCGATTGACTGCGTCGCGCGCCGAATCGTCAAGCCCGATCCAAGCACGCCGAGCTCGCTTGTCGCCCAGCGGACCGGCGTTATCCGGCAGCGCCGACAGATCGGGCGGCTCTCCGAACACAGCGCGATATTCGGACCGGTAATGCGCCAACACCCATTTGGCGCAACCGCCGCGGGTCAGATTGTGTTCGTTGGGGTTTTCCAGCGGACCGAGCGCCTGCGCCCATTGGCTGTCCTTGCGACCGTCCCAAAACAGCCACGGGCTGTAAGCCATGCCCGTTAGCGGCATCGCGCGACGGTTGGTTCGGCCGACGCCTTTCGCCAGGTCTCGGCCGTCCTGGAAATCCCGGTCCGGATCGTGACAACTGGCGCAAGCGACTTTGCCGTTCGAACTGAGCCCTTGGTCGAAAAACCAGCGCCGCCCCAACGCCGCGGCCGCCGGGTCGTCGGCGAAACGGTTGGACGGATCGGCCGGCAACGGCGGCAGGCTGGACAGCGCTAGCGAGCGCAGCGCGGTCAGTTCGCTATCGGACCATAGTCCGGAATCGATCGCCCCGGCATTGGTCGCGCTCAACACCAGGAGCAGAGTCCAACCGCCCGCCAAGCGCTTGGCCGAACAAGTCTGCCGTTGCCGGGTAAGCGGTTCGTTTCTAGGAATGTCTACGGCACCGGGCTTATCGTCCCGGCCGATCGCTGGGCCGAGCTCGGGTTTGAACGGGGCGCTCATTTGACCGGGACCTCGAAGATCACCCAGTCGCGCCGGTTTTTCCGCCAAAAATCGAAGCGTACCCACCAAACGCCGCTCATTTGAAATTTCATGCCGGCGATTCGGTAGTCGCCGTTGCCGAGGTACGCAGTCGCCCTGGGTTGAGTCGGCAGGCCGTGCGCATGTCCCGGCATGTGGGCGGAAACGGTGATGATCAGGTTATCCGCCGGACGCCGGTCAGCGGTCTCCACATGCAATAGCCACTCGTGTATCAAATCGGTCGTCACTTCCGGGGCCAAGCTTTGCCAACTCACCCGGTACAGGCCTTTGTCGCTGAGGTGGGCGTCGGTCGCCGAAGAGGGGGAAATGCTTAGGGCCAAGACCATGCCCAACGCGATACGCAGGTATCTCAAGTTATCCATTAGTGGCGCAAGTGTTCTAATTGCAGGCAGATGAACAATGTCTATGTTCGATTTCTAAACAATGGCACTCGTCCAACGCGCTCGATCCGGCGGTTTCCGCGAGTGTCCGGACTACTTAGAAATTTCCGTGCCAGCTTGCAATCAAACGGATTTTGTCACTGCTCAGCGATCTGCCCCCTCTTTGAAAATGAGGGATAGCGGATTATTTAAATATATTCCCCTCACTCTCTCGTTTTAAAAGGCGAAACTTGGATTAAGGCCACGTGTTATCCAGGCTAAATCATTACATCTAAACCTTAATTAAGCTTTGCGCGGTAAATTCTTGCAAACGTTGCCAGCGAATTTGTAAGTCATCTATTTCCAATAAAGATTGCTTCAAATGCGATGGCAGAGGTGCGTACATGGCAAAATAATTCATCGCTAGTTCCGGGTGGTCGTAAAGTTCCGCCTCGGAACAACTGACAACGCCACTTTGGATCAAACTTTTCAAAACGGCCGCCCAAATAGGTAGAACTTCCCCGTTGCAAACGTTTACTTCCTCTAAATTGCCCGTTTTGGCAAGCCACAGTCCATCGGCTTGTTGATGAATTTCATCCAGACTTTGGCGTTGCTCGCCCCGTAAAGAGATAGACAGCAAGCCATTGGGCATTTGGCCAAAGTCGATGATTTTAGCGCTGGTACCGATTGAATAAAAAATTGACTCGTTCTTTGCGGGTGAATCGGCATTAACAAGCACTTCCTGTTTTTCAAAACCCTCGCGCAGCAAGCATACGGTAAAACTCGATCCACTTCGTAAACAAGCAGATATCATCTTGATATAGCGCTGTTCGAATATTTGCAGTTGTAAAGTGCATTTTGGGAATAAGGGGATATTCAGGGGAAATAGGGCTTGGTCGCCGGTTTGCAGTGATTGCATGTTATCAATCCTAATGGTTGGTTATCGCTATTCAGTTCGTGTGCTAAGCCATTAAAAATAGCGAAAACTATTTTTAGCGATTTTGATAAAACTAAGGTGATCGTCGCCCTTGAATTGATTACGTTAATCTTCCGCGCGTCCCAAATATCCCATTCCACACAGCTGAACGGAATCAGTCGCGGTTTACAAGTGGATTAGAGGACTTCTCAGACAGCACAATACGCCTTCGGCGCCGGCATGCCCGGAAGCGGACTCGAACTTCGGAATGCTTGGCCGGTTTACCGGTCCAGCCATTCGGCGAACTTTCCAAAAATAAAATGGCTGCCGCGCATCGAAAGATGATCGTCGTCGTAAAAGTAAGACATATCCTCGTGCATGCCGCCGCAAGAAATATCGTTGCACAAATATTGATAGGCCGAGAATACCTTAACCTGATGCTGGGTTGAGTTAACGATGGAATCCACCGCCTTCCGATAATTGGCATTACGTTTGTCGAACGACGTTCTGGATACGCTGCATTCCGGGCGATCTTTCGAGCTGATATGAAACGGCCGCTCGTCAACGCAATTTTTGGCCTTGACGCCAATTTCCGGCACGTCTTCGATAAACACCACTTCTTTTCCGAGTTTTAGGATCGGATTAATCGAATCCAAATAACCGTCGATAAACTTGTGATAATTTTCCACCAATACATCGTCGGGACCGTTGATAATCCGATAAACATTTTTGGTTTCGGTATTGCCGTAACCGGAGCCTTCGATATACATCGCGCCTCGGGTCGCAAACGCAATCCGCTGTATCGACGGAAAATCCCGCAACAGTTTCAGCACGATGGGCATGATGACCTTGCAACGCGTCGACTTTTCCTCGTACTGCTCGGTCGGATTGATCGTAACCAAATCGATAAACGGCAGACAGCCGTTCACCGCCACCAGCGCCAGATCGTCGGCGCCATGAGAAATGGAATCGTAGACAAACTGCGCGGCGTGGCTGTCGCCTACCACCAAGGTTTTCGGCGTGGCGCTGGTAAATCGACAGATCAAGTAATTGTAACTGGCTCCCAATTCGGCGCGGCATCGATCGTCTACCCAATCTTCCGGCGTATTGAACAGCACGGTGCCGTTCACATCGGCGAACATCTGGGTTTTACTGAGCGCGTCGGCATCCCGAAACTCCAGGCCGTTTTTCAGATATAACTGGTAGCCGACGTTTCCGATACCCAACATCAGCAGCAATAAGGTCAAGGTCTTGGCGCCGCTGTGCTTACCCAAGCGTATCGGTTTCTCGACCAAGGCATACGTCAACCACGCCAACACCACCGTCAACAGCACCGCGGCGATTCGGATATTGGCACTGGGCTCGTCGGTTTGAATGATGTGAGCGAAGGACAGCAGCGGCCAATGCCACAGGTATAGCGGAAAGCTGATGAGACCGACCCAAACCGCTAGCCGGTTGGATAACAACTTCCGATTGACCCAAGCATTCGGTCCGGCCGAAATGATCAATACCGCGCCGAGCATCGGCAATATCGCCCATTTGCCGGGAAAGTCGGAGTCCTTGTCGATGACGCTGAACCCGTAAATCAACAGCGCGATACCGAGGAAAGACAACACGTTCGCCAGGGTTCTGCCATCCACCGGCTGGCCCTCCCGATAGACGACGGCCACCAGCCAACCGTCCAGCTTATGCCGGGCCGATGCGAAGGCGTGCTTGCGGTACAAGGCCATCCACGCCAACAAACTGCCGCACTGTAGCTCCCAAAACCGAGTTTGCGGCGAGTAAAACGTGGCGACCGAATCGTTCAATACGCCGCGAACATTCAAATAAAACGAGGCAATAGCGACGATCACCGTCACCGTAAACAAATTGAAATTTTTCCGCCACGCCAGCCACAGCAACAACGGCCAGACAATATAAAACTGTTCCTCGATACCTAAGCTCCACAAATGCAGCAGGGGCTTGGTTTCGGCGGAGCTGTCGAAATAACCGGCCTCATTCCACAACACCAGATTCGACACGAAGCCGGCACCGGCGGCGATATGCTTGCCCAACTGTTTGTACTCGTCGGCAAACAGCGCGAACCAGCCGAACGTAAAGCTTGCCGCCAATACCAGAATCAACGCCGGAAAAATACGTTTGATCCGGCGAATGTAAAACTCGCTGAAACTGAACGTACCCTTTTCCAGGTTCTGAAAAACGATCGTGGAAATTAAATAGCCGGAAATCACAAAAAAGATATCGACGCCGATGAAGCCGCCTTTTAAACCGTTCGGAAAGGCATGGAACGCAACGACCGACAGCACGGCGATGGCTCGCAAGCCATCGATATCGGGGCGATATTTCGGATGAGACAGACTAGGGTTTAAAACGTGGGACTGGGTAAAGGTCATGAAGCTCCCGGCACGCTAAAGTGGCATAAGTTCGACTTCTTGCCCGCACTATAGGTGACTGATGGAGTAAAGCAGAACGCATGTGTGGCGAGTCGCTGAATCTGGCGCCATCGCGGTTCGCCCGGAATCAAGACAACAGAATGACAACTCTGGCGGCGATCATATTGCTTCACGGCGCCGTCGTCAATCGGCCGCCCCGGCCCCGATAAGCCTTGGATTTAGGACAGTCGCGGCTATCGAAACCGGTTGATACCTCACGTCGGCGCGTGAACCCGGTATTGCCCGCGTCCGTTACGACTTACGCGGGCTTCGGCCTTTCAAACTGCGTCGTTATCGCGCAGCCCAATTCTTAACCTCATTTCGCACCGAAAATTTATCCGATTGAACTTCTTACGCGCCAGTTCGCATTAACACATGTTAGCGAGACCGAACGGCGCGGAAGGGATTTCCAATCTAACCGGCCCCGATCGGATCGCCGAGCTGGGAAACGAATGACCTTTAACCCTGAAAAAGAAAGATCGAATATGAAAATCGTGAATTTGGCTGTACTAATGGTTTTACTGGCGGCTACGAACGCAACCTGGGCTGCCGGCGGCGGTAACGGCGGTGGTGGAAATGGCGGGAACGGAGGCGGAGGTAACAGCGGCACCGTGGACGACAATCCCTCCGCTTCGGACCTTTACGTGCTGCAATACGGCGCGGAAAAGCAAAACGATGCCGACACACCGGAAATCACCGAAACCGAACTGGAGACGATAAAAGTCACTCCGCCGCCGGTGCAGACTCCGCTTGATACCGTGACCGGCAATCAATTGTTGAATGCCTGGCGGGTGCCCAACAGCGGCATCGTCGCGCAAAACGTGAGTTACATCGGCAAGGGCGACCAGGCGCGGGTCTATGCCGCCAGCGAATTCAGCAGCGTGGTGAACGCCGACGGCATCGTCCTGACCACCGGCATGGCTAACTTTGCCCATTCCAACACGTCCAGCGGGGCAACCGGCGTGACCGGAACCGGCGCGAGCTACGAAGTTTCCAAGCTCAGCAAGCAAATGACCTACGACGCCAATTCGCTGAAGTTCGACTTTACCCTGGATCCGTCAGCGTCGAGCGCCAACGGCATCACGACCCAGTTCGTGTTTGCCTCCGAGGAATACCCGGAATGGACCGGCATTTTCCGCGACGGCTTTGCGTTGGTCGTGGACGGCGTCAATTACGCACACTTCGATGCCTCGAACTTCGTGGTGCTGGACAATTGCAGCAGCAATGGCGTTTATCCGTGCACCGACACCGTACAAAACGACAACGGCTTTCTGACGCCCAACGCCGGCGCCAGCTCGGTTCCGTTCGAGTTCGACGGTTATACGGCGGTTTTGACCGTCAATGCCTTACTGAACCCAGCCCTGGCCAATCATAGTCTGGAAGCCGTCATTGCCGATTCCAACGATCCGCTTTGGGATAGCGCGGTGTTCCTATCCGGCCTGCGCTCCGCCACGGTGCCCGGCGTATTCCAAGCCAACGTGCCGACCGCCGTGCCGCTGCCGGCATCGTTGGGGTTGTTCGTATCGGGATTAGCGCTGGTGGGCGGATTGCGACGTAGACGCTAGGGAAGGCTTGAGCGTGGCCGGCGAACCAAACGGCCCGGATTCAATCCCTCTTTCAAGCTAACAGCCGCTCGCCGAGTGGCTACTCGAATGATTAGAAAAAAATCAATGCTTTAACCGACTTTGGAATACCCTACCAAGGCCTCGAACTTGGCTAACGCGCTACCGTCCGCCAGCACCGCATAGGCCCGGCGGACGCCGGCTTCCAGCGAGTCGGTCAGGTCGGCGGCGTAAATCGCGGCGCCTGCGTTCAGCGCGACGATGTCCAGCGCCGGGCCGGGACGATTATTCAGCACGGCCTTGACGATGGTCAGGCTGTCCTCGGCACAGGTGATGGCCAGACTGTCGAGCGGTGCGCGGCGCAGGCCGAAATATTCAGGGGTAATTGTGTAAGTGCCGATCGCGCCGTTGTGCAGTTCGGCGACATCGGTCGGCGCGGCGATACTGATTTCATCCAGGCCGTCGTGGGCATGCACGACCAGCACGTGGCGGCTGCCCAGGCGTTTCAATACCTCGGCCACCGGCACCAGCCATTGTTTGTCGAATACACCGATCAGCTGGTGCGGCGCATTGGCCGGATTCGACAACGGACCGATCAGGTTGAACAGCGTGCGCACGCCCATTTCCTTGCGCGGCCCGACCGTGTGGCGCACCGCGCTATGGTGCTTCGCGGCAAACAGGAAGCCGACGCCGATGTCTTCGACGCATCGGCCGACTTGCTCGGCCGGCAGGTCCAGATTGACGCCGGCGGCTTCCAACAAATCGGCGCTGCCGCAGCAGCTGGACACCGAACGGTTACCGTGTTTGGCGACCTTACCGCCGGCCGCCGCGACCACGAAAGCCGCCGTCGTAGAGATGTTGAAGGTATTGGCGCCGTCGCCGCCGGTGCCGCAGGTATCGATGACGTGTTTGCCCGTCACCGGCACCTTGTGCACCAACTCCCGCAGCACGCCGACCGCCGCGGCAATTTCGTCTATGGTTTCACCTTTGCAACGCAGCGCGATCAAAAAACCGGCGATTTGGGCGTCGGTCAACTTGCCGTTCATCATCGCGCGCATCGCCGCGCGCATTTCCTCGCCGTCGAGGTCGTGTTTATCCAGCAGTTTTTGCAGCGTGGCCTGAATTTGCATGGCAAGCGTCGTGGGTTGGGGCGCTTCGGAACGGCAGTCCCGGGCGGCCGGTTAAGGTAGACGGTTATGATAACAAACCGCGACGCGCCGCAAATGTCAACGTGCTTGCAGCCAGGTAGCCGCGCCCAGCCCGGCGGCGCGGCCGGTCGCCAGGCAAGCGGTCAGCAGATAGCCGCCGGTCGGCGCCTCCCAGTCCAACATTTCGCCGGCCGCGAACACCCCCGGCAAACGCCGCAGCATCAAGCCTTGGTCAAGTTCGGCAAAGTCTATGCCGCCGGCGCTGCTGATCGCCTCGGCCAGCGGTCGGGCCACGCTCAGGCGGATAGGCAAGGCTTTTGCCGCGATAGCGAGGCGGTGCGGATCGTTGATTTCGGCGGCGCTCAAGACTTCGCGGAGCAGCGCCATTTTTACGCCGCCGAGACCCAAGCGTTTGCGCAGATGATTGCTCAAACTCATTTTGCCGCGCGCTTGCCCGGCACGCTGGCCGGCTTCCTCGACCGTTAAGCCGGGCAGTAAATCCAAATGGACGACGGCGGCGGCGTTGGCGGCGATCTGCTGGCGAATCGGCGCAGACAGCGTATAGATCAAGCCGCCTTCCAAACCGTAATCCGCTATCATCATTTCGCCAAGCCGCCGGCATTCCAGGCCGTCGTTTCCGACAAACGTCAAGGCCACCGATTTCAGCGGCTCGCCGGCAAAGCGTTCGCGGAAATAATCGCTCCAACCGGTTTCGAAGCCGCAGTTGGCGGGTTGCCACGGCGAGATGGTCACGCCGCGCTCGGCCAGGGGCTGAGTCCAGGCGCCGTCGGAACCCAACTGCGGCCAACTGGCACCGCCCAAGGCCAAGACCAGTGCATCGGTTTCGATCAGTTTTTCGCCGTCCGGACTCGCAAAGCGCAGCCGCTGGTCGGTCCAACCCAGCCAGCGATGGCGCATCCGGAATTTGACACCGCTGCCGCGCAGCCGATGCAGCCAGGCGCGCAGTAGCGGCGCCGCTTTCATTTCGTTGGGAAACACCCGGCCGGAACTGCCGACGAAAGTCGCAATGCCTAATTCGGCCGCCCAATGGCGCAAAATCTCCGGCGAGAAATCGTGTATAAACCCGGCCAGAGCGTGGCTCCGTGCACCGTAGCGCGATAAAAAACTTTCAAAACCTTCGACATGGGTGATGTTCAAGCCACCTTTGCCGGCCATCAGGAATTTGCGCCCGGCCGACGGCATCGCGTCGTAAACGGTAACAGCGGCACCGGCTTGAGCCAGCACTTCGGCGGCCATCAAACCGGCCGGACCGGCGCCGACGATGGCGACGGTGGGCGAGCTATCCATGGCCGGCGATCCGTTCGCCGCCAAGACTTGTCCCGACCGGTGCCGGCCTAAGCGTCCAGGGCCGGATATTGGCACCGGCCGCCAAGCCCAGAAGTATGCGAGTTAGCATGGCGGCTGACCTATGCGGCTGACCTATCATGCGCGGAACCGAACCGATCAAGGTTGGTTGGGTTTGAGCGCACCACGCTTTTCCTGGCGTTTTTCCATATGCTCCTTGCGCATCTCGTCCATTTTCTGCATCTGTTCCGGGGTCAGCACTTCCTTGATGCGGGCGTGCGACTCTTCGTGTATCGCCCGGAATTTGGCGTGTTGCTCGGTGAAAATGGCTTCCAGCTTGGTTTTTTGCTCGGGCGTCAGTTGCAGCATTTTGCTCAAGTGCTCGAGCTTGTGGTCGGTCGGCTGACCGTAATCGTTTTCGCTGGGGTAGGCAGTCGCGGTCAGCGGCAAAATCAGCGCGGCCAGCATCAGTAGCGGTTTAATCATCGGATGTACTCTCGGAGGGTTGAATGAATGCGCGCCTTCAGGGCGGCGTCACAATGGATAAGCAAACACCGGTAAAGTTCAGGTTTTCAAACGGCCAGCGGATCGCTGGCGGCTTGGCATTCGACTTGATGGCGGCGCGGCGGGTCGGACAATTCCAGCGCGGTCAATTGGCCGCCCCACAGACAACCGGTATCGATGCCGTAGCAGTTATAGCCCTCGTAATACCCCAGTGTGGACCAATGGCCGAAGATGATCCGCATCCCCAGACTGCGCCGGCCGGGCACCGCGAACCACGGGAGCAAATGCTCGGGCTGGCTGCCGAGCGGACCTTTCTGCGTGAAATCCAACACGCCGTCGGCGCTGCAATAACGGAGTCGGCTGAAACAATTGATCGCAAACCGCAGTTTCTCGGTGTGGCTGAGATCGTCCTGCCAGACCGCCGGCTTGTTGCCGTACATGGACCGAAAGAAGCGCTCGTAGTCCGGACTCTGCATGGCCTGTTCGGTTTCCAGCGCCATTTGCCGGGTCAGTTCGAAATCCCACTGCGGCGGCAGACCGGCATGCAGCATGCAATAATCATCGTCGTAATGGAATAATTTACGATGGCGCAGCCAAGCTATCAATTCGTCGCAGTCGGCGGCTCGCAGAATGGCGCCCAGCGTGTCTTTCTTGCTAGACTTGCCCAGCGCCACCACGGTGGCGATCAGATGCAGATCGTGGTTGCCGAGCACGCAGATTGCCGCGTCGCCCAAACTCCTGACGAAGCGCAAGGTTTCCAGCGACTTCGGCCCCCGATTCACCAGATCGCCGGCCAACCACAGCGTATCCTTACCCGGATCGAAGTCTACCCGGTCCAGTAGGCGGCGCAAGTCGTCGTAACACCCTTGAATATCGCCTATCGCGTAGGTCGCCATTAATGCAGAGTGCGGGGAATCGACAAGGTAAACTTAGGTATGTTCGCGTTGAAGCTTTCGCCGTTGTCGGCCTGCATCTGATATTTGCCCTGCATTACGCCGACCGGGGTTTCGATCATCGCCGCGCTGGTGTAGCGGAACGAATCGCCGGGGTTCAAATGCGGATGCTCGCCGACCACGCCTTCGCCGTTGACTTCCTGCACCTTGCCGTTGGCGTCGGTAATCAGCCAATGCCGGGTCAGCAACTTGGCGGCGCTGGAACCGACGTTGGTAATCGTCACGGTATAGGCGAACACATAGCGGTTGTCTTCGGGCGAAGATTGCGCCTCGATGTAGTAAGGCTGGGCCTCAACTAAAACTTTGTTTTTTTCGCTCATTGATAGATGATGTAAATCGTTATGCCGGTTATTTCAACCCAACTGATAAGCAAACGCAAGCAAGCAATCCGAATGTTCACGACCCGATTCGCGGCGCTGGCGCTGCTGACGATTTCAGTTACCGCCGGCGCCGAGGGCGGCAAGGAGCTGTTCGCGGCGGCGGCGGCCGGCAAGCCGGAGCGAGTCGAGGCTTTGCTGGCTCAAGGCGAGGATGTCAACGCCAAGATCGAACAGGACAGAACCGCGCTGATGGCGGCCAGTTTCAACGGCAATCTGCGAGTGGTCAAAGCGCTGTTGGCCTATGGCGCCGACGTGAATGCCGCCGATAAAACCGGCGCCACCGCGCTCGGCGACGCGGTGATGTTCGGCAGCGCCGACGTAGTCGGCGTGTTGATCGCGGCCGGCGCCAACGTCAATGCCGCCGACGGCCAGAATGTCAAAATCCTCGACAAAGCCAAGAAACTGGGCCGCGAGACCATCGTCAAGTTGCTGGAAGCGGCAGGCGCCAAAGGCACAGAAACCAAATCCGAAACCGAAGCCAAGCCCGAAGGCGAGGCCCCCAAGGAAGCAGGCAAATAAACCAGCCACATGACCAACGACAAACCTTTGCATATTCACATCCTCGGCATCTGCGGCACTTTCATGGGCGGTCTGGCCCTGATCGCCCGCGAACTCGGTTACACCGTCAGCGGCTCGGACCAAAACGTCTATCCGCCGATGAGCACCCAGCTCGAACAACAAGGCATTCGCTTGATGAACGGG
Organism: Methylomonas koyamae; assembly: GCF_001644025.1. Lineage (GTDB taxonomy): Bacteria > Pseudomonadota > Gammaproteobacteria > Methylococcales > Methylomonadaceae > Methylomonas > Methylomonas koyamae_A. Next base: position 39,422 of record NZ_LUUK01000078.1, read on the forward strand.
TATAAGGCCGAAAATCTGGACATCAAACCGGATCTGGTCGTCATCGGCAACGCGATGTCGCGCGGCAATCCGGAAGTCGAAGCAGTGTTGAACCTGGGCCTGCCCTACATCTCCGGTCCGCAATGGCTAGCCGAACACGTGTTGCAACACAAATGGGTGTTGGCGGTGGCCGGCACCCACGGCAAAACCACCACCACCAGCATGTTGAGCTGGATCCTGGAATTCAACGGCTTCAAGCCCGGCTTTTTGATCGGCGGCATTCCGCTGAATTTCGGCATCTCGGCACGGCTGGGCGAATCGGATTTCTTTGTCATCGAAGCCGACGAATACGATTGCGCGTTCTTCGATAAACGCTCCAAGTTCGTCCACTACCGGCCTCGCACCGCGATTCTGAACAACCTGGAATACGACCACGCCGACATCTTCGAAAATCTGGACGCGATCAAAAAACAGTTCCACCATTTGGTCAGAACCATCCCCGGCCAAGGCTTGATTATCGCGCCCGACTGCGAGAAACACGTCTCCGAAGTACTGGACATGGGCTGTTGGACCCCGGTGCAACTGACCGCGATCGACGCCCCGGCGCCGTGGCAAGCCGAATTGCTAAGCAAAGACGGCAGCCGCTTTGCGGTGCATTTCGAAGGCCAAGCCCAAGGCGTCGTCGAATGGCCGCTGACCGGCCGACACAACGTCTACAACGCCTTGTCGGCCATCGCCGCCGCCCGTCACGTCGGCGTGCTGCCGGCCGACGCAATTGCTGCGCTAGCCCAATTCCAAAACGTCAAGCGGCGGATGGAAGTCATTGTCAAGAAAGCCGGCATCACCGTCTACGACGATTTCGCCCACCACCCGACCGCGATTCAAACCACGCTGGACGGCCTGCGCAAACAGGTCGGCAACGAAAAAATCCTCGCCATCGTCGAACCCCGCTCCAATACGATGCGCCTGGGCGTACATACCCAGTCGCTGGCCGAATCGCTAAGCCAGGCTGACCAGGCCATCATCTTTCAGCCGGACGGACTGGGCTGGGATTTAAGCCAATTGCTGAGATACGCCAACAACATCGAGATTTGCAACAGCCTGGATGCCATCATCGAAACCATCCGCGCCGAAGCCGGCGGCGTTTGCCACGTCTTGTTGATGAGCAACGGCAGTTTCGGCGGCATCTACCAACGCTTGCGCGAGATTTTGTAAGCTGCGATGAGCCACCGCGTCGAAATCCGTTACTGCACCCAATGCCGTTGGCTGCTGCGCGCGGCCTGGATGGCGCAGGAACTGCTGAGCACTTTCGACGGCGATCTGGCCGAGCTGGCCTTGCAGCCCGGCACCGGCGGCATTTTCGAGGTCTATGCCGACGGCGTACTGGTCTGGTCGCGCAAGGCCGAGGGTCGCTTCCCGGACATCACCGAGCTTAAGCAACGCGTCCGCGATCAAATCGCCCCGGAGCGCGATCTGGGCCACGCCGACCGCAAGCCGCCGCCGACCTAATCCGCGCGCGGCCGGCCCCACCGCAAATAGCGACCTATACTTGGCGCAACTGTTTGTTCCCACGGTTAGCCGATGACGCCCGACGACGACCTGACCCGCCTTCTCCCGCAAGACGATTTAACGGTGCTGAAACCGCGGCCTTACCCGCGTCCGTTGCCCGACACTCGCGCGAACGACGAGGCTTACGGCGGCGGCTATTCGTTGCGCGGTGCGGTCGGTGCCGGCGGCGTCGGCCAGGTGCTGCTCGGTTTCGACGAGCGTATCGGCCGGGAAGTCGCGATCAAGGAAATGCTGGACCAGGCCGCCAACGAAGACCGCGAACTCAGCACCCGCTTTCTGCGCGAGGCACGCATCACCGGCCGGCTGGAGCATCCCGGCATCGTGCCGGTCTACGACTTGGGCGTTAAGCCCAGCGGCGCGCCTTACTACGTCATGCGACTGGTACGCGGCGACACCTTGGCCCAGGCGCTGAAGGAGTGCAACGCCGATCCGTTGCCCGAACATGCGCTGTCCAAGCGTTTGGCCCTATTGGACCGCCTGATCGACGTTTGCGAGGCGATGGCTTACGCGCATTCCAAAGGCGTGGTCCACCGCGATTTGAAGCCCGGCAACGTGGTGCTGGGTCAATTCGGCGAGACCATCGTGCTGGACTGGGGCTTGGCCAAGGTCGAAAGCGAGACGGAGTCGGCGGCGGCGCCGTTACCGCGCGCCGGCCGCTCGAACGCTGATGACGACGAAGACCTGACCCGGCTCGGCGACATCTTGGGCACACCGGCTTACATGGCGCCGGAGCAAGCCGATCCGCGTTTCGGCGGTATCGATGCCCGCACCGACGTGTTCGCGCTGGGCTGCATGCTATTTTATTTGCTGAACGGCCGGCCTCCTCTACAAGGCGGCATGGACCGGATTCTAGCCGAGTTGGCTTCCGACCAGGCCATGCCGACCGCGCGGAATCCGAAGTTGGCGGCTCCGGTCGAACTGGTGGCGATCTGCGATCACGCGTTGGCCAAGGACAAGGCCAAGCGGTTCAAGGATGCCGGCGCGTTCGCCGACGAATTGCGGGCGTTTCGCGACGGGCGTCTCGTCAATGCCTACGCCTATACCCGCGCCGAACTGCTGAAGCGTTTTATTGCCCGCAACAAGGTGTTGTTGCTGGCAACAGCTGCGGTCATGGCGTCTATCGTGATCGGCGCCGGCTTGGCATTGAGATTCGGTATCGAAGCCAAGCAAGCCCACAATCTGGCGGTCGCCGAGGGCGAACAGGCCAAGCAACAGTTTCAACGCGCCGAGCAGGCGCTGGCCGACGTAACCCGCATTTCCAACACCAATCTAACCGTCGCCAGCCGGATTGCCTATAGTATCGGCGGCGAATTCGCAAATTTGCTGAACGGCTTAGTTCAGGCCGCGACTCAATTTCGGACCGATGCCGACCTGGTCGGCGCCACGCCGCGCCTGGAAAAACTGACCACGGAGCTGCCGCGTCTGGAAAGTGCCGCCGCCACCCGGGCGCCAGGCACCCTCCTGGCCGTGGCGCCGGCCCGCTACCGGCACGCGATCGGCGCCGACACTTCTCAGCTGGAACATAACCGAATGGCCTTGCAAAGCGGCGAGCCGGTGCTGAGCCAGGTGCATGCGGCACCGGAAGGTTATCAGGCTGTCACGCTGGTCGCGCCGGTCAAGGCCGGCAATGCGACGATCGGCTTCGTCTCCGGCCGTATCAAGGCCGCCGAATTTCTAGGCGGCTTGCTGCAAGCGGAGTTGCAAGACAGCCGCCGAACCATTTGGATCATCCAGGATGACGGGTTGATTTTGTTCGATACCGAAACAAACGAAATCGGGCTAAATCTGTTTCGGGAGGAACGGTATGCCCAACTCCCTGAGCTGCGCCAATTGGCCGAAGAAATTGCCGGGCAACGGGGCGGGGTGGGGTATTATGAAAATTCGGCGGCGTATAGCGGCCGGCGCATCGCCTCTTGGGTCAGTCTAAATCCGGTAGCGAACCGGGAATGGAAAGTGGTGGTGCTGGAAGCTTGGTAACACATTTTCGAAGGTCGGCCTCGGGCCGGCGCGTACACACTGGATAGGAGAATAGCCATGTTTGTTGCCGTATATCGTTGGCGGGTGAAACCGGGATACGAAGCGAAATTTCGCGAGGGCTGGCTGAAGGTGACCGACGCCGTCTATCAAATGTACGGCAGTCTCGGGTCGCGGTTGCACCGCGATGCCGACGGCAGTTGGGTAGCCTACGCGCAATGGCCGGACGAAGCGGCTTGGCGCGAGGCCTGGCAATCGCAACGGCCGGTCGCCGATCCGGAAGGCTATGCGATGTTGAAGGACAGCGTAGAGACTTGCTACGAACTGGCCGAGCCGGTGATGAAACTGACCGTGTTGGAAGACAGACTGAAGTCGCAACCGTATTCCAACTACGAAGTCACACCCTGACCCGTAGCGACGGCGGTTCGGTCCGGCATCCGGGGCCGAGAACGCAAATGCCGATCGTCAGCGAAATCTGTTAACGGTAAATCGTCGGCGTCGCACAGCGCGAACCGCCGCGCCGGCGGGTTTCTGCTATTATCCAAGCAATAACAGCCCGAAACCGCGCCGGGCGGTGAACTTTTGCGGGCCAGCGCCTTGGCGCGCGCCGCGCGGAACCCCTGGCATTGGATACGGCATGGAAAAACTCGAATTCGGCGTGAGCGACGACGACAGGAAAAATCTACTCCACTTCGTCGAGACCTTACAAAAGCTGCTCGGCGACTTGATCGGCGCGGACCAGTATTTTTTGCCCAAATTCCGCGACGATTACAAACGGGCGTGGCGCGAACTGGACCCTCACTTTTACGCATTGAAAGACGCGATTCAACGCGCCGACACCAACGCCTTGTTGACGCACGGTTTGCTCGGCAGTCCGCTGCATTTGAAGCTGAAAGTCATCAATCATTTCACCGAGGAGTTCATGCTCTACGGCATCGAACTGGTCGGCGGCCATAAAATCCTGGAAAAGCTGCTCGGCGCGGTGAACCGGCTGTTGGCGACCGTCGTGGATACCGTGGGAACCGGTTCCCCAATCCATACCTTCAACGAACTGTTGATTTCGATCATTCAGGACGACAGCTAGCAAAGCCTTGCAATCGGGCCGTTCCGGCCCGATTGCAAGAGCCAAGAGCCCGGCGAATTTACCGTCCAGACGCCCGGCGGTTGCGGCGCAACCCCAGCGAGCCCAGCATCGAACCGAACAACCAAGCCGCGTTTGGCAGGGGTACGACCTGCACCCCGACGTTGAAGGTGTCCGGGGCAAAATCGGAAATCTGGGTGAAGCCGGCGGAAACCGCGCCGTCGCGCGGCCACAGGTTCCAGGTAAAACTTTCCGGCGCGAAACCGGTCGACGGCAACAGACCCGATGCAATCTCGGCAACCATATGATTACCGGTGATCGTCACCGAGCCCGGAGCGAGGTTCGTCGTGCTGAACGACGGCGCGATCAAGGTTACCAAGCCGGTGCCGTCGTTGTTCAAGCGCACGACCGAATCGAACAAAATATTCTTCAGACCGTTAGATTCGAAAAGCGCGGTACCACCGCCGCGATTGAAGCCCCAAATATAAAAACCGCTCGGCGACGAACCGATGTCGGCATTGAACGTACTATCCAAACGGAAAGTCGCGGTGGCCTGATCGTAACTGACCGACGCCGACACCACATCCAAGTCGCCCGCCGTACTGCCGTTGTATCCGGCGACATAATCGCCGATCGCGTCGCTGACCGCGACGGCTTGCGCCGGCTGCGCGGCGGCGATGATCGCGACGAATACCCAATGTTTCGCTGTGTTGATTCTCATACACCTATCCTCTGTTGCTGATATCCGATGGAAGCACCCGGCGGGAAACTAAGTTCCCTCCGGGTGCGATTGCGGTTTACAAGGAATATAGACCGTATAACCGAGCGGCATGGCGCAGCTACCGAATAGGGGGTGGTCGGAGCACCGGTGCCGCTCGTTGGTATATCCCCGGAGCAACGCTAAGGTTCAATGCCCCTAAAAAAATTTTAACGCGGTCCAACTCGCGGTTCGTTCTCCGCGACACCGATCACTGCTTCGAATTCATTCAGCGAAAACACTCGTTCAAATCGACCCGATACGCTCGCCATGACGAATTGAAGCTTGAGTCGCCATCAGGAAGCGGAGCCCGTTTCTCCTAGACGACCTCAAGGTATTTCTTCACTCGACATGTTGCTTGGCGGGGACTAACTTAGCTTGCGTCTAACAGGTTGTTGAAAAAGAAACTCGGTGGAAAAAATCTTCCAATTTGTCGCTAAAAGTCATTTAGCTGCGACAAATAATCAGGGACTTACAAAATTTTATTTTGCGGAAAATGCGTTTTTTGGGACAAAAGTGGAGCAGTTTTTTAAATTTCAACAGCCTGTTAACGGCAAAAAAAATCGGGACGACCAGTAGATGGGCAAAAAGATAAGTCGGACAAGTAGCTGGATGATATTTTATTTTTCTCCGACCTCTTTATTTCCCTGGCGTTCGATGTTCGTTTCAGGCCATCGATCGCATCCATCGAAAAGTAAAATGAATTTGGGCCTATGACTAACGCTGCATTCATCTTTTCCAGCACTGATTTCCCGGATAAAGACCGGGTCGACATTTGGCGCGAAATGTTTGCCAGAAAAATTGCTGGATTCGATGTCGAACACGCCGATTCGCGGCCTTTTTTCAACCAAACACGGTTTCATTCCTTCGGCCACGTGAACTTGGCGGCGCATACTAGTACCGCGGTACGTTTTCGCCGTACTCGTGAACTCATTACCGGAGACGGGTTAGACGATTACTTAGGCCTATCGGTATGCGTAGCCGGTATCTGGGAGGTTATGCAAGGACAGCGGCGAATGTTGATCAATCGAAGTACCGCCGGCTTAGTTGATTCGACCAAAGTTCTCGACGGCGGGTTCGGACCAGACTCGCCCGAGGGATACCAGGAACTCTTGAGCTTGCGCATTTCCAGATCAGAATTGACCAAACGGGTACCGAAAGCCGAACGCCTGGTTATGACTCCTCTTTGCAACTCGGAGGGCATAGAGTTGTTAAGAAATTACCTGCAAATGCTAGACCGGGGGGGCGTCGCTCAAGATCCTAGCCTAGGCGAACTAGTGGGGAATCATATTGTCGATCTCATCGCTTTTCTTTGTAACGACGAGGTGGTTAAGGAGTCCCATTCCGGAGGGGTGCGGGCGGCCCGGCAAGCGGCCGTCATTCGATATCTGGAAAAGCACTTTAGTGAGCCAGGGCTGAATGCGGCGCAAATCGCCGGCGAATTGAGAATATCCCGGAGATATTTGTTCGATCTGCTGAATGAAACCGGAGAAAGTGTTACTCAGATTCTTAATCGACTCAGAATTGCCCGGGCATGCCGGCTGCTGGCCGACCCCAAGTTCCGCCACCTTGATATCGCGGCGATCGCCTTCCAATCCGGGTTTAACGATTTGTCTTACTTTTATCGCCAATTCCGTCAGCAATTCCAAGAGCCGCCGGGCGCCTTTCGGGCGCGGCGCGCGCTTCAAAACAACCTTGACTCCCAAACAACCGAAGCCGGTAACACCGAGAAATCCTCCTTGCACCCGCTAACCGACGGCAAGCCATCCAGCTAAGTTACCGCAGATTTATTCGCAGTTCCCGCAGCGTAAGGATGCACCAATTGGCGTCGAAAAACTGAGGTCGATATTTCTGCCTGGGCGTTGATGACTAACGATGTTCATCTGCTCAGCACACCTCGAGCCGAAAATGCGGTCAGTCGTATGATGCAAACCTTGGGCAGGTAGTATGTGCGCTATTTTAATGCCTGCTATCGGCTAACCGGCATGCCCCTTTTGCCTTATTGTCGCCCAGCGTTCGGGCTAAATCCCGGTAGTATCGCCCATCAGTTCGAGCAAACGGTGCGCAGCCAGCGTAGGCGATACGCTGCCGTTTTCGACGGCGGCGCTTAAATCCGGCATGGCGGCCCGGACGCCGGGGTTTTCTCGAAAGCGTTCCTGGAGGCCGGACTCGATCAGCGCCCACATCCAGGATAACGACTGATGCCTGCGTTTAGCGGCCAATTCGCCGGTTTCGCCGACGGTCTGGCGAAAGAGGCCGAGTTGTTGCCAGAAATTGCCGATACCTTCACCCAGAGCCGCACTGACTTTCAGTACCGGCGGCTGCCAGCGCGCGGCGCTTGGCCGCAGCAGTGTCAGCGCCCCCGTGATTTGGCCTGCGGTCAGGTCGGCTGCCACGGGATCGAGATCGGCCTTGTTGACGACGAAAATGTCGGCCAGTTCGACGATACCTTTTTTCATCGCCTGCAGATCGTCGCCCGCGTTAGGTTGCTGTAATAGGCAGAACGCATCGGTCATGCCCGCGACCGCTGTCTCGCTCTGACCAACACCAACGGTTTCGACGATGATCACATCGAAGCCCGCCGCTTCGCAAACCAGCATGGCTTCTCGCGTCGAAGCGGCGACGCCGCCCAGCGACCCGGATGAAGGCGATGGGCGAATGAAGGCTTCGTCGCGTGCGGACAATAATTCCATCCGGGTTTTGTCGCCGAGAATGGAACCGCCGGAGCACGAGGATGACGGATCGACCGCCAGCACCGCGACCCGATGCCCCTGTTCGATCAGGTGCAAGCCGAGTGCCTCGATAAACGTGGATTTACCGACGCCCGGCGTGCCGGAAATGCCGAGCCGAATCGAGTTGCCGCTGTTCGGCAGCAGGGCATGCAACAGGGTCCCTGCCCGCTGGCGATGGTCGCTACGGGTCGACTCGATCAGGGTAATCGTCTTGGCCAAGGCGCGGCGCTGACCGGCGAGCACGGCACCGACCAGCGCTTGGTCTTCGCGGTTGAGTTGGAAATTCGGTAGAACCGGCATGCTGTTGGCCCCGGATCAGGATGCCGTCGGCGCTTGCGCCGCTTGGATGGCGTTCAACACATCCCGCGCGCATTGCGGAATCGGCGTGCCGGGTCCGAACACGCCCTTGGCGCCGGCGGCGAACAAAAACTCGTAGTCCTGGGCCGGAATCACGCCGCCGACGAAGACGATGACATCGCCGGCGCCCTGCCCGGCCAAAATGTCGATCAGCGCCGGCACCAACGTTTTATGGCCGGCCGCCAGCGTCGATACGCCGATCGCGTGCACGTCGTTTTCGATGGCTTGGCGGGCGACTTCTTCCGGCGTCTGAAACAGCGGCGCGATATCGACGTCGAAGCCCAGATCGGCGAAGGCGGTCGCGACGACCTTAGCGCCGCGGTCGTGACCGTCCTGGCCTAATTTGGCGATCATGATGCGCGGCCGGCGACCTTCGGCGGCCGCAAAATCGTTGACTTGTTCCTTAAGTTGCGTCCACTCCTGATCGGCCTCGAAGGCCGCGCCGTACACGCCGGTCACGACCTGATTGCTGGCGCGATGGCGGCCCCAGACCTGTTCGAGCGCTTCGGAGATTTCGCCGACCGTGGCACGCAGGCGAATAGCCTTGATGGCCAGGTCGAGCAGATTGCCTTCGCCGCTTTTCGCGCAGTCGCCGAGGGCGTCGAGAGCCGCCTGAACCGCTCCGTCATCGCGGCTGGCGCGAATCTCGGCCAGACGCGCCACCTGCGCGTCGCGGACCGCGTGGTTATCGACATTCAGAATATCGATGGCGTCTTGCTGAGGTAGTTTGTATTTGTTAACGCCGACAATCACGTCTCGACCCGAATCGATATTGGCTTGCTTTTGGGTGGCACATTTTTCGATTTGCAGCTTGGCCCAGCCCGTCTCGACCGCCTTGGTCATGCCACCCATCGCCTGAACTTCTTCGATGATGGCCCAAGCCTTGTCTGCAATGTCCTGGGTCAGCGATTCCATCATGTACGAGCCGGCCCAGGGATCGATAACCTTGGTGATGTGGGTCTCTTCCTGGATGATCAACTGCGTGTTGCGGGCGATCCGCGCCGAGAATTCAGTGGGTAGGGCGATGGCCTCGTCGAGCGCGTTGGTATGCAGCGACTGGGTGCCGCCGAACACCGCCGCCATCGCCTCTATCGTGGTTCGCACCACATTGTTATAGGGGTCTTGCTCGGCCAGCGACCAGCCCGAGGTTTGGCTGTGAGTGCGCAGCATCATCGATTTCGGATTGCTCGGGTTGAAGGACTTCATGATCCGCCACCACAGCAGGCGCGCGGCGCGCAGCTTTGCCACTTCCAGATAGAAGTTCATGCCGATCGCGAAAAAGAAACTCAGCCGGCCGGCGAAATCGTCCACATCCATGCCCGAGGCCATCGCGGTTTTTACATACTCAAGGCCGTCGGCCAAGGTAAACGCCAGTTCCAAGGCTTGGGTCGCGCCGGCCTCCTGCATGTGGTACCCCGAGATCGAGATCGAGTTGAACTTGGGCATGTGCTTGGCCGTGTAGGCGATGATGTCGGCGATAATCTTCATCGACGGCGTCGGCGGGTAGATATAGGTATTGCGGACCATGAACTCCTTGAGGATGTCGTTCTGGATGGTCCCTGACAATTGTGCCATCGACACGCCCTGCTCCTCGGCGGCGACCACGTAGCCGGCCAGCACCGGCAACACCGCACCGTTCATCGTCATCGACACCGAGACTTTGTCGAGCGGAATACCGTCGAACAGAATCTTCATGTCTTCCACCGAGTCGATCGCCACACCGGCCTTACCGACATCGCCGGTCACCCGCGGATGGTCGGAGTCGTAACCGCGATGGGTAGCCAGGTCGAAGGCCACCGAGATACCCTGGCCGCCCGCGGCCAAAGCCTTACGATAGAAGTCGTTGGATTCCTCGGCGGTCGAAAAGCCGGCGTATTGGCGGATGGTCCAGGGCCGCGCCGCGTACATCGTCGCTTGCGGGCCGCGCAAAAACGGTTCGAATCCCGGCAGGGTATCGGCGAACGGCAGGTTTTCGGTATCGGCCTTGGTATAGAGCGGCTTGACCGCGAGCCCCTCCGGCGTTGTCCAGGTCAGGTTCTCGACCGCGCCACCCGGCGCGGATTTCGCGGCCGCCTTGGCCCAGGCATCCAGGGAAGGAATCTTTACTTCGGGATAATTTTTCATCTGCTTTACTACTTCCAAGAGGTGATTGCATGCCCGGTCGGCCTGACGCTCGCGTCGAACCGGCGCCACTTTATCGATTATATTCGGTTAAAGATAGTCCGGAAAAATACAAGAAGCTAAGTTGGACGGGCCATGCTAATCCGAATTCCGAAAGCCCTGACTGATCGACCCCGCTCGCAAGACCGGCGCTCTTGATCGCGACCCAATGCGGTTGAAGCAAGACAGGTCGAGAGGTTGTTTTGGGCCTATTCATTGAAGACGCCGCACAACAATAAGCTGCCTATCCGGTTTCATTCCATCATCAACGCGCAACGTCTACACTTGTTGAGTCTGCAAACGACTCGGTTGTGCTGAAATCGCCTTCCAAACGCTCTGAATACCGTGCGGACGTTGACAATGTATACCGTAAGAGTCGATTTGACGGTTGACGGTAGGCTTCGTAATCTCAATGCGCTAATCCAGTGATCCATCGGTTTCCGACAGTTCCGGCACTGGCACTGACGCCTCTGTAATGTTTTATTCAAATATTTTTCAATAACTTATGAAATGCGACATGATTTGATTTTGTTAACTTAACGCCATTGCCCTAGGCATTCGGAGTGCGTCGTGAAGCGGATAATTTCATTGTTTGTGTGTAGTCTGCCGATTCTATTGAGCGTGCGAACCGTTCGTGCGGACTTTTTTTCCACGGAGGATGGAAAATTACGCCTGAGCAGTTTTGGTACCTTAGGCGTTGTTTACGACAGCAGCGACATCCTGTATTTACAAACATCGACCGATCAACCGAACACCTTCGACGGTCATTGGTCGTGGAGATCTAGCACCCAACTCGGTATTCAGGCCAGCGCCAAATTTACCGACGAATGGGATGCAATGGTGCAGTTCCTAATTAAGGACAGATCGTACAACTCATTGAACGAAAACTTATTTTGGGGCTTGCTGCGCTGGCAACCCAGCCGCAACTTCACCGTGCGCGCGGGACGCCTGGGGCTAGATGTTTATCTGCTATCCGATTACCGCAATGTCGGTTACGCCTATTTGTGGGAAAGGCCGCCGACGGAATTTTACGGCTCCTTGATTAACCAAAACTTTGATGGCGTGGACCTGGCTTGGCGCGTACCGCTGGCACAGGGTTTTTTTCAAGCGAAAGCGTTTGCCGGTAGTTACTCGCATTCGTTTCCGATCTTTCAGCTCGATACCGTTTCAAAAAACACCTTGGCGCTTTCGCCGATATTCGGTGGCAAATTCAGTTACGAAGACGAGGACTGGCAGTTGTCCCTCGGCGCCACCTATACCATTTTCGATAAAAACTTCGTCGGAATCTCGCAGCTGCTCCAAGGGCTCAGCGCCCCAGGACTGAGAACAGTCTGGAGCAATGCGGCCGATTACGCCGCCCAACTCAACAAGGTTGGAAAAGGCATTGGCTTTTACTCAATAGGCGCCGCCTATAACGCCAACGAATGGAGCATTCAAAGCGAGTTTGGTTATCTCGATTCCGGCGTGCCCGAAATACAAAGCCAATTCAGCGGTTACTTCAGTATTGGCCGACATATCGGCGACATTACACCCTATCTCTTGTTCAGCATCGCCAGACCAAGCGGCGAGTCAAAAACGGTCGTACCGCCGGAAATCTCGGGTCCGTTGCAAGACCAACTGTATGCCGCGACTTCGATAGCCATGCAAGAGTATAGAATCAATCAGGAGACCATCAGTTTGGGTGCCCGCTGGGATTTCGCGCCCAATTTGGCCGCGAAGATTCAATGGGACCACAGTCATGTCGCCGCTAACTCTTCCAGTCTTTGGCTGAACGGCAGCCGTGAGATTTCGACGCCGGATTTAGATGTCGATTTGTTTTCGCTCAGCATGAATTGGTCTTTTTAATGATGGCGGGCCGTTTGAACATGAGACGTTTCCGAGGCACCAATCGTAGCGATGCAAGGCGGGTCAGCCCTTCGGAAGCGCTGCCGGCCGGCAAGCGCCGTTTCTTGAATCCCTATATTTTTCTGATTCCGTTGGCGACGCTACACGGGCAACCCGCATGTTGCGGCGAGGAGGTTTTGGTGGTGGTCAATCAAACCAATCAGGCCATGGAGTTTAGCCGCAACCAAGTGATCGACTTCTTCATGGGACGCCAGCAGAATTTCCACAGCGGCAAAGCCGTGTTTACGATCGATCTGGCGCAGGACTCCCCGACCCGCGCGCATTTTTATCAACAATTGGTCGGCAAATCCGTTCCCCAAGTCAATGCCTATTGGGCTAGATTACTGTTCACCGGCAACGCCACGCCGCCGAAAATGCTGCCCAGTCCGGCCGCGGTGTTGTCGGCGGTCAAGGAAAACGCCGATGCCATCGGTTATGTCGACGGCCGGGACTATGACGGCTGTTGCAAAGTCGTATATCGTCTAAAACCGGCCGACTGACGACTCACTCGCCTAACTCATGATCACCTTTAAGAAACTTTCGGTACGGATTACGCTGGTCATCAGTTTTTTTGCGCTGTTGGTCGCGGGGGTCGGCTCGGCGGTGTCCTATACCGATACGTTGCGGCAAGAGCGCAATAAGGCTTACGCCAGAATCATGGAATTAGCCAAAACCGTCGAAAAAAGCGCGCAGATCGCGGCTTACCTGGATAACCAAGAGATTGCGGACGACGTTATCGGCGGTTTAATGAATAACGAAGTCGTAGCCGGCGTCTTGCTGAAAAGTCAAAGCGGTTGGCATTCGACCAATGACCATAAACCGCTGAATGATGCTCTCGGCGAAGCGCCGTTAGCGCTCGACCTGGATTCTCCATTCAGTCCGGGCGAGAAAGTCGGTGTGCTGCAAATTTTCCCCAAACACGACATTATCGAGCGCAATGCCAAGCTGATCGCTCGAAATCAGGCGCTACTCCTGTCGTCGTACACGTTGATCGTGGCGCTGATCATCATGCTGGCTATCCAGCAAATCTTCGTGCGCACCATCAAAACGGTGGCATCCACACTGAACCGTATCGACCCAAGCGGCACGAAACGCTTGCACTGTCCGCTTAGCCACCGAAAGGACGAAATTGGCCACTTGATCGCCGACATCAATTTCCTGTTGGATATTTCGCATTTCCGTATTCATTCCGAACGTGAGTTGCGCGAGCAGCTCGAAAAGCTTGAACAACGTTTTCGACTGCTGTTCGAGAATGCCAGCGTGGGTATCTGCGTGCTGAACGAACATGGCGATGTCATTTTGCACAACCCGGTTTGCCGTGAGGTGTTGCGTCTGGACGCGGCGCCCGAAGGTCCGGCCCGCGTAGAGCAATTTTTCAAGGATGCCCGCCAAATTAATCGTATCGTATTCGACACGCTAACCGCCGGCGAGTTGACGAACGGCGAATTCGAATTGGCGACTACAGACGACCTAGATGGACCGCGTTGGGCTCAATGCCTGTTTTCAAAAGCCAGGGTGAGCGAAACGTCGGAATTCGAAGGCAGCGCTTTCGTGCAAATGATCGTAATCGATATCACGGAACGAAAGATTGAAGAACTGCAAACGCGTTTTAAGGCGGAGCGCGACCCATTGACCAAGCTGTTCAATCGCAATGGACTGGAAACCCGCCTCAATCTGATGCGCGATCTGGCCCTGCAAGAAGCCTGCGGCTTCGCGATTTTCCTGATGGACTTGGATAATTTCAAACCGATCAACGATAACTACGGCCACGAAGCCGGCGATACCGTTCTGATAGCGGTAGCCGAACGCTTATTGGCTTGTTTTCGGGCAAACGATATTCTGGTTAGGCTGGGCGGAGACGAATTTCTGGCCGCTTTAATCTGCAAACCGGCGATCAACCAAGCCGACTTAAGCCGGATAGCACAAAAAACAATCCGCTTACTGCTGCAAGACATCCCGTTGAATCAGGGCCGAAACGCGAATATCGGCGTTAGCATAGGCATCTGCGCCAGCGGACCGGAGCACGCCCATTTGTCGATTGCCCAGTTGATCGATCATGCCGACAAAGCGATGTATCAGGTCAAGCTCGCCGGCAAAAACGACTTTTGCATCAGCGTTCCATCGCCGATGCGGAGAGACCAATTGACGTCTTGAGACAAGCGGTTGGCTGGGCGAAGTCGCGGCAAAAGCCTATCGGGCAGGCGAAAGCTCAGCTCGCGCGCTCGATCAAGCCTTCCACCTGCTTGGCGAACACCTTGAGATCGCCCTTTTTGACGGTTGCGCGAGGAATGACGATGGCGGCGTCGAAATCGACGTAAATGTAGACGTAATCCTTATGGCGCTCGACGCGCAGCATGTCTTTCCACAGCGTTTTATGCTTGCCGCCCGGCGAGGTTTCCCGCAAGAACTCCGGCTCCGCCGTCAGATGGTGGATGCCGAACATGGCTTTTTTCTCGGCCTCGGTGTATTTATTGAAGAATTGGCGGCGCATGTCGATTTTCATGATGAAAGGCGACGCAAACGCCCAACCCAGCGCCAAGATCGTGATGTAGGCGGTGGTCATCATATCCACGTAGTACACGTAGTAAAACAAACCGATCGCCATCATCACGCCGGGGGCGAACAGGCGGTTGTTGCGGATTTTCTTTTGCATTTCCGGATCGCTTTTCAGCCTGAGTTCGTTGAAGTGAACCAGGTCTTCCTCGCGGAATTCGTATTCGATTTCTAACATTGCGCTCGCTCGTCGGGTGGATTAGTGCATCTTGATTTTGGCGTGGGTACTGCGCCGGAACAGGTTGGACAGGGTTAGCATCGCGGTGCGGAAATAGCCGTGAATCGCCACTTGGTGCATTTTGTACAGCGACAAATACACCACATAGGCGATGAAACCGCCGACGCTGACCGTACCCATCAGGCTGCCCATCAACGAACCGACCGTGCTGAATTTACCTAGCGACACCAGCGAGCCGTAATCGTGGTAAACGAATTTAACCGGCGCCTTGCCGTTCAGACGGTTGACGATGGTCTTGGCAACGGCCGAGGCCATTTGATGGGCGGCCTGAGCGCGCGGCGGCACGTTACCGGCATGGTCGGCCCAGGCGCAGGCGGCGCAGTCGCCGATCGCGAATACGTCGGGATCGCTGGTTTGCAGGGTTTGATCCACCACCAGCTGGTTGATGTGGTTGGTTTCCAAACCGTCCAGACTTTTCATCCAGTCCGGCGCCTTGATACCGGCGGCCCAGACTTTCAGATCGGCGTCGAACACCTCGCCGTCGTAGGTATGCACTTCGGTCTCGGTGACTTCGGTGACTTTGCGGCCCAGCTTCAACTGGATGCCCAACTTGAGCAATTGGTCTTGGGTGGCTTGCGACAAACGCGGCGGCAAGGCTGGCAGCAATTGGGTGGCGGCTTCGATGATGGTGATGTTGACTTCTATCGAGCCTTCCAGGCCGTAAGTCGCCAGCAGTTTAGTGACCTCGTGCAATTCGGCGGACAACTCCACGCCGGTGGCACCGGCGCCGACGATGACGATGGACAACGGCTTGTCGCGTTGCCTGCTTTGGTTGGCGTAAGACTGGATGTAATAGGTTTCGACCAGCTGGCGCTGAAAGCGATAGGCTTGGGTAGTGGTGTCGATAAACATGCAGTGCTGGTCGACGCCCTTGATGCCGAAGGTGTTGCTGACGCTACCTACCGCCATCACCAAGCTGTCGTATTTGAAGCGGCGGGCCGGAATCAGTTCGGCGCCTTGTTTGTTGTTGATCGGTGCGACGATGATTTCCTTGGCGGCGCGGTCCAAGCCTTCCATGCGGCCGAACAGGAAACGGAAATGGTTGCGGTGGGCCTGAGCCATGTATTCGATTTCCTCGGCTTCGGCCAAGGTGCCGGAGGCGACTTCGTGCAGCAACGGCTTCCAGATGTGAGTCGAGGCGGCATCCAGTAGCGTGATCTCCGCCCGGCCGGACTTGCCGAGTTTTTTCCCGAGTTCGGTCGCCAGCTCCAGACCGGCGGCACCGCCGCCGACGATCAGGATTTTATGTAGTTCATCAGCCATTTATATTCTTCCCCAGTCAATAGCCGCGGCGCGGCATGGATGAAATCCCTCCACTTTATAGTGCATTCCGTTGTCCGGCATTATAACCAATCGCGCTCGGCCGCCCGCCGATTTTCCCGGCCGGGTTTCAGGCGCCGTAAACGGTGTGCAGCATCTTGGCGGACAGCAGCAACAACAACAGCGCGAACAGTTTTTTCAAGGCAGGTACCGGCAGGCGATGGGCCAGTCTGGCGCCCAATGGCGCGGTCACCACGCTGACTAGCGCAATCGCCGCCACCGCCGGCAAATAGATGTAGCCGAAACTATGGGCCGGCAGGCCTTCGACCCGCCAACCGCTGGCCATGTAGCCCAAAGTGCCGGCCAGCGACAGCGGCAGGCCGACCGCCGCCGAGGTGCCGATCGCATTCTGGATGCGCACGTTGCACCAGCTTAGAAACGGCACGGTCAAAGAGCCGCCGCCGATCGCCACCAGCGCCGACACCGCGCCGATCAACAGGCCAACCAGGCTCAAACCCATGGCACCGGGTAGCTGTCGACTGGGCTTGGGGCGGACGTTGAGCACCATTTGCAGCGACACATAAGCCATGAACACCACGAAAAACAGGGCTAACGGTCGGTTTGGAATCAACGCGGCAACGAACGCCGCCGCGAAGGTGCCGGCGATAATGCCGGGCGAGAGCGTCCATACCACCGGCCAGATCACCGCCCCATGCCGATGATGGGCGCGCAGGCTGGCGATCGACGTCACGATGATGGCCGCCATCGAAGTTGCCAGCGCCATGTGTACCAAGTGAGCCGCGCCGAAGTTTTGCATTGCGAACAAAGTGGTCAACACCGGCACCATAATGCCGCCGCCGCCGATACCCAGCAAGCCGGCAAAGAAGCCGACCGCAACGCCCAGACCCAGGTAGGCAGCAATCCAGTCTAGTTCCAGCACGAATGTTCCTCTTTCGGTAGAGCCGGTTGTTGTAAAAATTAGGTAGCCTTGGCCGATCTTTCGTTTGGCGCCACGGGTGACCGCTGTGTCGCGCGCGGCCACCAAACGCTTTGAAGTGCATGACTTGACGGCGGTGGTCGTCGAGGCGACTTAGCCTTCGCAGCGCGCTACAAATAGCGCAGCCACCGCCAATCCGGACGCGCCGCCTTGAAGGCTTCGAACCAGCGGCAGACCGGATACAGCATCAGCAACACCAGCAGCCAAATCGCGTAAACGCCGGGCAACCCGTAGCCGTAGTCCACCGGCAAGTCTTTCCGCCAAATGCCGCCGCCGGCGATGGCAGCGACCGGACCGTCGGTCCAATAGGCGATTAGCACCGCCAAACCGTGTATCAGGTAAAGATGGATCAAATAGTAAAACAGCGGGGTCTTACCGAACACCGGCAAAATCGGCAACAGCCGACCGCTGCTGGCTGCCAGGAACAGCAAGGCCGGACCCAAGGTCATCAGCAAGTACAGCAAGGACGGCGGGTATTTATGGCAATTGATAAACGACAGCAGCGTGAATGCCGGGTCCGGGTAGCTTTGCCAGGGTTTGGGATCGCCATAAAGATTGCTGTAGCGCAGCGCGACAAATCCCAGAATCAGCGCGGTGCCCAATCCGGCCAGCCGCCGACCGCTTTGCCAGCCCGGCCGACCGATCAGCCGGCCGAAACCGTAACCCAGCGCCATCACGCCGATCCACGGTATCAGCGGATAATAGGGATTCAGTTTCCAACCGGCGTCGAAATCGATGTCGTCGCCGGTGTGTAACACCGCCCACCACGGGCCGAACCCGCCCAAGTGTTCCGGTTTAATCCCGTCGAACAAATTATGGGTCGCCACCATGGTGCCGCCGAACGCCGCCACCCAAGCCAGCGGTAGTTTGACCAGGCCGGCCAACGCGATCATCGACCAGCCGATCGCCCATAAAACACCGGCGTCGAGCTGGCGCAAGTCGGCCCGGAAGTTCCAGGCAAAGGCTTCGACGGTCGCCACCAACACGACTAACAGCAGGCCGCGTTTGACCAGAAATTCGCCGAGCGGTGCGTCCGGACCGCGTTTGGTCGCCCACAGATAAGCGCTGGTGCCGGCCAGGAACACGAACACCGCCGCGCAAAAATGGGTGATCCAGCGCGTCATGAACAGGGCCGGGGAGGTTTTGTCCAGGTCGGTCGGATCGAAATGGGCGTTGCTGAAAAAGTCGCGGGTATGGTCCAGCGTCATCAGTACCATCACCAAACCGCGCAGATTATCGAGAGCAGGAATGCGTTGATTCATAGCCTTGTGCTTGTTTAACGAGTGCGCTTAACGGTGCGTGGCCGGATTTGGGCTCAACCGGCGGCGAACGGCTCCCAACCTGTTCGTATTTTCGCGAGAAACGGGCGCGGCCGCCAATACTAGCCGCCGAAACAAGCTTCGTTCATCGATAGCGCGGGCTGGCTGGGCGGCCGGCGCACGCCGATGAAGCGTTCCCGCCAGTACGGTTGATTCAAATCGGACACCATGACCCGACCGGTCCGACTACTGGGGGCATGCACGAAGCGGTCGTCGCCGACGTAAATGCCGACGTGGGAGTAGGGCTTGTCGGTATTGAAAAACAACAGATCGCCCGGCCGGCGCTGCTCCGGATGGACGGCCGGCAACTGGGTGGCCAACGAAAAGGTATCGCGCGGCAGACGCAAGCCTTGGCGGTTATAGACGTAATACACCAAGCCGCTGCAATCGAAGCCCTGGCTGGGCGAAGCTCCACCGTAAACGTAAGGCCGCCCCTGCAATTGCAAGGCCTCGGCGACCACCTTGGGCGCGTCGGCCGGTATTGCTTGCGGGGCGATATTCAGCGCCTTCTTGTCGTCGCCGGCGCAACCGGCCAGCAACGCGACCAATAGCGCTATCGGCAATATCGCTGGCGAAAAACGGAGCTTGAGCATCGGTGCGGTTTTCAAGACGAAGTTGTGCCAATTATAGTCGGCCTGCCCGTTGTCCGCCCAGGCTTTGTATGTCAGCGCAGAGTCCCAACCGACGGAAACCGACGTTTTGCGCCGAAAAATGCACAGACGAGCGCCGGAACGACTTTAGCCGCGAAGGTAAACGTCGGTCCACCCGTGGCCTATGAGTTGCCCCCCGTAATAACGCGAAAGCGCCCCCCGCCAAATTGACCCGCACTACCGAGAGTCCGACAAACACGAATTAAGCGCCAGCGTGAAGAATCCAACGGGCGATTGCGCCGCCGTTGCGACGATGCTAAGGTTCGCCGGCGGTCCGGGCGTGGCAAAAATCGCCGAGTGCCGGGCATGGAAATCAGTCGCGCTTCGCAATCGGACTCACCGGCGCGCCGTTTCCCCAGTTCGGTAACGCTTAACTCGAATCCAGGCTTTTCACCCGTCCCGATGTCGCCACACTCAACCGCATGTTTTAGCCGATGCCGAAAATAGTCGGAATTCTGTTGGCCGCCGGCGCTAGTCGTCGTTACGGCGCCGACAAATTGAGTCAATGCCTGCCGGATGGAGAACCTATTGCGCTACGCGCCTACCGGAATCTGGCGGAGGGTTGCGATCGGGTCGTCGCGGTGGTTCGGCCGGACAATCAGGCCTTGGCCGAGCGTTTGCAAGCCGCCGGCGCCGAAGTCGCGGTTTGCCGCGATGCCGACCTGGGCATGGGACACAGCTTGGCCCGCGGCGTGCAGGTGGCCTCGCCGGCCGGCGGCTGGTTGGTGGCGCTGGCCGACATGCCCTGGATATTGCCGAGTACGGTGATCAAAGTCGCCGAGGCCTTGCGCGGCGGCGCCTTAGTGGCTGCCCCGGTGTTCAACGGCCAGCGCGGCCATCCGGTCGGTTTCGCCGAGGCATTGGCGCCTGAATTGATTGCATTGCAAGGCGATCAAGGTGCAAAATCGGTCATCCAAGCCCATCTTCATCAACTCATGCTGCTCGATTGCGACGACCCCGGTATTTTCCGCGACATCGACAGGCCCGAAGACTTACTCCCCCGACAATGCAAAAACCCGATCTGTTAAGTTTGCAACTTGAATTGCGCGACGCCCGCCGTCCGCACGCCCTGGCCACCGTGATCGAAATTCTCGGTTCGTCGTCGGCCAAACCCGGCGCCAAGGCACTGATCGGCGAAACCGGCGAGGTCCTGGCCGGCTGGATAGGCGGGGGTTGCGCGCAGGCGATGGCGGTCGATACCGCGCTAAAAGCCCTGGCCAGCGGCGAACCCTGCGTGATCGATGTCGATCTGACCGACGAAGTATTCGGCGCCGGCATGCCGTGCGGCGGCAGTATGCGGGTCTACGTCGAGCCGGTGGTGCCGAAACCGCGCGCCTGGCTGTTGGGCCACGGCCGCATCGTCGAGGCCTTGTGCGAATTCGCCGGTCGCCTGGGTTTCGACGCCATCGTTGACGATCATCAGGCCTTGCCGACACGCTTCCCCGGCGCCTGCCGGCTGATTACCGACGATCAGCGCTATCAACAATTGCAACCGTTTGCCGGCGATTTTGTCGTCGTCGCCACCCACCACAAGGGCGATTACGACGCGTTGACCCAGGCCCTAAATTCCGAAGCCGGCTACATCGCATTGGTGTCCAGCCGTAAACGCGCGCAATTGGTGATTTCGCGCTTGGCCGGCGAAGGTTGGGACGAAACCTCCCTGAAGCGTATCCGGGCGCCCGCCGGACTGGATTTAGGCGCGAAAACGCCCGAGGAAATCGCGCTAGCGATCGTTGCCGAAATGGTCGCGGTTCGGCGGGGCGCGGGTTGCGTACCGTTGAGCGGCCTCCCGGCAAGTCCGCCCGGTTAATTCGGCCGCTTTACCGGCCGACAACCGCCGTGTACGATGCGCCCACTCGCCACACGGCATTTTTCGCGACACCTAACGGAGCGATAGACCATGACCACGCTCGATATCAACGGCAAACGCCATAAAATCGATCTGCCCGACGACACGCCGCTACTGTGGGCCTTGCGCGACCGGCTCGGCATGACCGGCACCAAGTTCGGCTGCGGCATGGCGGTGTGCGGAGCCTGCATGGTGCATCTGGACGGCACCCCCACCCGCGCCTGCGTGACGCCGATCTCGGCGGCGGCCGGCAAGAAAATCGTCACGATAGAAGCCGTCGGCAACGACCCGGTCGGCCGCAAGGTGCAGGACGCCTGGCTGGCCTTGAATGTACCGCAATGCGGCTATTGTCAGTCCGGACAAATCATGTCGGCCACCGCGCTGCTCAAACAACACCCTCGGCCCAGCGATGAAGACATCGACAAGGCGATGAGCGTGAATTTATGCCGCTGCGGTACTTACCAACGCATCCGCGCGGCGATCAAACAAGCCGCGAGTCTGAACGAGGAGCCCGTATGAACCGGCCGTTTTCCGATCGTCCCGGCGACGCGCTAAGCATCGTCAACGTCAGCCGCCGCGAGTTCCTGAAAACCAGCGCGCTGACCGGCTTCGTACTGGCCGCGGGCTTTCCGGCCATGTTGAAAGCCGACGAAACCGCATCGCCGCAAACCCCGGCAAAGTACGGCGCCGACGCGATGCCGCACGGCTGGATAGACGATCCGCTGGTGTTCGTTGCAATCGCCGCCGACGGCATGGTCACCATCGTTTGCCACCGCTCGGAAATGGGTCAGGGCGTGCGTACCAGTTTGCCGATGGTGGTCGCCGACGAACTGGAAGCCGATTGGGCACGGGTGAGGGTTGAGCAAGCGCCCGGCGACGAGGTCCGCTTCGGCAATCAGGATACCGACGGCTCGCGCAGCACTCGGCATTTTTTCCTGCCGATGCGCCGGGTCGGCGCGGCGGCCCGGCGCATGCTGGAAACAGCGGCGGCGGCCAAATGGCGGGTGCCTCTCGAAGAGGTACGCGCCGAGCTGCATCAGGTCAAACATCTACCCAGCGGCAAGACCGTCGGCTACGGCGAACTGGCCAAGGCGGCGGCGAAACTGCCGGTGCCTGAACGAGATACCCTGCGATTGAAAGCGCCGACCGAATTTCGCTACATCGGCAAGGGCCAGTCGGATATTTACGACGGCGCCGACATCGTTTCCGGCAAGGCTCAATACGGCATCGATACTCGACTGAAAGGCATGTTGTATGCCGTGATTGCCCGGCCGCCGGTCTTCGGCGGCAAGCTTAAGAGCTACGATGCCGGTGCCGCGCTAACCGTGAAGGGCGTGATCAAGATCGTCGAATTGCCCGGCAGTCCGCCGCCGGCCGAATTCAATCCGCTGGGCGGCGTCGCGGTGATCGCGACCAACACCTGGGCGGCGATTCAGGGACGCGCGGCGTTGAAAATCGAATGGGACGCCGGCCCGCACGCCGGGTACGACTCCTCGGCCTACCAAGCCGAGCTGGAGGCGGCGGCGCGCCAACCCGCCAAGGTGGTCCGTCAGCAAGGCGATGTCGGGGCCGCGCTGAATTCCGCCGCCAAACGCGTCGAAGCCGAATATTACGTCCCGCATCTGGCCCAGGCACCGATGGAGCCGCCGGCGGCGACCGCCCGCATCGGCAACGGCCGTTGCGAAGTGTGGGCTTGCACGCAAGCGCCGCAATTGAGCCGGGAAAAGGTCGCCAAATGGCTGAAACTACCCGAGGACAAGGTAACGGTTCACGTCACCTTGCTCGGCGGCGGCTTCGGCCGCAAATCGATGCCGGACTATGTAATCGAAGCGGCCTTGCTGTCGCAAGCGATGGCCGGCAAACCGGTCAAAGTCACCTGGACCCGCGAAGACGATTTGCACCATTCCTATTATCACACCGTGACGCTCGATCGCCTGGAAGCCGGACTAAGCGCGGAAGGCAAACCCCTGTCCTGGTTGCATCGCACCGCCTCGCCGAGCATTTCCTCGACCTTTGTCGCCGGCAGCAAATTGCCGATGCCGGTGGAATTGGGCATGGGCGTGATCAACGTGCCGTTCGCGATCGAGCATCTACGCATCGAAACCGCCGAGGCCGAGGCCCATACCCGAATCGGTTGGTTCCGTTCGGTTTCGAACATTCCGCACGCGTTCGCGGTGCAATCCTTCGTCGCCGAGTTGGCGGCGGCGGCCGGCCAGGATCACCGCGATTTTTTGCTGGCCTTGATAGGACCGCCTCGCAAAATCGATCCGCGCGGTCTCGGCGACCACTGGAACCACGGCGAATCGCCGGAACGCTATCCTATCGATACCGGCCGCTTGCGTCGGGTCATCGAAACCGCGACCCGCGAAGCCGGCTGGGGCCGAGCCTTGCCCAAGGGTCAAGGCCTGGGGCTGGCGGCGCATTACAGCTTCGTCACCTATGTGGCGGTGGTCGCCGAGGTTGCGGTCGGCGCGGACGGCAAACTGAGCATTCCCCGCATCGACATCGCCGTCGACTGCGGCCCGCAGGTCAACCCGGAACGGATACGCTCGCAAATCGAAGGCGCTTGCAATATGGGTGTCAGCTTGGCTACTCAAGGCGAGATCAGTTTCAAAAACGGCGCTGTGCAACAGGATAATTTCCATGCCTACCAGATTGCCCGTATCGACGATGCACCGCGCGAGATTCGGGTGCATTTGCTGCCGGCCGGCGATTTCGATGTGCCGTTGGGCGGCGTCGGCGAACCCGGCGTGCCGCCGATCGCGCCGGCACTATGCAACGCCATTTTCGCGGCGACCGGCCGACGTATCCGTCATTTGCCGATCAAGGATCAGTTGGAAAGCGTTTGAGCGTTGGATCGTCCTAGAGGTGTTCGAATAAATCGAGCTGGCGGTACTGCCCGGCGGAGCGCTCCGGGTCCAGGCCGGATAAGGTGACCCCCAGTAATCGCACCGGCTCGCTACCGGTGCCGGCGCTGTGCAACAACTCGGCTAGCAACAGGCGCGTATCCGCGTCGTCGGCGATCGGTCGATCCAGCGTCCGGGCGCGGGTCACTTGCACGAAGTTGCGGTACTTGATTTTGACCGTCAGCGTGTAAGCCGTCATCTGCTTTTCGGTCAACCGTAACAGGGCTTGGCTGAATAAAGCCTGTAGCAAACGCGACTGAGTCGCCGCGTCGGCGACGTCCCGTTCGAAGGTGGTTTCGACGCCGACCGATTTGCGCTGTCTGTCGGCCCGCACCGGCCGGTGATCGACGCCTCGGGCGATGTCGTGATAATGCTGGGCGGCTTTGCCGAAATGATGCTGCAACAAGGCCAGCGGGGCTTTTTTTAAATCCAGGCCGGTCAGTATCCCAAGCGCCTGCATCTTGCGTTCGGTGGCCGGACCGATACCGTGAAATTTGCCGACGGCTAGGGTTTCGACGAAGGCGGGGCCTTGCTCGGGGGTGATCAAGTGCAAACCGTCCGGTTTGCCCAAATCCGAGGCGATTTTCGCCAAAAACTTGTTATAGGACACGCCGGCCGAAGCGATTAGTCCGGTTTCCCGGCAAATGGCTTGTTTGATTTGCCCGGCCAATCGCATCGCCGATTCGGCCGAGCTGACGTCCAGATAGGCTTCATCCAGCGACAAGGGCTCGATGCAATCGCAATAGCGGGCGAAGATGGCGCGGATGGCTGCCGAAACAGCCCGGTACACGTCGAAACGCGGTCTAACGAAAATCGCTTGCGGACAGAGCCGGTAGGCCTGCGACGACGGCATTGCCGAATGTACGCCGAATACGCGGGCTTCGTAGCTGCAGGTGGCGACAACGCCGCGCGAATCGGGCTGGCCGCCGACGATGACCGGCTTGTTGCGGTATTGCGGGTGGTCGCGTTGCTCGACCGCCGCGTAAAACGCATCCATGTCGATATGGATGATTTTGCGCGGTACCTCGGTCATGGCGGACTAGGGTTTGTGGGGCAATTCCAGATTGGCGGTGTCGTTCCAGTCCGCGAACGGAAACGGCAGCTTGTCGGTATTGAAGGTCAGGAACAGCAAGATGTGGTAATGGTAAATCGACAGCGAGCGGCCGAAATTCAGGATGTTGGGATTGCATGCGCCAGTCAGCAGCACCGAGCCGACCTGCAACAGAATTACCAGCCACAGCAACAACTTCACCAGGCTGTCGATGGCCGCGTAGATCACCATGAAGATGATCCGCTTCCAGGTTTCGATTTTTTTCAGGTTTTCGTTGATTTG
Organism: Methylomonas koyamae; assembly: GCF_001644025.1. GTDB lineage: Bacteria > Pseudomonadota > Gammaproteobacteria > Methylococcales > Methylomonadaceae > Methylomonas > Methylomonas koyamae_A. The sequence continues at coordinate 65,020 of NZ_LUUK01000078.1, forward strand.
GTCCTGCATCGCCGCCTTAACCCCGGTTCATCACGTCGCGCAAGTCCAAGGCCGCCGCATTGGCTCGGGCGATGTAGTTGGCCAGCGCCAGCGAATAGTTGGCGAACAGGCCGAAGCCATCGCCGTTCAATACCACCGGACTCAAGGTCGGCGTCAAGGCTTTTTCCAGCGACTGGATCATGATGTCCAGCGTATTCATCGCCCGCTTGTCGAGCAAAATGTCGGAAAAATCGTGCTTGATTGCCCGCAGAATGTGTAACAAGGCCCAGCTGGCGCCGCGCGCTTCGTAGAACACGTTATCGATTTCCAGCCAAGGCGTTTGACCGATGGTCGGCATGTTCATATCGACCGGGTTGGAGGGGTCGCCGTGCGCGGCGCCGGAGAAGCGGTCGGTACTGGCCGCCAAACGGGTGGACAATCCGCCCAAGCGTTTGATGACGACCTCGGTGTATTGCCACAGGTTATCCGCGCGGGCATGAAACTGGGCCGGTTTGGATTCCGAAGTCGGATTTTGCAAACGCGCCATGTAACCATGCAATGCCTCGACGCCTTTAACGTATTCGGATTCGGTGGACGGCAGCGCCCAGGAATTGCGTTCGTAGTAAAAATAAGGCTCCGCTTTCGCCAAATCCGGGTCTTCGGCCGATTGCGACTGGTCGCGGGCGAAGTGGTTGCGCAAGGCGGTGGTGCCATCGCGCAGCATGACCAGCGCGCCGTACTCGAAACTTTGGATGTTATCGCAGAACAAGCCGGGCGGCGCCACGTCGTTGGATAAGTACCCGCCGGCCTTGAATAAAATCACGTCGGCAATGTGCGCCAGCGTGTTGGCGTAGACGTAGCCGATCGGCATTTGATCGGTGTGGGTCACGTTCATGCGTTCGATCGCTTCATCTTCGACGCTGAATTGTTCCGGCTCCTGGCTCCACCATTCCCCCAAAACCAGCATCACGATGACCACCACGCTGACCAAGGATCCGAATCCCCACAGAATGCCTCTCGACTTGGAGTCTTCGTAAGCTAATGGATTATCTGACATTTGTAACAATTCCCGGTGAGTCTTTTGAGAAACAGGAGAAAGCCGCCCCCCGATAAAAATGCGACCATGTTAGCACGGATTAACCGGTTGGCATTCGCCGATTTCAGTGTAGCTTGGCGTTGGCAAGCGATAGCGGATCGGCCAGCCGAGTGGGCGGGAGTTGCACGAAAAAGCCTTTCGCCCGCAGGCTGGCGATGACTTTTTCGACCTTCTCCCTGGCCAGTTTGCGTTCCGGCGTCAACTCCAGCTCCATCACGAATTGCAAGCGACCCAAGCTGGCGAACAAATCGGCCGGTAAAGCCGAGAAATCGTCTTTCTTGTCCAGATATAAATAGAGTTCGTCTTTTTTAAGGCTTTTATAAATAAAGCATTGCATGCGCGGCTCTCGGATTGGTTTGGACTGCCAATTTTAACGGTTTTTGTTTAGAATTTTCGGTCAACCCCTTCTCGCAGCCACCGCTAATGTCCGATTCGATTCCGCCGCAAGACCGTTTTTTCCGGCTGGCCTGCCTATTCGAGGCCGGCTTGGCGCCGCTGGCGGTTCTGTTCGGCTGGTTGACCGACGTCGATCCGTTCGCGGGCTTGGCTTGGTCGGAACCGGCATTGGCGAACGGCTTGTTGGCCACGCTGCCGCTGTTGATCGTGTTTTTCGCGCTGCAAGCGCTGGAATATCCGGCGTTGCGCGACATTCGCGAATTGCTGCTGGAGACGTTGGGCGCCCGACTGGTCGGACGGCACTGGTCCGATCTGCTGATTCTGGCCGGTCTAGCCGGCTTCGGCGAGGAAGCGTTGTTTCGCGGCTTTTTGCAGCCGTGGCTGGAGAACCGTTGGGGCGCGCTGCCCGCGCTCTGGCTGAGCAACACGGTGTTCGCGCTGGCACACGCGGTAACCCCATTGTACGCGGTGTTGGCCTTGCTGATCGGTCTCTATCTCGGCGTTTTGCTGGATTACGGCGGCGAGCGCAACCTGCTGATGCCGATGGTGGCCCACGCCGCTTACGACTTCGTCGCGTTTGTTGTTATCCTGCGCGATTACCGCCACCGCCAGTTAAGGAGCCAGTAATGCCCGAGTCGCCTGGTCGAGACAACCACGATAAGCTGACGGCCCACAAACTGATCTGCGTCGCGATGCTGGCGCTGCTGCTAGCCTACAACGCGTTTTGCCACTTCTGGCCGAACGAGTTTCAGCTCGGCTGGCCGGCCGACCGGCGCGAGCTGATCCGTAGCGTGCTGTACGGCATTGCCATCGTGCTGTTTCCGTTCACCAATCTGCTGCGCCACGTCCTGCTGCGTCTGAACCAGACCATGCCAGGCCCCAAACCGGCGGCGGCCCGCTATCTGGTCACGATTGCGGTCACCCAGGGGCTGATCGAATGGGTCGGGCTGTTCGGTTTCGGGATGTTTCTGATCGGGGACGGTTACAACACCCTCTATATTTTCAGCCTGATGGCGGCGCTGGGCGTGTATCTGCATCGACCGAAAGCCGAGGAATATCAGCGCATTGTCGCCGAGCTGACCCGGAAAACCCCTTGATGCCGGCAAATCCCGTTGACTATTTCCGATTTTTAGGATGCGCGCTTAGGTTGTACAATGGCGGGCTTATTAAAGATTAGCCCCAGGTGTGATTATGCAAATTATTCAGGAAGCGCTCACCTTCGATGACGTTTTATTGGTGCCGGCCCATTCTTCCGTATTACCCCGCGAAGTCGAGCTGAAAACCCGGCTGACCCGCAAAATCACCCTGAACATCCCGCTGGTTTCGGCGGCGATGGACACCGTTACCGAAGCCCGCTTGGCGATCGCGATCGCCCAGGAAGGCGGCATCGGCATCATCCACAAGAACATGACGGTCGAGCAGCAGGCCGGCGAAGTACGGCGGGTCAAAAAATACGAAAGCGGCGTCATCAAGGACCCGATCACGGTTTCGCCCAACGTCACGGTCCACGAAGTGCTGGAACTGACCCGCGCCAAGAATATTTCCGGAGTGCCGGTCGTCGACGGTGAAGAATTGGTCGGCATCGTTACCAGCCGAGATTTGCGTTTCGAAACCCGCCTCGACGTGGCGATCAGCCAGATCATGACGCCGAAAGACAAGCTGGTCACCGTGCGCGAAAGCTTCAGCCACCGGGAAGTCATCGAAAAACTGCATACCCACCGCATCGAAAAAGTCCTGGTGGTCAACGACGCCTTTCATTTACGCGGCATGATTACCGTCAAGGACATTCAAAAAGCCAAGGACAATCCGCAAGCTTGCAAGGACGAGCAGGAAAGGCTGATCGTCGGCGCGGCGGTCGGGACCGGCGCCGACACCGGCGAACGGGTCGGCGCGCTGGTCGAGGCCGGCGTGGACGTGATTATCGTCGACACCGCCCACGGCCACTCGCAAGGCGTGCTGGACAAGGTGCGCTGGGTCAAACAAAACTTTCCGCAGGTGCAGGTCATCGGCGGCAACATCGCCACGGCTGCGGCGGCCAAGGCGCTGGTCGAAGCCGGTGCCGACGGCGTCAAGGTCGGCATCGGTCCCGGCTCGATCTGCACCACCCGTATCGTCGCCGGCGTCGGCGTGCCGCAGATCACCGCGGTCAGCAATGTCGCCGACGCCTTGAAAGCCAGCGGCGTGCCGCTGATCGCCGACGGCGGCATTCGTTATTCCGGCGACGTCGCCAAGGCATTGGCGGCCGGCGCTCACGCGGTGATGCTGGGCGGCTTGTTCGCCGGCACCGAGGAAGCCCCCGGCGAAGTCGAATTGTTCCAGGGCCGCTCGTACAAATCTTACCGGGGCATGGGCTCGCTGGGTGCGATGTCGCAGCAACAAGGCTCCAGCGACCGCTATTTCCAGGAAGATACCGAGCAGGTCGAAAAATTGGTGCCGGAAGGCATCGAAGGCCGGGTGCCTTACAAAGGCTCGGTACTGGCCATCGTCCATCAATTGTTGGGCGGCGTGCGTTCGGCGATGGGCTATACCGGTAACAGCACGATAGAAGAAATGCACAACAATGCTCAGTTCGTTCGAGTCACCAGCGCCGGCATGCGGGAAAGCCACGTCCACGACGTGACGATCACCAAGGAAGCGCCCAACTACCACATGAACTAATCCGGACCGATCCCGGTCCGCTCCCTGGCCGTCGCCGACCGGCGACGGCGGGTTTCCGGAAATCAGCATGCAAGCAAACCAACTCGAATCCTCCATGCCCTGCAACCTGTGCGGCGGCCACCATGTCGAGGCACTGTCCAACCGTTCCCGTAGCGGCGCGGCGTTACGCACCGTAATCTGCAAGGATTGCGGCCTGGTATGGAGCGACCCGTTTCCGCACGACCCCCGCCAGTTTTACGCCGACGACTACCGTCTGGCCTATAAGCAAACCTACGCGCCCAAGGCCAAGCACATTCTGCGCGCCGGCCGGGTGGCGTTGGAACGCCACGCCAAGATCAAGCATCTGTTGCAGCAACGCCGGCGGGTGTTGGACGTCGGCACCGGCGGCGGCGAATTCGCCTACCTGATTCAATCGCTGGGCCACGAGCTGCAAGGTATCGAACCGAACAAGGGCTACGGCGAATATTCCGCCGCCCAATACGGCTTGAATCTGCAAATCGGCTTTATCCAGGACGCCGCACTGGACGACGCCAGTTTCGACCTGGTCACGATTTGGCACGTGCTGGAACACACCGAAGACCCCAGCGCGGTGCTCGGCCGCCTGCGCGGCCTGCTCAAACCCGACGGTATCCTGGTTGTCGAAGTACCCAACGTCGAGGCCGTCTGCCAATCGCCGGCCAGCAGCTTTCACGAAGCCCATCTGTTCAATTTCAACGCCAACACCCTGCAACGGATGGGCGAAAAAGTCGGCCTGACCGCAAGCGAATACCGCTTATCGGAAGACGGCGGTAACTTGACGATGTTCTTCAAACCCGCCGAAGTCCGAGCCGACTCGGCAGCGCTGAGCGGCAACGCCGACCGGATAGGCGCGATCGTGCGCGGCCACACCAACCTGCGCCACTTCATGCGGGCCGCGCCCTATCTGCGGTTTTTGAAAAAACTGCAACGCAGCATCGCCGAGCGCGGACTGAACCAGCCGGTCGCCGATAGCAAAGCCCTGCTGGATCGGCTGTACCGCGAGTATCGCGTACTCTAGGCAGCGACCGATTTTCTGTTATTTCCGACGGCTTGGGCTAGATTAAAGCCCAAGCCGCTTCCGTTACTTCAAGGTGTTCCCGTGACGACTCCCGCATCCAACATCCACGCCGACAAAATCCTGATCCTCGACTTCGGTTCGCAATACACGCAGCTGATCGCCCGCCGCATCCGCGAGATCGGCGTGTATTGCGAGATTTATTCCTGCGACAGTCGCGACGACGAAGTCAAAAACTTCGGCGCCAAGGGCATCATCCTGTCCGGCGGTCCGGAAACCGTGACCAGCAGCGACACCCCGCGCGCGCCGCAGGCCGTGTTCGACCTGGGCGTGCCGGTACTGGGCATCTGCTACGGCATGCAAACCATGGCCGAACAGTTGGGCGGCAAGGTCGAGTCCTCCGACCACCGCGAATTCGGCTACGCCCAAATTCGCGCTCGCGGCCACTCCAAACTGTTGACGGAAATCGAAGACCACGTCTCACCGGAAGGCTACGGCCTACTCGACGTATGGATGAGCCACGGCGACCGCGTGGTCGAATTGCCGAACGGCTTCAAACTGATCGCCAGCTCCGACGGCGCGCCGATTGCCGGCATCGCCGACGAGGCGCGCAATTTCTACGCGCTGCAATTCCACCCGGAAGTCACCCACACCAAGCAGGGCGGCCGCATCCTGAGCCGCTTCGTATTGGACATCTGCGGCTGCGCGGCGCTGTGGAACGCCAGCAACATCATCGAAGACAGCATCAGCGCGGTGCGGGAAAAAGTCGGTAGCGACCAAGTGATTCTCGGCTTGTCCGGCGGCGTCGATTCATCGGTGGTCGCGGCCTTATTGCACCGCGCCATAGCCTCGCAACTGACCTGCGTCTTCGTGGATACCGGCCTGTTGCGCCTGCACGAAGGCGATCAGGTCATGGCAATGTTCGCCGAACACATGGGCATCAAGGTCATCCGCGTCGATGCCGAGGCCCGCTACATGAGCGCACTGTCCGGCGTCAACGACCCGGAGCAAAAACGCAAAATCATCGGCGGATTGTTCGTCGAGATTTTCGACGAGGAAGCCGGCAAACTGACCGATGCTCGGTGGCTGGCCCAAGGCACGATCTACCCGGACGTCATCGAATCGGCCGGCGCCAAGAGCGGCAAGGCGCATCTGATCAAATCCCACCACAACGTCGGCGGCCTGCCGGAAAACATGAAGCTGAAACTGGTGGAGCCCCTGCGCGAATTGTTCAAGGACGAAGTCCGCAAACTCGGCCTGGAACTGGGCCTGCCGGCCGACATGATCTACCGCCACCCCTTCCCCGGTCCCGGCTTGGGCGTGCGCATCCTCGGCGAAGTCAAAAAATCCTATGCCGACTTACTGCGCAAGGCCGACGCCATCTTCATCGAAGAACTGTATCGCCATGATTTATACAACCAAGTCAGCCAGGCCTTCGCGGTGTTCCTGCCGGTCAAATCGGTCGGCGTGATGGGCGACGGCCGCAAATACGACTACGTCGTGGCCTTGCGCGCTGTCGAAACCATCGACTTCATGACCGCCCGTTGGGCACACTTGCCCTACGACTTTCTGGACTTGGTCTCAAGGCGCATCATCAACGAAGTACCGGGGATTTCCAGGGTAACTTACGACATCTCCGGCAAGCCGCCGGCGACGATTGAGTGGGAGTAGGCTCTAGGGTAAACGGGAAAACACAATGCCCATAGCTGCTGCGTCAAAGCGTGGAAACTATACATTCCCATCGTTATATACATATATTGGAAGGAATTAATTCAATGAAATATATCGGCATTGATGGATGTAAATCAGGGTGGCTTTATGTTGGCTTAGATGACGATCTAAATTGGACTATTGATATAATGGCCAATATTTCTGAATTATCCGCATTATCCAGAAACAGTACATTAATATTGATCGACATTCCTATTGGATTAAGGGAAGCTGGCCGAATCGAGCGGTTATGTGATTTAGAAGCAAGAAAGAATTTAGAAGGCCGTCGTTCCAGTGTGTTTCCAGCGCCTTCCCGACCCGCGCTAAATGGCCCGACTTACCGAGAATGCAGTCAAATAAACTTTGAGATTACGGGTCGAAAACTTTCGCAACAAAGTTATGCAATTGCTCCAAAAATCAAAGAGGTTGATGACTATTTAGCGACATTGGATTTGCGAGGAAAAATTAGAGAAATTCATCCAGAGGTTTGCTTTTGGGCGTTAAATAACTATACGCCGATGCGATATAGAAAGAAATCGCCAGAAGGGGAAATGGAAAGGATAGATTTACTTAAAAAGCACCTTGATTGCACTAATCATATTATTGAAAAAATCAAAATTGAAATTTCGTAAAAAGGATGCGGAATTAAATGACGTAATAGATGCTTTGGCTGGGGCTGTAACAGCTAGATTATATCAATCTCTAGGTACTTTACCGGCCCAACCAGAAATTGATTCTAGAGGGCTTCAAATGGAAATGGTTTTTGCAAAAATATAACGGTATCCATTGTTCCTGCGCTTAAACGCTTGAAAACAGGTCCGTAGGTCCGATTAGCGAAGCGTAATCGGACGCATGTTTAAAACTCGACTAAGGCTAATTTCAAAACCGGCAATAACCAATGCCTAATTACCGACGCGCGTTTGTTCCGGGTGGCACGTGGTTTTTTACCGTGAATTTGCTGGAACGTAAGAACACCGATTTACTGGTTCGGGAAATCGATTTGTTACGTGAAACCGTTCGGGCGGTGCGAAAACGTTACCCGTTTCATATCGACGCCTGGGTAGTGTTACCGGATCACATGCATGCTGTTTGGACGTTGCCACCGGGAGATGCGGATTTCAGCATGCGTTGGCGGTTGATCAAAAGTGGGTTTTCGCGGGCATTGCCTAAAACGGAGTATCGGTCGAATGTGCGGAAAGTCGCCAACGAACGTGGTATTTGGCAACGCCATTTTTGGGAGCATTTAATTCGTGATGAAACTGACTTTGAGCGCCATGTGGATTATGTGCACGTTAATCCGCTTAAACATGGATTAGTTACCCGAGTTATTGATTGGCCTTATTCCAGTTTCCATCGGTATGTTGAAAACGGCATTTATCCGGGGAATTGGGGTGGCGATTGGGAGTTGGGAGTAGAAGAAGATGATTAGCATGCGTCCGATTACGCTGCGCTAATCGGACCTACGAATCCAGATTTTACAACTTGAGATTCCGGGATGGTTTTCTCCCCTGTTGCCGCGCCGAGCACCGTAGGCTTTGAGCGGATTTGCCCGCAGGGGCGCGGCAGGGACGCCGCGCGTTTTACGTAGGGGCTCGGAAGCCCCTTCGGAAAACCCCGTTCAAAGCCTGCGGAGCGCAGGGTCCAAGCGGCATGGGGTGTCTTTTCTTTTGGATACTTTTCTTTGGACAAGCACAAATTCGCCTGGAGCGAATTTGAACAGCCGATAGGCTGGCCCGAAGGGCGAAAACCAAGGATGGTTTTCGTAGAAAAAGTATCTCGGCTGTCGGTCCGCGAACCGACTTTAGATAAACCCGTCGCGATAGCGACACATTATTAAACCGAACAACACATGACGACAGATACACCCGACATCCTCAAAACCATCCTCGCCAAAAAAGCCGAAGAAGTAGCGCGCCGCAAGAACAACACGCCGTTGGCTATGCTGCAAGAATTGGCCGGCACCGTGCAGGCTCCGCGCGGCTTTTACCAAGCCTTGCGCAGCAAGGCCGACCAGCAAAAACCGGCGATCATCGCCGAAATCAAAAAGGCTTCGCCCAGCCAAGGCGTGATCCGCGAGGACTTCAAGCCGGTGGAAATCGCGGTCGATTATGCCTTCAACGGTGCGACCTGTTTGTCGGTGTTGACCGACAAGGAATTTTTCCAGGGCTCGGAAGCCAATCTGCAAATGGTCCGCGAACGTTGCCCGCTGCCGGCGATCCGCAAGGATTTCATGATCGATCCGTATCAAATCCACGAATCGCGGGCGCTGGGCGCCGACTGTATCTTGTTGATCGTCGCCGCGCTGGACAACGCGATGCTGAAGGAACTGGCCGACACCGCGACCGGTTTGGGCATGGACGTGTTGGTGGAAGTGCACGATGCCGAGGAACTGGAACGGGCCTTGGCGCTGAACACCCATATGATAGGCATCAACAACCGCAATCTGCGTACCTTCGAAGTGTCCCTACAAACCACGCTGGACCTGAAAAACACGATTCCGGCCGACAAATTGATCGTCACCGAAAGCGGCATCCACACTCCGGCCGACGTCAAACTGATGCAGGACAACGGCATATACACCTTCCTGGTCGGCGAAGCCTTCATGCGCGCCGAATCGCCGGGTAAGAAGATGCGCGAGTTGTTTTTCTAAGTCCGTTAGCTTCGGATTCGCCGCTGCCGGGCCGGCTTAGACCGACCAAACCCTTTTTTACTCGAAACGGGTTTACGTCTTTCACGCGCGCACGACGGAGACTGGTATAGTGCCGCCGGTTTTCACCGATGGGGGCGGGGCGATGGCTAATATCCTGGGGGCGGTCCGTGGTTGGCGATTGTGCTTGCTGGTGCTGCTGGCGCCCGTGACCTGCTTGGCGGGCGACGAATTTTCGTTAATGCAGGCCCTGGCCGACCAGGGCTGGCACGACCTGGACGACGAGCGTTGGAACGCCTACGCCCAGGCTACCTATATCTCCAGCTGGAAACCGGCCTTCGCGGCGGCTTACACCAATCTGAACGGCACGCCGCATTCGCTCAGTCCGAATGCCGAGCGCAGTTTTACCGGCACCTTTACCGCTTATTTCGGTTTGAAAGCCTGGCCGGGCGGCGAGATTTATCTGGCGCCGGAAATGATTTCCGAACTACCGCTGTCCGACTTGAAGGGCTTGGGCGGCGGCATCCAAAACTTCGAATTGCAAAAAACCGGCTCGGTCAGCGCGACCTGGTACAAGTCGCGGTTTTATCTTAAGCAAACCTTTGGCTTCGGTGGCGACGACGGCCGCAACGAGTCCGCGCCCTTGCAACTGGCCGGCGCGTTGGACAGCCACCGCTTGGTGGTCACTTTCGGCAATCTCAGCGTGTTGGACATTTTCGACAAGAACCGCTTTTCCGCCGACCTGCGCCAGCAGTTTTTGAACATGGCGTTTCTCAGCCACGCGGCTTACGACTTTGCCGCCGACGCGCGCGGTTATTCGGTCGGTCTGGCCGGCGAATATTATCTCGGCGCGTGGACCTTGCGGCTGGGCCGCTTCGCCACGCCGCAAAATCCCAACGATCTGCCGTTGGATTTCAACGTGTTCAACCATTACGGCGATCAACTGGAAATCGAACACCGCCACACGCTGTACGGCCAAGAAGGCGCGGTGCGGCTGTTGGCCTACCGCAATCGGGAAATCATGGGTCGCTGGGACGCGGCCATCGCGGCGCTGAAGGACGACCCAAGCAAAAACGCCGCGGCTTGCGGCGGCTTTCATTACGACTCGACCAACGCCGGCGCGCCGGATCTGTGTTGGGTGCGCCGACCCAACGTCAAAACCGGCATCGGCATCAATATCGAACAGCGCTTGACTGGCGCGATCGGGATATTTCTACGCGGCATGGTTTCGGACGGGCAAACCGAGGTGTACTCCTATACCTCGGCCGACCGCTCGTTGTCGTTGGGCGCGGCCGTCGACGGCGAATATTGGGGCCGAGCCCGCGACACGGTCGGGGTCGGCTTCGCCAGCAGTTGGTTGTCGGCCAGCCACGTCGACTATTTGCGCCTGGGCGGCGTGGACGGCTTTATCGGCGACGGCACCATCCGCTACCGGCCGGAACAGTTGGTAGACGTTTACTATAAATTCCATCCCTGGCCCTCGGTGTGGCTGACCGCCGACTACCAGCACATCGCCAATCCGGCCTACAATGCCGATCGAGGTCCGGTCGACGTTTACGGACTGCGCGCCCATTTCGAATTCTGACGTCGCGCGGTTGAAATCAACCGCAGGTTGGGGGATTTTACCCAAAAAAGGCTTTTCCGGAAAAAGATAGCGTATCGATAATAGTCTGCTATCATGCGCGGCCCGCGAACGGCGGGTGTCGGCGCGGACCGTAACCCCGACTCGGTAATGGCAAAGCTCTTGCTAAACTGAATCTGCTCCGGCGCGGCCGGAGGTTTAATCAATCACGGCGAAATTGATGCGAAAACGATTCCAGCAACTCTGTTGCCTCCTGGCGCTGCTCGGCGGGCAGTCGGCGTGGGCGCAAACTCGCGCGCTGACCGCCGAACAGGCCTTGGCGCTGTTCTTTCAGCGCAATCTGGATTTGATCGCCGCCCAATACAACATCGATCAGGCCCGCGCCCAGGAAGTCATCGCCGGCGCCATCCCCAATCCGGATTTCAATTTCCAGTTGTCCGAGATCGGCGACAATCCCAACATGGGCTCGGCGGCGCGCGGCTGCAATCACAATCCGTCGGTCTCTTGCGGGCCCGCCGAATACTTTTCGTTCAGCCAGTTGATTGAGATGGCCGGCAAACGCGGTTTGCGCATCGAAAGCAGCGGCTTCGCGACGCAAGCCGCGGAAGCCGATCTGCGCGATGCAGTGCGTATCTTTAGCAATATGGTGCTGGACGCCTACTTCGATCTGTTGCTGGCCCAAAAAAACCGCTGGCTAGCCCAGGAAGCCGTCTCCCATTATCGGGACATCGCGGTGGCCAACAAGCTGCGCCTAAACAGCGGAGACATCGCCGAAGCGGATTTTTTACGGGTCAAAATGGAAGCCACCCGCGCCGAAGCGGATCTGGACGCGGCCGAAGCGGCGGTGCGTCAGGCCCAAACCTCGCTGGCGCAAGTTCTGCGTTGGCCGGAGCCGGACTGGCAATTCGAGGCCACCGAAGTCTGGCCGGCGCTCAACGACATCGGCCAGCACGGCGATGAAACCGCATTGCTCGACCAAGCCTTGCGTCAGCGGCCGGATTTGCAGGCCGACCGGCGCCGCGCCGAGCAAGCGCAAAAGGAGCTGGAATTGGCCCGCCGCTTGAAATACCCGGACGTCACGGTTAACGCCGGTTACGCCCGCGACCCCAGCAACAACGCGCTCAACTCGTTTTTCGTCGGCGTCAGCGTGCCGGTACCGGTGTTTTATCAGTACCAGGGCGAAGCCGACAAGGCGACGGTCGGTTTGAATCAAGCGCAATTGGCGGTCGAACAAACCGAACTGGCGATTCGTAGCGACGTGGCCAATGCGCTGGCCACCTGGCGCAGCGCCGATAAAATCGCCCAACGCTACGAAAACGGCTTGCTGACCGATGCCCAAACCGTGCGAGACAGCGCCGAACTGGCTTTCAAAAAAGGCGCGACCGGAGTGTTGGATTTTATCGAGGCGCAACGCAGTTACAAAACCGCGATGCGCGACTACTTCGCGGCCGTCGTCGGTCGTGCCAACGCCTATTACGACTTGGCCAAAGCCGTCGGCGACGAAACCCCGCTCGGCCATCCGGCCGCCGATTCAAATTCCATTCCCAAGCCCTGATGACCACCGTGTTTAAACGCCATTTTAACGTCCCGATTCGGACCGCGCTGCTGGCGGGCTTGCTGGCGCTGGCCGCGTGCAACGAAGCCGCCGATAAAACCCCGCCGCCCCCAGCCGCCAAAACGCCGGGCGAGGTGGTGTTGCAAGCCGATTCGCCGAAAAAAACCTACGTCAAGATTCGCGAAGTGGCCTACAGCCGGCCGCCGACGATGGAGCCTCTGGCCGGCAAGATCGCCTACGACGAAAACCTGACCTCGCGGATTAGCTCGCCGGTCGCCGGCCGGGTAGTCGGCCAAGCTCTGGCCTTGGGCAGCCAAGTCGCCGCCGGGTCGACGCTGTTGGAATTGCACAGCCCCGATGTCGCCGACGCCGAAGCCGATTTCGCCAAGGCTCAGGCCGAATCGACGCTGGCCAACCGGGCCTATCAGCGCCAGCGCGAGCTCTACGAAGGCAAGGTCGTCGCCCGCAAGGACTTCGAGCAAGCCGAGGACGATTTGCAGCGGGCGCGCAGCGAACTGCAACGCACCGAAACCCGCTTGAAAAATCTGCATCTGGCCGGTCGCCAAGCCAACGGCCGGTTTGCGTTGAAATCGCCGTTGGCCGGCAGCGTCGTCGAGCGTAACGTCAATCCCGGTCAGGAAGTCGGCCCGGACACCGACCGTCCATTGTTCGTGGTGTCCGACTTGAGCCGGCTGAGCGCGGTGCTGGAGGTGTTCGAGATCCATCTGAGCAAGATCAAGGTCGGTCAGCAAGTCAGCGTCGAAGTGCCCGCCTATCCGGGCGAACGTTTTCCGGCCGTGGTGCGCTATATCGGCCAACTACTGGATGAAAACAGCCGCAGCGTGCAAGTCCGTTGCGAGCTAGCCAATCCGGACGGCCGCCTGCTGCCGGGCATGTACGCCAGCGTGACTCTGGAAAGCGACCCATCTCAACAGGCGATCGTGATTCCGCTGACGGCGGTATTTACCGAGGCCGAATCCGATTACGTATTCGTCGCGACCGGGGAAAATCGTTTCAAGCAAAAGCCGATCAAAATCGGCCTGCGCCTGAAAGACCAAGGCGTCGTTCTGGAAGGCTTACAGCCCGGCGAGCGCCTAGTCACCGAAGGCGCCCTGGTGCTGCGCGCCGAGGAAGATGCCGACACTCAGGCCAATTGACCGGGATAGCTCATGATCGCGCGCATCATCGCTTTTTGTTTGCAGCAACGCTTGATGGCGATCGGCATGACGCTGGCCGTCGCCGTATCCGGCATCATTGCCTTCGAAAAACTGCCGGTTCAGGCCTTTCCCGACGTGCAGAACGTGTTCGTCCAAGTCGTTACCCAGTATCCCGGCCAGGCGCCGGAAGAGGTCGAAAAGTTGGTCACGCTGCCGATCGAACGGGAAATGAACGGTCTGCCGCATCTGCTGAACATGCGCTCGGTGTCGATCTTCGGCTTGTCGGTGGTGACGTTAACCTTCGACGACGACGCCGAGGATTACTTTTCGCGCCAGCAAGTACTGGAGCGCCTGCACAATGCCGACATTCCGGACGAGGTCAAACCGCAGTTGGGGCCTCTGTCGACCGGCGTCGGCGAGATTTACCGCTACGTGATCGACGCCAAACATCTGCCGTTGACCGAGCAGCGCGCGTTGCAGGACTGGGTGATCGAACCTAAGTTGCGCACCGTGCAGGGTGTGGCCGACGTGATTTCCTACGGCGGCGGCGTCAAGGAATACAAGGTGCTGGTCAAACCCGATCGACTGAAGAATTACCAACTCGATCTGAACCAAGTGTATGCGGCGATCGCCGCCAATAACACCAACACCGGCGGCGGCTATATCGAGGACGGCGACGAAGCCTTGGTAGTGCGGGGTGTCGGCTTGTTGAAGTCGGCCGACGAAATCGGCGATATCGTCGTCGCCAGCCACGACGGCGTGCCGGTGCGGGTCAAGGACATCGCCGAAATCGCGGTCGGCCCGCAACCACGCACCGGCATCGTGGCGATGAATCAGCGCGACGACATCGTCGAAGGCATCGTGCTGTTGATCAAGGGCCGCGACGCGGTGGAAGTGGTCAATGGCGTCAAGGACAAGATCGCCGAACTGAACCAGTTCGGCCTGCCGCCCGGTGTCAAAATCACGCCGATTTACGACCGCACCGAGCTGGTCGGCCATACCGTGCATACCGTCGAACACAATATGATCGAAGGCGCGGCATTGATTCTGGTGATCCTGCTGGTGTTTTTGCGCCGCTTCCTGGCGGCCTTGCTGGTCACCTTGATCATTCCGCTGTCCTTACTGTTCGCGTTTATTCTGGTCGATGCCGGCGGCGTCTCGGCCAACCTGATTTCGTTGGGCGCGATCGATTTCGGCATTATCGTCGACAGCGCGGTAGTGCTGGTGGAAGCGGTGATGGTGCAAATTACCCTGGATTTGCAGCGCAAGGCCGACATGCGCCATCTGCGCCAGTCGTTGCTGAACACCGCCACCGAGATGGGCCGGCCCATCCTGTTTTCCAAGGCCATTATCATCATCGCCTTTTTGCCGATCTTCACGTTCCAGCGCGTCGAAGCCAAAATCTTTTCGCCAATGGCCTACACGCTGAGCTTCGCATTGGTGGCGTCGATGCTGTTCAGCCTGACCTTCGTGCCGGCAATGCTGACCTATTTGCTCGGGCCGAACATCGGCGAGCGCCACAATCCGTTGGTACACGCGATGGAACGCCACTACCGGCGCCTGCTGGAATGGGTGTTGCGCCACGCCAAAATCGTGTTTACGGCGGCGGTCGCGGCGCTGGTGTTGAGTTTCATGACCGTCCGGCTGATCGGTACCGAATTCATGCCCAAACTGGACGAGGGCAACATCTGGCTGACCATCACTCTGCCGACGCCGGTGTCGCTGACCACCGCCAAGGACATCGAACGGCGGGTGCGCGCCAAGCTGGAAACCTTTAGCGAAGCGAAAATGGTGCTGACCCAGTTGGGCCGGCCCGAAGACGGTACCGATCCGAAAGGCTTCAATAACTTGGAAGCGTTAATCGATCTAAACCCGAAATCGACTTGGCGTTACCATTCCAAGGACGAACTGGTGCAGGCGATGGATAAGGCCTTGGCGGTTTATCCCGGCCTGATGACCAACTTCTCCCAGGTAATTCAGGATAACGTCGAGGAGGCGATTTCCGGCGTCAAGGGCGAAATCGCTATCAAGGTGTTCGGCAGTGATTTGAAAACCTTGCAAGACCAAGCCGATCAAATTACCCAAATCCTGGCCTCGATCCGCGGCGCCACCGACGTGGCCGCCGAGCAGCAAGCCGGCTTGGCGCAAGCCATCGTCGAGATCGACCGCGCCAAGATTTCCCGTTACGGCATCAACGTCACCGATGTGGAACGGGTGATGGAAATCGGCATGGGCGGCAAGGCGGCTTCCCAGTTTCTGGAAGGCGAACGGCGTTTCGACATCACGCTACGCTATCAGGAGAACGCCCGCAATTCGATCGCCAGCCTGGAGAATTTGCTGGTCAGCTCGCCGGACGGCTTAAAAATTCCGTTGGCGCAACTGGCGACGATCAAGGTCAATCAGGGCGCGTCGCGCATCAGCCGCGAGGACAACATGCGGCGGATCGCAATCAAATGTAACCTGATCGACCGCGACCAGGGCAGCTTCGTCGCGGAGGCTCAGCAAAAAGTCGCGGCGCAAGTGGCCTTGCCGCCCGGCTATCATATCGTCTGGAGCGGCCAGTTCGAAAACCAGCAACGGGCGATGAAACGCCTGGCCATCATTGTTCCGATCAGTCTGGGATTGATCTTCGTCTTGCTGTTCTGGGCCTTTATGTCGGTCAGAAACGCATTGTTGATCGTGATGAACGTACCGTTCGCGATGATCGGCGGTTTATTGATCCTGCTGGCGACCGGCATCAATTTAAGCGTGTCGGCGGCGGTCGGCTTTATCGCCTTATTCGGCATCGCGGTACAAAACGGCGTGATTCTGGTATCGCAGTTGAACAAATTGCGCCGCGAGGGTCAGTCGCTGCACGATGCGATCGTCAACGGCTCGGTCAGTCGCTTGCGGCCGGTGGTCATGACCGCGCTGATGGCGATGCTGGGTTTGCTGCCGGCGGCTTTGTCCACCAGCGTCGGCTCGGAAACCGCCAAACCGTTCGCGGTGGTGATTATCGGCGGTTTGGCGACCGCCACCGTTCTGACATTGACCTTACTACCGGCCCTGTACCGTTATTTTTCCGAAGCCGACGAGCCCTAGGACTGCCCATGAAAGAGATACGCGCCTACATCCAACCGCATAAACTCAATCCCTTGACGTTGGCGTTGTTGGAGATTCCCGGCTTTCCCGGCATGTCGGTGATGGATTGCGAAGGCTTCGGCCGGGAACGGACCGAACATATTCAGGACTACAAACCGTTCTTGCCCAAGAAGCGTATCGAGATTTTCGCGCCGGACGCACTGGCGGAACGGATTTTTACCACGGTGATGCGCGTGGCCCACAGCGGCCACCACGGCGACGGCAAGGTGTATATGCTCGATGTCCACAAGGGCGGACGAATCAGCTCCGGCGAGCGCGGCGAGGATTTGGCGTAAAAGGGCCGGTCGGCGTCTAGTCCGACCGACCCCAGCGTTTTAAGGCAGTTTGACGGTGCGCGGCGCGTGTAGCGTCGCGGCGCTTGGATCGTAGGCCGGATGCGGTGGCAGATAGCGGCCCAGGTAGGAGATCAGCGCGTCGATGTCCTGCGCGCCGCCTAGCATGTCGCCGCCCTGGGTGAACACGCTATAGTTGTCGCCGCCGGTCGCCATGAAGTTGTTGACCGTGACCCGGTAGGTTTGGCTGGGGTTGATCACCGCGCCGTCGCTGACAATCAGGTCGGTAGCGGTCGGGTTGCCGCCGGCGTCGTAAACGCTCAGCGATACATTGCGCACCTTCGCGCAAGCCGGCGCGGACTCGCTCCATTCCTGATGCAAGCCGTTGGAGATTTGCAGGATGCGTTGCGAGCTTTGATTGTTCTTGGTCACGCCGTCGGACAACAAACAACCGCCGCCGATGAATTGCTGCTCCAGCACATCTTTTAATTGCGCGGCGGTCAAGGTCAGCGTCACCAAACTATTGCCGAACGGCTGCACCGTAAACGCTTCGCCGTAGCTGACGTCGTGCGGATAGCCGGCGGCAGTGAAGCCCGGATTACGCACGCCGCCGGGGTTCATCAGCGCAAACTGGGCGCCGCCGAATGCCGCCGCCGAGGTGGCTTGCCATTGCGCATCGGCGATCAAATCGCCGGCCGCCATTTCGCCGGCGCTGTTCGCCGAGTTGGTAGCCGGGCCGGTGATCGTGCCTATCGTACGGGCCGCCAGCGGTGCCACCAACGCGGCATAACCATCGACGATGCCTTTAATTTCGGCGTCGGCCGCATAATTGGCGTCCGTCCTGTCCACAGTGATGTTGCGCGCGTCGACCGCAACGACATCGCCGGTGGCGTGGTTGATAGTCAGGTCGATGTCGGTCAGCACCCGGCCGAACGAGCTGGCCTGGGTCACCGGTATAGCCCGGCCGGCCTTGTTGGGCAACTGGCAGATGAAACCGGTGTGGGTGTGGCCGGAAATCACCATGTCCACCGCGTTGTTCAGTTGGGCGACGATGCCTTTGACCGGCGACGTGGTCGGGTCTTGCAAGGCCGCCGAACAGTCGTTGATGAAATTCGGCGCCGCGCTGCCTTGCGAGCCGCCTTGATGCAGCAGCACGACGATGGCTTCGACGCCCTGCGCGCGCAATTTCGGTACCAAGCTGTTGACGGTGGCGGCTTCGTCCTTGAACGCCAAACCGGCGACGCCGGCCGGCGTGACGATGGTCGGAGTTTCCTTCAAGGTCAAACCGATGAAGCCGACCTTGAGTTTGCCGCCGACGGTATTGAAGCTTTTGATGGCGTAAGCCGGAAACACGGTCTTGCCGTTCGCGGTGTTAACCACGTTGGCGGCCAGAAACTTGAATTTTGCGCCTTCGAACGGTACCGGCGTGCCGACTTCCGCGCCCTTGCAGGTGTTGCTGTCGGTCGGATGGCAGCCGCCGGCCTGCATCCGCAGCAACTCGTCCTTGCCTTCGTCGAACTCGTGGTTGCCGACCGCGTTGAACTCCAAGCCCAGGCGGTTCATCGTTTCTATCGTACCTTCGTCGTGAAAAAAGGCCGAGATCAATGGGCTGGCACCGATCAGGTCGCCAGCCGACACGACGACGCTATTCGGATTCTCCGCTTTCAACGCATCGACGTAAGCAGCCAGCATGTCGACGCCGCCGGCCGGCTTGCTGACGATCGCGGTGCCGGAGCCGCCGGCCTGCACGCCGAAATTGCCCGGCGATTGCAGATTGCCGTGGAAGTCGTTGAATGCGACGATCTTAACGGTGCTGGTGGCGGCTTGCGCGCAACCCAGCGTCGCTAACGCGATGCCGATACCGGCGATCAATTGTTTGTTTCTCATGGCGATTCTCCCAATCAAGCCGAACGGCGCCGTGCCGCGGCAGCCAACAAGCCGCTACCGGACAGCATCAGCCATGCTCCGGCGGGCAACGGAACCGCCGTCAGAGCGACGCCGCCCAGGGTGGCGTTGAAGGGCAACCCCTCCGCATCCAGCGCGGACACCGCCAACAGGCCGGTGATATGGTGGCTGCCGGCGCCGAGCTGAAACAAGCCCCGGCTGAAATTGGTTTGACTCCAGGCCGTATCGAAATCGATCACGCTCGGCGTAGCGCCATCCCGATAATTATTGATGCCGGCACTAGTAAAGGCCAAGCTGATACCGTTATCGAAAACCTGGAAACTATCGCCGGAAAAGCCGGCGTCCACGACTTTCAGAATCGCCGGAGCGCTCAACGTGAAATCGAATGCGATGGCCGAGCCGTCGTCGGCAATCCAGCTGAGCGGATCGATGCCGGATTCGGCGGAAAAATCATCGACAACGAACTCGCTCCAACTGCCGTCGACGGCTAAAGCGACCGTTTGGGCCTGAGCCGGTAGCGCGAATGCCAGCGCCACGGCCGCGAAAAATCTTGGTTTGAACATAAGTCTGTACCCCATTTGAAAGATGCCGTTGAAGGGGCAGGGACGATTCCGTCCCAGCCACCGCTGGGCATTACAAACCGGGAATATGAAAAGCCGATGACGCTAGCGCGACAATTGCGTGGCAAGCGCGCAAACGCCTAGCCGAGGGGGATGATGCGTGGAGTGGGTAGATGGGCGGGGAAACCGGTGATCGAGCCTTGAAAACCGGCAACCGGCTATGCGGAAGGCTATCGAGCGATGCCGCCGGAATCGACGGCATCGATGCTATCAAGTCAGTAATGGCTTACGAAAAATTGCGGCCGTAGAAGATTTCGGCCATTTCTTCCTGGAGCATTTCCTGGATTTCTTCCTGCTCCTCGTCGCTGAAATTACTTTCCTTTTCGAACAGGTAATTTTCCAGTTCGGTTTCCTTCAGCATCATCTTAGTATGGAAGATGTTCTCCTGATAGACGTTGACGTCGATCATTTGATACAGCTCCTTGGTGCTTTCGGCGATGTAGTTTTGAATCGAGTTGATCTTGTGGTCGATATAGATCTTCTGGCCGGTCACGTCGCGGGTGAAACCGCGCACCCGGTAATCCATGATGACGATGTCGGACTCGAAGCTATGTATTAGATA
Source organism: Methylomonas koyamae (assembly GCF_001644025.1). Lineage (GTDB taxonomy): Bacteria > Pseudomonadota > Gammaproteobacteria > Methylococcales > Methylomonadaceae > Methylomonas > Methylomonas koyamae_A. Next base: position 85,333 of record NZ_LUUK01000078.1, read on the forward strand.
ATTCAAGGCTTTCAACGGCGAAATTTGTCCGCAGGTGGATACGTCGATGTCGGCCCGAAACGTGCAAATATCGGTATCCGGATGACTTTCCGGATAGGTGTGCACGGTGATGTGGCTCTTGTCCAAATGCGCCAAAATCGTGTCGGGCAACGGGCCCGGCGACTCGGAATTCATGCCGGCCGGGATCACCGCGCCCTCGGAAATCAACATCGTTACGCTGGCGCCTTGCGGGTCGTAATCCTGATGAGCGATGTTCAAAATCTGCGCGCCGATGATGTTGGCCACATCCTTCAAAATTTGGGTCAGGCGTTTGGCGTTGTAAGCTTCGTCGATGTATTCGATGTACGCTTTTTCTTGCTCCTTGGGCGCGTAGCAAACGTCGTAAATGTTGAAGCTCAACGATTTGGTCAGGTTGTTAAACCCGTGTAATTGTAATTTGCTCAACCGCTTAACCCTCGATAACTTCGAAATCGTGACTGATTTCCACGCCGGCCTTGCCCAGCATGATGGATGCCGAACAATATTTTTCGGCGGACAGTTTCACCGCCCGCTCCACCGCCGATGCCGGCAGATTTTTCCCGGTCACCTTGAAATGCAGGTGGATTTTGGTAAACACCGCCGGCACGGCGTCGGCGCGTTCGGCGGTCAATTCGGCACTGCAATGCACGATGTCGTGGCGGCCTTTCTGCAGGATGTCGACCACGTCGAACGACGAGCAGCCGCCCACGCCCATCAGCAGCATTTCCATCGGACGCACGCCCAAATTCCGACCGCCGTGGTCGGGCGGACCGTCCATCACCACCGTGTGTCCGCTGCCGGACTCGCCGACGAACAATCTGCCGTCGACCCATTTAATCGTTGCTTGCATCCTCTAACCCAAGTCGAAACCAAAATTGACGCGGATTTTACAACGAACCCGTCAAATGTCTTGATTTTTTTCCGAAACTCCTGCACCTTGATAAGGTAGCCAAATCAGTTCACAGAATTATTACAAATTATGAGCTTCGTTAAACAAAACAAGATCTCGCCATCCGCTCTCGAAGCCTTTTTGCGCTTCTGCCATGTCCGGACCTATCCGGCCAAAATCACGATCGTCCGCCCCGGCGACGTCGGCGACAAGTTGTTGTTTGTGGTCGACGGCTCGGTCAGCGTCAGCGTCGAAGACGAAGAAGGCCGGGAACTGATTCTGGCTTATTTGAACAAGCACGATTTCGTAGGCGAAATCGGCGTGTTCAAAAATGCCGAAACCCGTAGCGTGTTGGTGAAAACCCGCACCAAGTGCCAGATGGCGGAGATCGGTTACGAGCGTTTCAAGCAATTGCTGAACGCCGATTTGCGCGATCAGGCCGTCGAAATTCTGACCGTGCTCGGCGAGCAACTCTCCACCCGTTTGCTGATTACCAGCCGCAAATACCGCGACTTGGCCTTCATGGACGTCGAGGGACGTATCGCCCGGACCTTACTGGATCTGTGCAAGGAGCCGGACGCGATCACCCACCCGGACGGCATGCAATTGCACATCACCCGTCAGGAAATCGGTCGTATCGTCGGCTGCTCCAGGGAAATGGCCGGCCGGGTATTGAAGGAGCTGGAAGATAAAGGCTTGATCACCGCCCACGGCAAAACCATCGTCGTGTTCGGCACCCGCTAAGTCCATCCTACGTCCACCATCGGCGCGGCCGCTCCACCGGAACGGCCGCCTAGATCATTTAAATAGCGAATCGAACAGTTCTTGCATCGCCGTCCAGGATAGCCGGTCGGCTTCCGCGTCGTAAGCCACGTCCAACTGGTTGGCCTTGCCGAGACGGTCGGCATCCGGATTGGTAAAACCGTGTTTGACGCCCGGATAATTGACGACGCGATAATCCGCCTTGGCCAGCGCCATTTCCTTTTCGAAGTCCGCGATGCTTTGCGGCGTCACGAAGCCGTCGGCCGCGCCGTTCAACACCAACACCTTAGCCTTGACACTGCCGGGTTTGGCCGGAGTATCGGTCACCAGATTGCCGTGAAAGCTGACCACGGCCGCCAATTCGACGCCTTGCCGCGCCATGTTCAACACAGTCGATCCGCCGAAACAGTAGCCGATCGCGGCAATCTTGCCGACATCGACGTTGGGTTGCTCACGCAAGAATTGCAAGGCCGCCAGAAAACGTTGCTTGGCGATGTCGGCCCGTTCCAGCACCGATTTCATGAAGGCCGACGCTTCGGCGGCGTGTTCGCTGGACTTCCCGTCCCCGTACATATCCACCGCCAACGCGGTATAGCCCAGCTCGGCCAGCATTTTGGCGCGCTGGCGGGCGTAGTCGTTCAAGCCCCACCATTCGTGGACGACCAGCACGCCCGGCTGCTTGAGGCCCTTGGCGTCGTCCCAGGCCAGATAGCCGCGCAGCCGAGTATCGCCGGCGCTGTATTCGACGGTCTGCTCGCGCAACGCGGCTTGCGCGCCGCTCGCGATTAACAGGCTTAACACTAGCCAAATGGGTTTCATGATGTCCTCCTAGTTGCAAAAATGATCGGACCGGCTTTTTATCGCAATCTGTGGTGAAATGCCACCGAAATCGGCGCCGCCGGCGCCCCAGTGCCCCAACCGATCAACAAAATGAACCCATCGAAACCCATCGCCGTTTGGCGGCAAATCCCTGGCGGCGTGTGGGCGCTGGGCTTCGTCAGTCTGTTGATGGACATTTCCTCGGAAATGATTCACAGCCTGCTACCGTTGTTCATGGTCGGCACGCTGGGCGCCAGCACGTTGAGCGTCGGCTTGATCGAAGGCGCAGCCGAAGCCACCGCGCTGATCGTCAAGGTCTTTTCCGGCGTCGCCAGCGATTACCTGGGTAAGCGCAAAAGTCTGGCGTTGATCGGTTACAGTCTGGGCGCGCTGACCAAGCCGCTGTTCGCCATTGCCGCCAGTAGCGGCATGGTGCTGACCGCCCGCTTGTTGGACAGAGTCGGCAAAGGCATACGCGGCGCGCCACGCGATGCGCTGGTGGCCGATCTGGCGCCGGCCGGAATTCGCGGCGCGGCCTTCGGCTTGCGGCAGTCACTGGATAATATCGGCGCGTTTCTGGGCCCATTGTTGGCGGTGGCCTTGATGCTGTGGTGGGACAATGACTTTCGGGCGGTGTTTTGGGTGGCGGTCATTCCGGGCGGCTTGGCGGTACTGATGCTGCTGCTCGGCGTCAAGGAACCCAAGCATCTGGTCAAGGCCAGGCACGGCAATCCAATCCGCCGCGCCAATCTGCGCCGCTTGGGCAAGACCTATTGGCGGGTCGTGACCATCGGCGCGGTGTTCACATTGGCGCGCTTCAGCGAGGCTTTCCTGGTACTCAGGGCGCAACAGGGGGGCATAGCCTTAGCGCTGGTACCGCTGGTGATGGTGGCGATGAATATCGTGTACTCGGCAACCGCCTATCCGTTTGGAAAATTGTCGGACCGGATTTCGCCGGCGCGCTTACTGAGCTGGGGCTTGCTGGTGCTGATCGGCGCGGACCTGGTGTTGGCCAGCAGCGCCGATTGGCGGGCGACGCTGGCCGGCGTCGGTTTATGGGGCGTTCACATGGGGATGACCCAAGGTCTGCTCGCCAAACTGGTAGCGGACACCGCGCCGGCCGATTTACGCGGCACCGGTTTCGGCTTTTTCAATCTGATCTCAGGCCTGGCAATGCTGGCGGCCAGTGTCTTGGCCGGCTGGCTGTGGGATAGCCACGGCGCGGCGCTGACTTTCGTGGCCGGCGCGATCTTCTCCGCCGCCGCCTGGCTGATGCTGCGACTCGATCGTCGCACGCGTCATTGAAAAGGCCGGGAGTATTCCGCTCGACACGGCGGGCAAGCGATCGCCCTCTTTCCAAAGCCGGACGTAAAGTGTAAGTTAACACTTACAAGCGACGGCGTTCGACCGTCGTATCGCCAGTTCGAGGCCGTCCGTGAATTTCGCTCCCATCCCCGCTCTGCAACACTCTCGCAAATGGCAGGTCTGGCTGCTGGCCGTGGTACTGGCGCTGCTGCTGACCGAAACCATCGTCGCCGCGATGAGCTGGTTGTTGCGCGGCGTAATCACCTGGGATTATTTGCTGACCGGCTTGGTCGCCTCGCTGATCGTCGCGTCGCTGGTGTCGGGCATCACGGTGTTGCTCCTCGAGAAAATGGCTTCGCTAGACCGCAACATTTTGCAACTGAACACGATCATCGACGCCCTGCCGATACCGATCGCCTTGTTCGACGCCGATCGCCGGATATTACGCCTGAATCCGGCCTTCAGCAACGCGTTCGGCTACCTGGCGGCCGATCTTCCCGATGTCGAAACCTGGCGCCGCAAAGCCTATCCGGACAGCGACTATCGCTATTGGGTAACCGACGAATGGCAGCGCCGGCTGAATTGCGAGCCGCCCCGCTTCGAACCGCTGGAACTCAAGGTTTTTTGCAAGAACGGCATAACCAAAAACGTGGTCGTCACCGTAACGCCGTTGGGGCCGCTCTGCGACCACCTCCACTTGGTAGTGCTGTACGACGTGTCGGAGCGGGTCGAGGCGATGAATGCGCTGGCCGAGTCGCGCAACTTGTTGCAACTGGTGATCGAAACCATCCCGTTGCGCGTATTCTGGAAGGACCGAGCTTCCCGTTATCTGGGCTGCAATGCTTTGTTCGCCGAGGACAGCGGCGCGCCGGACGTGGCGACCGTGATCGGCAAGGTCGACACTCAATTGGCGTGGTACCGGCAAGCGGAGCTCTACCGGCGCGACGACCGTTGGGTCATTGAGTCCGGTCAAGCGAAACTGGCTTACGAAGAACCACAAATCACGTCCGATCACGGCGAATGTGTGCTGCGCACATCGAAAGCGCCGTTACGTAACCGACGCGGCGAAACCATCGGCGTGCTGGGCGTTTACGACGACATCACCGAATTCAAGCAAATCGAATCCGAGCTGTGGTTTACCCGAGCCATGGTCGATAAAAGCAAGACCGCGTTCTACTGGCTGGACGAAAACGGCCGTATCACCTATATCAACGATTACGCCTGCGAAACGCTGGGTTACAGCCGCGCCGAATTGTTGGGCATGTTCCCCTGGCAGTTCAACCTCGATTTGAGCGAGGCGGACTGGCCGATGTTGTGGCAACGTCTACAAGCCGAGGAAATCGTCGTGCTGGAGAGCCGGCACCGCCGCAAGGACGGTACGCTGGTGCCGGTCGAAGTGACCGGACATTACATCCGTTACGGCGATCGTTCGCTGATGTTTGCATTCGCGCAAAATATTAGCGAACGCAAACAAGCCGAAACCCAGTTACGCATCGCCGCCACCGCATTCGAGTCCCAAGAAGGCATGGCCATCACCGATGCCGACGCGGTGATCCTGAAAATCAATCTGTCGTTTAGCGAAATGACCGGCTACACCCCGGCCGACGCGGTCGGCCGCAACCTTAACCTGTTGCATTCGGATATTCACGACGGCCGCTTTTACGACGAAGTATGGAGCGGCTTGCGCCGTAACGGCGTCTGGCAGGGCGAACTGTGGAATCGGCACAAGAACGGCACGGTATTTCCAGTCTGGCAAACCATGACCGCGGTGCGAGGCGCGGACGGCGCCATCACCCATTTTGTCGCGGCGATGACCGACATCAGCGAGCGCAAGGCCATCGAAGACCACGTCCACCATTTGGCCCACCACGACCCGCTAACCGATCTGCCCAATCGCATCCTGCTCAGCGACCGCTTGCGTCAGGCGCTGGCGCAAGCCAGACGCGAGCAAACCCGGCTCGCCTTGATATATCTGGACCTGGACCAGTTCAAACCGGTCAACGACAGTTACGGTCACGACATCGGCGATTTGCTGTTGCAAGACGTGGCCTGCCGGCTACGGGCCTGCGTCCGCCGCGAATCCGATACGGTATCCCGGCTGGGGGGCGACGAATTCGTGGTTCTGCTGCCACAAATCGACGGCGAGCGCGATGTGGTGGCGATTTCCGAAAAGATTTTGGAAGCCTTGAACCGACCGTTTTCGCTCGAGCAATACGCGGTGAATATTTCGACCAGCTTGGGCATCGCGATTTATCCCAATCACGGAGCCGACGTCAAAACTTTAATGAAGCACGCCGACCAAGCGATGTACCAAGCCAAATGCGCCGGCAAGGGCTGTTATCGGTTCTACGGCGACTCGGCCGCGACGCCGGCCGGAGACGGCTGATCGCCCAGCCACCGGCCCAATTCCGGCGTAAAGCGCCGACCTTGCGCGTCGACAAAACGGAACGGCACCGACACCAACGCCATGCCGCGATTGACCTGCACCGCGAAGTGCAGGTGGGGACCGGTGGTAAGGCCGGTATTTCCCGAAAACCCGATCAATTGTCCGGCCGCGACCCGCTCGCCAGCCTTGACGAGGGCTTTTTCCAACGCAAGATGGGCATAGACCGCCATCGTGCCGTCGTCATGGCCGATGCGAATAGTGTTGGCTTTGCCGGCATAGGCGGGTTCGGTGCCGTTGCCGTCGAAATCGTTTTCGACATCCAGCACGACGCCGGCGCGCGCCGCATGCACCGGAGTATCGACCGGCATCATGATGTCCACCGCGTAGCGATTCTGGTCGTCGGTATGGCTGTATTCCCCGCCGAAGCCTTGGGTGATTTGAAAGCGGCTTCCCAATGCCAACGGCGGGCGGTAATCAGGGTCCCCCGGCGCTTCGGCCAGCGGCTGGCCGAGCACATAGCGATATTGCAAACCGTAGTGCCATCGGCCGGCGCCGGGAACGGCGCCAACCGCGAACAGCGGCGCGGACAGACCGGGACCGACAACGAAACGGCTCGGCAGCGCTGGCTGGGCCTCGACGTTTTCGCCGTCCCGCCAGTCGATCTCGACTTCAATCGGTCCCGGATAGGTGTTGCGAACCGCGAAGGTCGCGCGTCGGTCGTCGCCGGATTTTTCCAGCCACACTCTCTGAGCGACGGCCGGCTTCATTTGCCGAATCTCGACCGGACCGGCGTCCGGCGGCGCCTGGTCGCTGTAATGCCAGAGGCCCTGGGGATCGCGGTATTTGTAAAGTTTTTTGGCGTCGGCGCCGCCGCAAATCAGCACCAGCACCATCGCCAAGCCGCCGCGCGCCGACACGCCGCGAACTACTTCCGGGTAGAGCTGAACGTGTAGGATTTGACGACGCCCTGGTTATCGAAGCGAATCAGCAAATCCTGAGTGTCGTCGCCGCCGAACAGCGAATATTTGTAGATGCCGTAGGTCCAAGTCGGCCGGCCGTCTTCCATGCCGGTACGCCAGGGCGTGCCGAACAGTTCGGTGATGTCCTGTTTGCGGGTTTGACCGACTTTGATTTCCGGTACTCTGGACGCGGCGAATTCCTGACCGACCGTGACGCAACCGCTCAACGGCAGCGCCGACAGGCTGGAAAGCATCAGGGCCGAACCCAGGGAAACAGCCCGCAAGCTGAATATTTTCGCGATATTTCTCATAAGCATTGCCTGATAGGGAAATTGATTGATATAAGTAGCGGAACGCCGCGTATCTTAGCCGGTTCGCGCAACGATTCGTAATTTTTAGCCCGTGAGTCGATTACCATGCCAGCCTCAGCCGATAGCCTCCCCCTCGATAGCCTGCGCTTCGACAACCGATTCGTCCGCGAGTTGCCGGGCGACCCGGAACCCGACAATTTTCGCCGCCAAGTGTATGCGGCCTGTTATTCGAAAGTCACACCCAGCAGGGTCAAGAACCCGCGACTAGTGGCCTACGCCGCTGACCTGGCCGAGGAACTGGGCATTGCCGAGGAGGTCTGTCGCTCCGACGACTTTTGCCAAGTCTTCGCCGGCAACCGGCTGGCGGACGGGATGGAGCCGTTCGCGATGGGATACGGCGGTCACCAGTTCGGGCATTGGGCCGGACAACTGGGCGACGGCCGCGCCATCAATCTCGGCGAAGTGATCTGCCCGGACGGCTCGCGGCAAACCCTGCAATTGAAGGGCGCCGGCCTGACGCCGTATTCGCGTAGCGCCGACGGCCTGGCGGTATTGCGCTCGTCGATTCGGGAATTTTTATGCAGCGAGGCGATGCACCACCTCGGCGTGCCGACCACCCGCGCGCTCAGCGTCGTGTTGACCGGCGAAACCGTGGTGCGCGACATGTTTTACGACGGCAATCCGCAATTGGAACCGGGCGCGATTGTGTGCCGGGTCGCGCCGTCCTTCGTCCGTTTCGGCAACTTCCAATTATTCACCGCCCGCGACGACCTGGAGTCGCTGAAAGCCTTGGTGGACTACACGATACGCAACGACTTTCCGGAATTGGGCGAACCGTGTACCGCCGTTTACCTGCAATGGTTCGCCGAAGTCTGCCGGAAAACCGCCGATATGGTGGTGCATTGGCAACGGGTCGGCTTCGTCCACGGCGTGATGAATACCGACAACATGTCGATTCTGGGCTTGACCATCGATTACGGCCCCTACGGCTGGCTGGAAAACTACGATCCGGACTGGACGCCCAACACCACCGATGCCCAAGGCCGCCGCTACCGTTACGGCAACCAACCCAAAATCGCCTATTGGAATCTGGTGCAACTGGCCAACGCCTTGTATCCGCTGGTTAAGCGCGCCGAGGGTTTGCAGCAGGCCCTGCAAAGCTTTACCGACACCTTCGACCGGCAATGGCAGGCGACGCTGGCCGCCAAACTCGGCCTGTCGGCATTCGATGCCGATGCCGGCGACGAGGCCCTGACCCATCGCGTGTTGAAGTTGTTGCAGAATGCCGAAACCGACATGACGCTGTTCTTCCGGCAACTGGCCGATGTCGATATCGCCGGATCGGCCGACGAGCAAGCCAATGCCGAATTTATCGAGCTGTTGCAACGAAACAGTTACGAGACCTTGAGCGAAGCCGTCGTCGAAATGGCCGAGCGCTGGTTCGGCGATTATCGGAAAAGGCTGTTAAGCGACGGCCTGCCGCAAAGCGAGCGCCGCGAAATCATGAATCGGGTCAATCCCAAATACGTGTTGCGCAATTATTTGGCCCAACAAGCCATCGATCTGGCCGAACAAGGCGATTTCAGCCTGGTTTGGGAGTTGCTGGATTTATTGCGCGCGCCGTATGCCGAGCAACCCGAGCGCGATCGGTTCGCCGCGAAGCGGCCGGATTGGGCCAAGGAACGCGCCGGTTGTTCGATGCTCTCGTGTAGTTCGTAATTTTCGGCGTCGTGACACTGGCGCGTAACCCGACATGGCTTATCATTGTCGCTTGATTTTTCGCTGAGGCATTCAAAGGAGCTCTCATGGCCGTAGGAACCGTTACTGTTGTCACCGGCACCGTTACCGCGCTTTCCGCCGACGGCGGCCGGCGCATACTGCAGGTGGGCGACCGCATCGACGCGACGGACATCTTGGAGACCGCCGACGGCGCCAGCCTGGTGGTTGCATTGGATGGCGGCGGCAGTCTGGACATGGGCGGTAACGACCGGATGGCGCTTGGCGACGCGTTGCCGGACGGTGGCGATATAACCGCCAACGGCCAGGCGCAAGCCAGCGGCCCTAGCGTGGAAGACATTCAGGCCGCGTTGTTGGCCGGCCAAGATCCGACCAAGGTTGCCGATCCCACCGCGGCCGGCGCACCGGCGGCCGGCGGCGGACCCGGCGGCGGCAATGAAGGCCACGGCATCGTCAGCATCGATTATTTAAATCCCGTCGCGCCGGTCAACAACGGCTTCGATACGATAGGCCCGGTCGTGGCGTTCAACGACATCGCCCCGCAAGTCCTGCTACTCGATCCGCGCCGCCTGCCTGCAACCGCGGACGGCGGGCTCAACCAACCGCCGATCGCGGTCGACGACGGCTCGAGCGGATTGCCGGCCGGCACGCCGGTCACCTTGGACGTGCTCGGCAACGATAGCGACCCGGACGGCAGCCTGGACCCGACCAGCGTGCAAATCGTCGGCACCGCCGCGCCCGGACAGTCACTAACGGTGGCCGGGGAGGGCGTGTGGAGTGTGGACCCCGTCAGCGGTGCGATCACGTTTACCCCCGCCGCCGACTTCGTCGGCGATCCGAGCCCGATCCAATATACCGTCGCGGACAATCTCGGCCTACGTTCCGATCCAGCCACGGTCAGTATCGACTACAACCTACCTCCGGCGGCCGGCGACGACGGCATCTCCGGCCTAGTTCCCGGCAACGCCGCGACATTAACCGTATTGAGCAACGACAGCGACCCGGACGGTAGCGTCGATCCGACCAGTATTCAGATTGTCGGCACGTCGGCGCCGGGCCAAGCGCTAGTGGTCGCGGGCCAGGGCACCTGGAGCATCGACCTCGGGTCCGGCACCATCACGTTTACGCCGATCGCCGGCTTCGTGGGCGATCCGACCCCGATTCAATACACCATCGCCGATAATCTGGGTTTGCGTTCGGAGCCGGCCACGGTCAGCGTCGATTACGCCCCGGCGGTCACCGCGCTCGATTCGGCCGTCGACGAAAGCGACGCCGACCGATCCGTGACAGCAGCATTGACGATAGACGGCGCGGCGCCGGCTTCGGTCACGTTGGCCGCCGTCGGCGCCACTTGGAACCCGGCGACGCAGACATTGACCGATGATGGCGGCCATTACACCGTGAAGGTCGAAAACGGCACCTATCAATTTACACTGCTGCAACCGCTGACCCACACCGGCAGCGGCAACCCGCTGGCATTCGACATCTCGGCAAGCTTGACCGCCGCCGATGGCAGTAGCGCGAATACCGACTTTACCGTAACGGTCTACGACGACGGCCCCACCGTGACCAATGCCAACGGTCAACTGAAAGATTCCGTCGGCGAAGCGTTAACGCAGTTGATCGATTACGACTTGGGATTCGACGGCTTGGGCAGTGTTACGCTGAACCTGCCCGCAATTTCCGCTAACGGCGCGCCCTGGCAATTGACGTCGGACGCCGACGCGGTCAGCTTCGCGGTTGCCGACACCAACGGGGACGGCTTGGACGAACTCTACGCCTTCATCGACAAAGGCCCTCAGGGATTGGATGCCAGCGACCGGATGGTGTTTACGTTGACGCCGACGCAAAACGGCTCCGCAATCGGCGATTACACGCTAACGCTCTACCAAGTACTGGATCTGCCCCCGGCCGATAGCGTGACGCTCGGCTTCGGCACCACCAGCACCGGGCCCGCCGGACAAGTGGCGGTCGGCAATTCTCTGCTGGTGACGGGCAGCGACCTTAATGTCGCCAACGGTCACATCGGGATAGGCAACGCCAGCCTGGACAAGGGCGAATCGATTACCTACCAGTTCGGAACGGTCGATAACTTCGATGTATCCGTCAAACAATTGGTGAATTCGGTACAGTTGCAGGAATTCAACACCAATAGCGGCGCCGATGCGTTTCGCTGGACCGCCTATCGCGACGGCGCCGTGGTCGGTAGTAAGACTGTGAGTTTTACCGCGACAGCCGGCGGCGATTACGCGCCGGCGATCACCGTGGACGGCGGTTACGATACGCTGAAGATTCAGGTGATCTCCGGCGGTTTCGAGGTTGGCGGTCTGAAATACCTGAATTTGCCCAACACCCAGCAGCTCGATTTGAAATTCGGTTTTACCGCGACCGATGGCGACGGCGACAGCGTGACCGGCAGCTTTACCGTCGACACCGGGGCCTTGCTGACGACACAATTGCAAACCCCGGCCAGCGTATTGGAACACCCCGATAGCTTGCACGCGCTGTCCACGCCGTAAAATCGAAATCTCCAGACATAAAAAAACCGGCTCGCGCCGGTTTTTTTATTGCTGACAGCGTAACGCTAAATCAAATGCCGGCGTCCGCCAAGGCCCAACACACCGAGCAAGCCGGTCGTAAACAGCCAAGTCGCGGCCGGCAGCGGCACCGCGGCCACCGAATAGGTCAGCGTCGCTTGCAAGGATGGCGGAAATTGGTCGGACAAGCCGCTGTTGAACAAATCCAGATCGACCCCATCGGACAAGGTCAATCGAATCACGACCCGACCGTCCTGAGTCCAGTTAACGATGTCGTCGCCGCTAATATCGAAACTTCTGGTCCAACGTACCCAGGAAATGTCGCCGCCCTCGGCGCCCAATTCGGTGGCCGTGCCGTAGCCGGTTTGCGGCCGCGCATCCCAATCGTAAAGATAGTAATCGTCGCCGGGGACGTAGCTGTCGAGCACGACGGCGTTGACCGATTCGTTGGCGGCGTCGATCGTGTAATCGCCGGTGGCGCTGATCGTGAACACGCCATCAATGAAGGTGGCGATGACGGCTTCTGGAATTTCGAAGTCGAAGGTTCTGGCGGTATTGCTCGGCGAGAAGACTTCAGAAGTGTAGGTAACCTGGTTGGGCGGGGTGTAGGCAACCGTGGTGGCATTCGCGTGAGAAGCGGCGAAGGCCATTCCCAGCAAGGCGAAGAGTTTGGATAACGTGGTCTGCATAAGGACTTACCCATGACTAAAAAGGATGGTCCAATTCTACGCGATCCGCGCCGAGCAGGCCACTGGACGAACGGGAAACTCGTCTCTTTACGATACGGAATGTTCGGTATCGGTCCGCAAGCGGCAAGCCGCCGCCGATTACGATTTTTCGATCGCGGCGCAAAGCCAACAAATTGGCCGAAAGCCTCCCAAAAAAACATGCTTGAGCCGACCATTTCGGGTATCCTTTTTAAGCTCATCCCACGTTATTCCAGGTTCCGAAATGACCAACAATACCGACATTGCCGGCAAACACGATATCGATCCCGCAGAAACTCAGGAATGGATGGAGGCGTTACAGGCGGTCATCGAAAAGGAAGGCAGCGACCGCGCCAGTTACCTGATCGAAACCCTGCTTGAAACCGCCAGGCAATCCGGTCTGGATATACCCTTCTCCGCCAACACCCCCTACATCAACACGATCCCGGTCGATAAGCAGCCGAAGTATCCCGGCAACACCGATATCGAACGCACCGTCCGCTCCTACGTGCGCTGGAACGCGATGATGATGGTGTTGCGCGCCAACAAATACACCAATGTCGGCGGCCATATCGCCAGCTTCGCGTCGGCGATCACCCTGTACGACGTCGGCCAAAACCATTTCTGGAACGCCGCTTCGGACAAACACGGCGGCGACCTGATTTTCTCGCAAGGCCATTCGGCGCCAGGGACCTACGCCCACGCCTTCTTGCTGGGGCGCTTGAGCGAGGCGCAAATGGACAATTTCCGCCAGGAAGTCGGCGGCAACGGCTTGTCGTCCTATCCGCATCCTTGGCTGATGCCGGAATTCTGGCAATTTCCGACCGTGTCGATGGGCCTGGGGCCGATCATGGCGATTTACCAAGCCCGCTTCATGCGCTACATGCAGGATCGCGGCATGACCAATACCGACGGACGCAAAGTGTGGGCCTTCCTCGGCGACGGCGAGACCGACGAGCCGGAAACCCTGGGTGCGATCGGCATGGCCGGCCGCGAAAAACTGGATAACCTGATTTTCGTCGTCAACTGCAACCTGCAACGTCTGGATGGCCCGGTACGCGGCAACGGCAAGATCATTCAGGAACTGGAAGGCAACTTCCGCGGCGCCAACTGGAACGTCATTAAAGTCATCTGGGGCCGGCGCTGGGACGCCATCCTGGCGCGCGACAAGGACGGCTTGGTGGTCAAACGCATGATGGAATGCGTCGACGGCGACTACCAGACTTTCAAATCCAAGGACGGCGCCTATGTCCGGGAGAAGTTCTTCAATACGCCGGAACTCAAGGAACTGGTCAAGGATTACACCGACCGCGATATCTGGGAACTGAATCGCGGCGGTCACGACCCGATCAAGGTCTTCGCGGCCTACAACGCGGCGGCCAACCACCAAGGCCAGCCGACCGTGATTCTGGCCAAAACCATCAAAGGTTACGGCATGGGCGATTCCGGTCAGGCGCAAAACACCAGCCATCAACAAAAGAAAATGAGTCTGGAGTCGATCAAAGCCATCCGCGACCGCTACCAATTGCCGATTAGCGACGAAGAACTACCCAATTTGCCCTACATCCGCTTCGCGGAAGATTCCGAAGAACTCAAATATTTGCGGCAACGCCGCGTCGATCTGGGCGGCTATTTGCCCGCGCGGCGCCCTAAATCCTATCCTCTGGAAATTCCGGCTCTGCCGGCCTTCAAAGCCCTGCTGGAAGGCACCGGCGAAGGTCACGAGATTTCGACCACGATGGCCTTCGTCCGTATCCTCAACATCCTGGTCAAGGACAAGCAAATCGGCAAGCGGGTCGTGCCCATCGTCCCCGACGAATCGCGTACCTTCGGCATGGAAGGCATGTTCCGCCAGCTCGGCATCTGGTCCCAGGTCGGCCAGCTCTACACGCCGCAAGACGCCGAACAACTGATGTTCTACAAGGAAGACAAGCACGGCCAAGTGTTGCAGGAAGGCATCAACGAAGCCGGCGGTCTGTGCGACTGGATCGCGGCCGGTACCGCCTATTCGACCCACGGCGTGCCGATGATTCCGTTCTTCATTTACTACTCGATGTTCGGTTTCCAACGCGTCGCCGATTTGATCTGGGCCGCCGCCGACCAACGTACCCGCGGCTTCCTGCTAGGCGGCACCGCCGGTCGCACCACCTTGAACGGCGAAGGCTTGCAGCATGAAGACGGCCACAGCCATTTGATGGCGGCCACCGTGCCGAACTGCTATTCCTACGATCCGACCTTCGCCTGCGAACTGGCCGTGATCGTCCACGACGGCTTGCGCCGCATGTACGTCGAACAGGAAGACATTTTCTACTACATCACCTTGATGAACGAAAACTACGATCAACCCGCGTTGGTCGAAGGTTCGGAAGCCGATATTCTGAAGGGCATGTATTTGTTCAAGAAAGGCCCGAACAGCAAAAAGCCGCGCGTGCAGCTGCTGGGTTCCGGCACGATCTTTATCGAGGTCATCGAAGCCGCCGGATTACTCCACGACGATTGGGGCGTCGATGCCGACTTGTGGAGTTGCCCCAGTTTCACCGAACTGGCGCGCGACGGCCAAAGCTGCGAGCGCTGGAATCGACTGCATCCCACAGAAAAGCCGCGTACCACGCATATCGAACATTGCCTGGGCGGCGCCAAAGGCCCTATCGTCGCCGCGACCGACTATATGCGCGCCTTTGCCGAACAAATTCGGCCTTGGGTCAAACAACCTTACACGGTCTTGGGTACCGACGGCTTCGGCCGGTCCGACACCCGCGCCAATTTGCGCAGTTTCTTCGAGGTGGACCGCTACCACGTGGCCGTCGCCGCGCTGCACGCGCTGGCCCAAGGTGGCGAGTTCGACGCCGCGAAAGTCGAGGTGGCCATCGCCAAATACAATATCAATCCCAACGTCACCGCGCCCTGGTTGATTTAACGGCTGATTTAACGGAAAGCGACACATGAGTTCTTTAATCGAAGTAAAAGTCCCCGACGTCGGCAACGTGCCGGAAATCGACATCGTTGAGGTATTGGTCCAGCCCGGCGACGTCGTCGCCATCGAGCAAACCCTGGCGGTCATGGAAACCGACAAGGCGACCATGGACCTGCCATCCAGCGCAGCCGGCATCATCAAGGCCGTGCATATCAAGCCGGGCGACAAAGTCGCCGAAGGCAGCCTGATCGCCACCGTCGAAGTCGGCGAAGCCGCTGCCGCGCCGGCGGTTGCCGAGGCCGCGCCCGCGCCGACCCCAGCAGCGGAACCCGCCGAAGCCGTTCCCGCTCCGGTTGCCGACGCGCCCAAACCCGAAGCGGCTAAACCGGCGCCAGCGCCTGCCGCTCCGGTCGTTGCCAACGAAGGCTTCAAGCCTCACGCCACGCCCAGCGTGCGCTTGTTTGCCCGCGAACTCGGCGTCGATTTGAGCAAAATTCCCGCCGGTAGCGGCCGCAAGGGACGTATCCTACAAGACGACGTGAAAAACTTCGTCAAGCAAGTGATGACCTCGGCGCCGGCGACAACCGGCGGTGCCGGCATACCAGCAATTCCGGCCGTCGATTTCAGCCAGTTCGGCGAAATCGAGGAAAAACCGTTGAGCAAAATCAAACGCCTGACCGGCCAAAACCTAACCCGCGTCTGGCTCAACTTGCCGCTGGTGACTTACCATGATGAAGTTTCTATCGACGAGATGGAAGAATTCCGCAAATCCGTCAACGCCGGCCAAGGCAAGGACGGCGTCAAGCTGACCGGCCTGGTGTTCATCATGAAGGCGCTGGTCGCGGCGATGCAAAAGTATCCGGCGTTCAACAGTTCCTTGTCCCCGGAAGGCGACAAGCTGTACTTCAAGAAATATTTCCATATCGGCATCGCCGTCGATACCCCGAACGGTTTGGTGGTGCCGGTGATAAGGGACGTCGACAAGAAAGGCATTTTCCAACTGTCGACCGAGTTGGCCGAAATGAGCGAACTGGCCAGACTCGGCAAGTTGAAACCCGCCGACATGCAGGGCGGTTGCATGACCATTTCCAGCCTGGGCGGCATCGGCGGCACCGCGTTCACACCCATCGTCAACGCCCCGGAAGTCGCGATCCTGGGCGTGACTCGTTCCAAGGTGCAACCGGTCTGGAACGGCAAGGAGTTCGAACCGAAACTGATGCTACCGCTGGACATCACCTACGACCACCGCGTCATCGACGGCGCCGAGGGTGCGCGCTTCATGGAAGCGTTGAAGGCCAATTTGGCGGATATAAGGCGGTTATTGTTGTAATCAATTGTGTAGGTTGGGTTAGGCGATAGCCGTCACCCAACAATCAATTCATCAGCCTCTATCAATGACCGCACCCCCTAGCAATCAAGGCGTTTATTTTCTGTCGTTATCGGTAGAAAACGTGCGCTGTTTTGCCAAAAAGCAAACACTGGATTTGTCTGATGGCAACGGCACGCCGGCGCGGTGGACGGTGATTTTGGGGGATAATGGGACGGGGAAGACAACATTATTTGAAGCGCTAGCAAACTTCAAAACCATATTCTTTCAATATCCTAGTTTAGCTAGACATTCGAGTTCTCAAAGGTCAAGGATTGATGTTATATGTGTTCAAGGGAAGGGCCTGAGTCAAGCTGAATCAGAATATATTCAACAAAAATTTTCGCGGTTAAATGATGGTATTGAAATCCCTATTTCTGAACAGCCTGAATTTGAAATACCGCAAGCGTTCTATCTTTATACCGCTACAAGGAAACGAAAAAAGGATGATGTATTTGATATTGAATTAGAAGCGTCATTTGAAAGCTCCGAAGGCTTAATAGATGCCGAAGAATGGCTACTACAAACCGATTACATTGCTAAAACACCATCCGAAATTCAGGAAAGCTATAAAAAACGCCTGACGATTATCAAAGACACGTTGATTGCCTTACTACCGGATGTCGCTGATATTCGCATCTCCACACCCAGCGAAAAATCGCCCAATCCCAGAGTCGAATTTGAACTGCCTGACGGCTGGCTGTTGTTATCGCGGTTGAGTTTAGGCTATCAAACCATGACAGCTTGGATGGTCGATTTAGCAGCACAATTATTCAAACACTATCCCAATAGCGCCAACCCCATCGCCGAACCGGCGGTGGTATTAATCGACGAAATCGACCTGCACCTGCATCCCAAATGGCAGCGAACCATCATGGCTTATTTGAGCGAACGCTTCGTCAATACTCAGTTTATCGTCACCGCTCATAGCCCTTTAATCGTGCAGGCTGCGGAAAACGCCAATATCGTGGTACTCAAGCGCGAAGGCGATTCGGTGAAAATTCATCAACATCCGCAAGATGTTAAAGGCTGGCGTATCGACCAGTTATTGACCAGCGATTTGTTTGATATACCCAGCGCCCGCTCGCCGCATTACGAAAACCTGTTGACGCAACGCCGGCAAATCTTGAGTCAGCCGCATTTATCCTCGGCCGATCAAGAGCGATTAAACGAACTGGAAGCCCAGATCGGCGACTTACCCACGGCGGAAACTCGCCAAGACATGGAGGCGATGGACATTATTCGGCGCGCGGCGGAGCTGTTGAAACAAAGCGCATGATTTTCATCCAGCGCGCACCA
Source organism: Methylomonas koyamae (assembly GCF_001644025.1). GTDB lineage: Bacteria > Pseudomonadota > Gammaproteobacteria > Methylococcales > Methylomonadaceae > Methylomonas > Methylomonas koyamae_A. The sequence goes on from NZ_LUUK01000078.1 coordinate 103,342, forward strand.
GAACCGATAATCTTGCAGGAGCAAGGCCAAACAAAACGGCGCGCTTTATGTGCAGCTTACGACGAAGAGCAAAGAGAATTCGATTTCGATAGCAAGATTTATGGACACGAAACCGTAAAATCGACTTTGAAGCAAATGCAGCACGACAAATGCTGTTTTTGCGAATCGAAAATCAGCCATATCAGCTATGGCGATGTTGAACATTATCGGCCGAAAGGCGGATTTAAACAAACCGAGCAAGATACTTTACAAGAGCCCGGCTATTATTGGTTGGCATACGATTGGGGAAATTTATTACTGAGTTGTTCTTTGTGCAATCAGCAATTTAAGAAAAACCTGTTCCCGTTGTTAGAACCGCAACAACGCGCGCTTAGCCATCATGACGATATTACTCTTGAGCTGCCATTATTAATCAATCCGTCCGTAACTGATCCAAGCCAATATATTGGCTTTCGACAAGAGATTCCGTATGCGCTTGAAGACAATATTTACGGCAAAACAACCATAACCGTTGTTGGTTTGGATCGAGAGGCTCAAAATGAAAGGCGCCGCACCGAATTGGATAAATTCAAAATATTGGTCAAGTTAGTCAGGCTTGCTGAAAATCAGCCCGACAATAATGCTTTACAATCGTTAGCCAGCCAAGCAAAACAAAAGATTGCCGAAGCGATAATTCCCGAAGCAGAGTATTCGGCGATGATAAACTCGTCATTGCCTGATTGACGCATTGTTCGTTTAACGGTGAGCGGACGACCAGCAGTGTATTACCGTTGTCCATTCAACTTCATGGCCAAATGAAAAAGTCATCGGATACGGCTCGCTACCGCTTCGAATACTCAAGTTACAAATTTCCCAAAAGGCCAACCAATGCTTTCCTCCACCTTCGACAGCCAATTTTACGGCCCGGTTTTCGGTCAATTGCTGGCCGAACAGCGCTTGATGGTTTTAGGTCCGGGACGGCCCGACCCGAGTGTTTACGACACCTTGAACTCGCTGCAAATCGAAACAGCGTTTGCACCGCGCGTCGTCAAGGACAGCAATTATGCGGCGCTGTGTATTGCCGGGCTTTGGCTGTATTACGACTATCTCGAACAAAGCCATCGAATCAGCCAAAAAATAACCGGGCCTTCCGGGAGTTATTGGCATGCGATCATGCACCGCCGCGAACCGGACAGCGGCAACAGCAAATATTGGCTGGATCGCACCGGCCGCCACCCGATTTTTCCCGACTTGAACCGGCAAGTTCAACAGTTGATTGCCGATCAGGAATTGCCCGGCATGGCGGGCTTTTTGGGTAAACAGCGCGAATGGGACGCCTACGGTTTCGTCGACCTGTGCGAGCTGGGCAGAAAGGGTGACGCGGAAATCGAAATGCTGTGCCGACGGATTCAAGCGCTGGAATGGCGCTTGTTATTCGATTTTTGTTTTCAGGCGGCGACGGTTTGCCACTGCTAAGCTCGCCACCAGCTAACGCCAAATAGCGGCAAATCCTCCGGCGTCTTCCGCCAACAAGCCACCGTCAAAAACCAGGTTTGCCGGATGCTCCGGGTCGGAGCCGGAGCTTGGCGGATAGTCCGGCACCTCTTTTCTAGCGCGCAATCACTCTTCCGGCCGGACTATTCCCGCTAACCGCCTCGTTATACATGTCGAAGCCGCTGGCCGGCGGTATCGCAGCATTACCGGGACGGCCGACTTTCCAAACTTGGTATAAGGTTAAATCCCCACCGGGTTGTAGCTTGGCGACGCGAACGATGCGGTCCGGGTAGCGCTGGGTTTCCTTGACGTTGGCCCAATAGCTGTCGTCGCTGGCTTGCAATTTGGCGTCGGCTAAGTAGGTTTGATCGTTCTCCTGACCTTCCGCCAACGCCGGAATTCCATCTTCGACGACGACGAATTCGCTGCCGGTTGGCAAACGACCCGGCTCGTCGTTCCGCTTGATTCGGAGTTCGCTGATCACCACATCGCCGAGGCTTAGCGGCTGGTTCAAGTCGATCGATTCGTTGCCGCTCGACGTGATGCGGCGAAAAGCCCGCTCGACGGTCAGACCGGCCGCGCGAGCGCTAACCGCCGGATACGGCACATCGACTTGCAAGCTGGCCGAGGCCACGTCGGTGTCGTTTAACTCGGCGATGCGGATGTCGGTCAGTTCGCCGGCCGCCGGCAATGAGTCGAAACGCCCCAGATAACCGCCGGGTATTCGATTCAAATTACCCAGCACGCGGCCGGCCGCGCTGGCTTTCAAGGACCTTGCCTTGGCGTTTTGCGCGGCGGCGGCTTCCTTGCTGAGTAGTTCGCGGGTGTTGAAGATCACTTGGGCCGTGTCGTAAGTCGAAGTCCAATAGCCGTGTTGCTGAGTTTGCAGCAGCAGGCGTTTGAGTTTGGTTTCCAGAGCCTGAGGTAGTTCACCGGCCGTAAACAAAACACCTAGTCCTTCGGAAACCACGCTGGGCAATCCGAAGCCAAAACCCAATCGGCCATACAACTCGCCGCGCTCGGACTGATAAGCACCCGGATCAATCGCGTCCAAGGCTTGTTGCAAGCGGGTAACCAAGCGTTTTTGCAGATCGGATTTGTCCTGCAAGGCTTGATTGAAACTGTGCCAGCTAATGGTTCGATAGGCGGTGACCAAACGTAGCGCGGCGGTCAAGTCGGCGATGCCGGCCCGATCGTCGGCATACACTCGGGAGACGAAATCGGCCTGCTGTTGCCATGGGCCTTGGTAAATATAAGTGGCGGCGGTGTAGCCGGCCAACGTAAAACCGTCCGAAGCTTGGTTGCTGGCGGCCTGTTGCTCCAGCCAGACCACGCCTTTCCCGTAGGCGGAGGCGGCGCCGTCGATCTTTAACTCCTCGGCGTATTTCAAGGCCTGCATCGCAATCAAGGTGACCGGTACGCTCGCGGCGCTGTCGTTGGGCCACAATCCGAAACCGCCGTCGGCTTTTTGGTTTTGTATCAATTTGCGGATACCCAGCGCGGCATTTTGCTTGGCACGCTGCAAGGGCTTTTCGAGCGGTCCGAGTTGCTCGGCTTTCAAACCGGCCCGCTCGATCAAGTCCAGCAGCACCAGATTCGGCACCGTGCTATGCGCCAATTGTTCGGTACAGCCGTAAGGGTATTGCGCCAGCATGGCCGCTGCTTGCAAGGCCGCGCCGAGCAAGCCGGAATTGACCCGCACCGTCAGTTGCTTGGCTTGGGCTGGTTCCGGAATATCGAAATGCAAACCGCCATCGCGGCGTTCGGCTGCATAGACTTGCGGTAGCGCGGCCGGCTGAATAGGCAGATCGAAGGTCTCGGTACCACCGACCTTGACCGGCGCCGGCGCGGTCAAGCCCACCCTCAGGGACGCGTTGCCGGATTCGACGGCCGCCCGTAAACGCAGCGGCCACAGTTGTTCGGCCTTGCCGGCCAATTCGGCAGCCCAGGCAAGCTCACCGCTTTGTCGCTGCAGCGATTCCGAAAGACTCAGATCGCCGGTCAGCTTAACCGGATCGGCCAAGTGGTTGATCAACTTCACGGCCAATTCGACTTCGTCGCCGCCGCGCAAAAATTGCGGGCCGACGGTATCGACGGCGATGTCGGTCTTGGTGCGAAATTGGCCGGTCGTTTCGCCGAGCCTGCCGTCCTTGTCGCTGGCGACCGCGGTGACCAGCCATTCGGTGACGTTGGCGGGCATATCGACATCGATAGCGGCAACCCCGTTGGCATCGGTAACGACATGCGGAAACCAGCCGGCGGTATCGCGCATCGCTTTCTTCGCCAGCTTGCTTTGACTTTTCAAGGCACTCAGCGCGAAATTGGGTTTGCGTAACAAATCGGCGTAACCGTAGCCTTGCAGGTCATCGGAGTAAAAAGTGGATAAATTGCTGCGTTGCAGCGGGTAGAAAAAGTCGAAAATGCCGGGCCGAAATTCAGCTTGCACCGCGTAAACGGCGTGATCGACGATGGACACCGCCAATTCGGTGTCGGCGGCCGGCGTGCCATCGGCGCGCTTGACTTGAAGTTTGATTTGGGTCGGCTTCAGCGGCTCGGCTTCGGCTTGGGCCGGTTCGATGGCGATTTGCAAACGCTTGTCCCACGGCACGATTCTGAAACCCAGCGTCTGTTCCTTAAATTTGCCGCCAGCCACCGGCACGGTCACGGTATGGTAAAAGCCGGTGCCAAATTCGGGTTTGGCGGTCACGTCGAACCATCGACTGCGGCCTTGCACCTGAGCGCTACGGCTATCGAACAACTTGGCACCCGCCACGGTTTCCCAGATTGCCCCGCGCTCGTTATTTCCCCAGGCCTTGGGCAGCAGCGCGAAGATCCTGGCTTGCTCGCCGGGGCTGAGAATAGTGGTCGGCGTGTACAACTCCAGTTCCGGATTGTCCGCCACCGCTTCGCCACCGCTGCCGGCGACAATCAAGGTTGCCGCTTGCGACTCCGCGGCATGGTTCATCACTCTGCCGGCCAAGGTTTCCAAGCGGGCGACCGCCGACAAGCGACCGTATTGTTGCAGGGCCGGGATCGTCAATACTTGCTGGCCGCGTTCGTCGGTTTGGAATTCCAGTTTGACCAGACCGCGCTTGGCCGAACCGGGTTGTTCTAGCAATACATCGACCACGCCACCGACCCCGGCGGCGGGTTTGCCGTCCGGATAGCTGGTTTGCAGCAACAGTTGCAGATCGTTGTCGCCAACCGCCGCGACGGTTTTATTGAAGCGTAACGCCGGCTGGGCTTCCGACAGGGTCGCGTACAGGTTGTCGGTCAAAATCGCACTGCCGCCGGCCGTATCCTGGGCGCGCACCATCAGGGTATAAATCCATTCCTGTTCGGGTTTGGGCTGTTTGGCATCGGCTTGAGCCTCGACCGGCACCGTGAATTCGAAGCTGCCGTCGCCGTTTTCGGCCAGTTTGGCGGCGGTTTCCCACGGGTTGCTGGCATCGACGGCTTGACGCGCTTCGATCGAACTGAACAATCGCTGCGGCTGGCTCAGCGGTGCCGCGGATTTGATCTGACCAAAATAATCGTTGCCGGCCGTCAAACCGGCGCCGGCCTCGCTGACGAATTGCGGCACCTCGAATTTCTTACGGTACAGAAACACCTCGAACTTGACGTTTTGCGGTACGCCGCCGCTATAGCGCTTGGCGCGGAATTTCAAGTTGAAAGGTTGACCGGGTTGCACGCTGGAACTGCGATCCAGCCATTCCAGATAAAAAGTCGGCTTGATGTAATCGCGCACCCTGAATTCGCCGCCGTAGGCTTTTTGGTCGATCTGGGCCAGCAAGCGGTACAAGCCGGGCGTCTGTGCGGGGTCCAAATCGAAGCTGCCGGAAAACGAACCGAAATCGGTCAACAGGGTTTGGCCTTGCAAACCGGTGGCGTTGCCGTCGGCGCGCAGCAACGAAACGTCGGTTTGCCTGGATTGAAACGCCGGTATTTGCAACCGTCCATCCTGCATGTTGCGGACGATACCCTTGTAGAAAAAGGTTTCGCCGGGCTTGAAGATCGGCCGGTCGGTCATGACAAACACCGCGTCGTCCTTGGCCTGAGTCGGTAGAAAGTCCGTCGCGGTCAGCGCGGTGCGCGGTGCTTCGCCCGGCTTGCCGGCCGGCGCATCGACCCTGACCAGCAATTTGCCGTCTAGAATTCCGTCGGGGTTGTCGAAACGCAATTCGCCGACGGCATCGGAAGCACCCGGGATCGCCCGCCAACGCCCACGGCCGTCGCGAACGCTGACCTTGGCGCCGGCCACCGGTTGCAGATCGCGGTTCATCGTCCGCACCAGCAATTGCTCGCTGGATTGCTTGACCTGTACCGCCAGACTGCTGACCTGAATCAAGCATTGCGCCTCGGTTTTGCCTTGCACGGCCTGCAATAAATAAAGGCCGTCCGGCAAGGGCTCGAGCGCGACTTGCCTAACCTTGTAACGGTTTTCACTCCAGGCGTCTTCGTTAAACCACCAGCCCAAGTCATGGGTTTGCCGGCCGTTGCGTTGCAAATCCAGATAGCTTTCCCTGACGACGCTAAAACCTTTAGGCGCCGCGACCAAAATCTGTTGCGGCACCGAGACCAGCGGTTTTTCGGTGACGGTCAATACCGAGCCGCTAAAGTTGCTTTCTTTCAACGCCTTGCGGAACTCCACATCCAACAGGCCGCGCAACAGCTTCAACGGCGATTGGGCGTTATTCAGACCCTTGGCGAAATAGTGGCCCGGATTGAGTTCGTTAACGGGTTGTTCGTAACTGCGACTGACATTGAATTGACCATCCAAAAAATTTTCCAGGTTGTCGGCCTTCAATACCCGAAGCAACATGGGCTGGTCGGTGACGGTGTAATCGAGGCGTACGGCCGGCGACTCGGTATTGGAAAAGCTGCGCTCGGCGGTCAGGTAAAAGGGACTCCCGGCCCAGGCTGGTCCGGCGCAAGCCAGCGTCAGCAACCCGGCGAGGGTCCAGCATAGCCCGATTGAGAGCGCTGCGACGCGCGGATTATCGGGGACCGCGGCCGGACAAGTTGAAAATACCCATCGAGCGAAAGCTCGAATCGACGAGTCCGCCCGTCTACCTGGACCGAAAATATCCAACATGTCCCTTCCTCCCCGTTCTATCGCCCGAACTTCGAATGCGCCGCATTCGACGCTGCGTTAACAGCAAAGCCGCCGGCGCCAATCGCGACGGCGATACCTAACCCGCCAACTGCGTCGGCCGGCTTTTGGCCGTTAATGTTAGCAGGCCGAAGCGCGGCTTGCCGCGTTCGACCCGAGGAGAAAACCGCGCCGCTCGGCACCGACCCAAATTCCGGGGCGCCTGAAAACGCCGAATCAGGTGATCACGTCAGGTGCGTTACGGCCGGTACGCCGTTTGACTTCGCAAAACTGCTCGGCGAGCGCGATCAAATCGGCCAAGGCTTCTTGAGCATCCTGATCGTGTTTGGCGACGTCGCGTTCGTAACGCTCCAGATAGATTCGCAACGTGGCGCCCACCGTACCGGTGCCCGACAAACGGAACACGATACGCGAGCCGTTGGCGAAGCCGATGCGTATGCCTTGCGCGCTGCTGACGCTGCCGTCCACCGGATCGGTGTAGCTGAATTCGTCGGCACATTTGACCGTGTAATCGCCCCAAGTTTTGCCGGGCAAGCCGTTCAGCAGGCCGCGCAAGTGATCGAGTATGCCGTTGGCGATATCGCTATCGACAGCCTCATAGTCGTGCCGGCAATAGATGTCGCGGCCATACGTTTGCCAATGTTCGCGGACGATATCGGCGACCGGTTGGCGTTTGCGGGCGATCAGGTTCAACCAAAACAAGACCGCCCACAAGCCATCCTTCTCGCGCACGTGATTGGAACCCGAACCGAAGCTTTCTTCGCCGCAGATCGTGATTTTGTCGGCGTCGAGCAAATTGCCGAAAAACTTCCAGCCGGTTGGGGTTTCGTAGCAGGGTAGGCTGAGTTTATCGGCGACTCGATCGACAGCCTGGCTGGTCGGCATCGACCGAGCCACGCCGCTGATACCCTTGGCATAGGCCGGAATCAGTTTGGCGTTGGCGGCCATGATCGCCAAACTGTCGCTGGGCGTGACGAAAATATTGGCGCCCATGATCATGTTGCGGTCGCCATCACCGTCGGATGCCGCGCCGAACACCGGGGCGTCCGCGCCGAACATGATTTCGGCCAGCTCATGGGCATGCGCGAGATTCGGGTCAGGGTGACCGCCGCCGAAATCTTCCAGCGGTACGGCATTGAACACCGAGCCCGGCGTAGCGCCAAGCTCCTCTTCCAATATTTTTTTGGCGTAGGGACCGGTGATGGCATGCATGGCATCGAACTTTAGCGTGATCAAACCGGCGGCAATGCTTTGTTTAATCAATTCGAAATCGAAAATGTCGGCCATCAACGCGGCGTAATCGGCCACCGGATCGATGATGCTAACCTTCACACCGGCGATTTGTTGCTCGCCAAGCGTATCCAGATCGATGTCCGCAACCTCCGCGCTCCGATATTCGGCAATAACTTTGGTATTAGCGTAGAGTGCATCGGTGAACTTCTCCGGGGCCGGGCCGCCGTTGCCGACGTTGTACTTGATGCCGAAATCTTCGTCAGGTCCGCCGGGATTGTGACTAGCCGATAGAACTATGCCACCGAAGGCTTTGTATTTCCTGATAATATTCGACGCGGCAGGGGTGGACAATAAGCCACCTTGGCCTATAATGAGCTTACCGAAACCGTTGGCGATCGCCATTTTGATGATGATCTGAATGGCTTGTCGATTGAAATAGCGACCGTCTCCGCCGATGACCAGGGTGTCGCCTTGGAAGCCGTCCAAGCTATTGAATATGGATTGGACGAAGTTTTGCAGATAATTCGGTTGTTGGAAAACGCTTACTTTTTTCCGTAGCCCCGATGTGCCGGGCTTTTGATCGTCATAGGGAGTGGTTTTGGTGATTGTTATTGTCATATGCTACCCTTTGTTTTACCGCGTTTCGAAAGGGTTAAATTACACCAAAACCCCGGTTATTTACAGATTGCCATGCTGAAGAAAAAATTATCGAAAGTTTTTGTCCTAATTGGCTGTCTAGGGTCCTCGGTAAGTCTGGCATCGGACGTCTGGCTGCTGGTCGATACCGAAAAGCTGAACATGGAGGTCAAGAAAGGTGAAAAAACGCTTGCCGTGCTGGAAAACATCGCCATCGGCCGTAGCGGCGCGGGCAAGAAAAGCCATCGCGGCGACGATGTGACACCGCTCGGCAACTACCGTATCGGCTGGATCAATCAGAAAAGCTCGTTTCGTAAGTTTTTCGGCTTGACCTATCCGGATGTCGACCACGCCGACGAAGCCTTGAAACAAGGCAAAATCGATTTGGGCACCTACGAAGCCATCGCCCGGGCGCATACTGCCGGCCAAATTCCGCCGCAAAACACCGAATTGGGAGGTCAGATTGGTATCCATGGCTTGGGTAGTGCCAATCTCGCCATTCATAAAACCACAAACTGGACACACGGATGTATCGCATTGACTAACGAACAAATAGACTTGTTGAGTCAATGGGTGGAAAAAGGGACGCTTGTCACCGTGAAATAATGTTGGTAAAAACCAAAAAAATGTTGGACAATTGCCACCGTTTTTTCATTTTATTTTTTGAAACCACAATCAAGGGGAAAACACCATGATGAAAGCCATTAAATTATCAGCAGTTGTTGCCGTTGCAGCTCTGGCTACTGGTTGCGCCAGCACTTCAGATATCGAAAACCTGCAAGGTCAAATCGACAGCCTGAAACCACAAGTTTCCGCTGCCTCTGCTGACGCCGCTTCCGCCAAAGCTGCCGCTGCCGAAGCTGCTGCTAAAGCTGCCGCTGCCGAAGCCGCTGCTAACCGTGCCGCTCAATATGCTCAAGATACCAACAGCAAATTGGACCGCATGTTCAAAAAATCACAACACAAATAAGCTTTATTATTTGAGTTGCCGATTAAAAAAGCCCGTGAACCGAAAGGTTCACGGGCTTTTTTTGTTGTCCCGAGTTAGCGGTCAGTGCGCCTGACTTTGTACGATAGCCGGCGTTTGCACGGGTCTCTCGTAAATCGCAATCGGAATGCCGCTGGCTTTTTCGAGAGCGGCTTTCAAAATCGCCCCCTTGATGACCGGCATCTTGCCGCCATTGGCTTGTTCGATTAAATCCAATGCCACATGCAAGCGCTGCTCGAAAGTCGCGGGCGTCTCTTCCATTTGCGGATAGGTTTCCAGATACAAGGTATCGTGATACCAGCCAACCTTGATCGGCTGATTGACAATATTGACCGTGGTACCGGTTTTCACCATCGGGAAGAACTGCTCGATATCGGCGGGATACATCCTGATGCAGCCATGGCTGACGCGCATGCCGACGCCATTGGTTTTGTTGGTGCTATGGATCAAATAACCGGGAATGCCCAGGCGAAACGCGTACAACCCCAACGGGTTGTCGGGACCGGGCGGGTAATACGGCTCCAGAACGTCGCCATCGGCCAAATGTTCGGCAATGATGGACTTAGGCGGCGTCCACGATGGCCGCTCGGTTTTACCGAGAATCCGGGTTTTGCCAAGCGGCGTTTTCCAGTCGTCCTCCCTGCCTATGCCGATCGCATACGTCACTACCTTGGTAGCGTCCGGAAAGTAGTAAATTCGCATTTCCGGCAAATTGATCACAATCCCTTCGCGGGGCGCGTTAGGCAGTAAAAAACTGCTGGGAATACGCACCTGAGCGCCGGCGCCCGGCAACCAGCGGTCGACATAAGGGTTGGCCAACACAATTTGATCCTGCCCCAGCCTGAAATTGACGGCGATATCGATCAACGTGTCTTCTTGTTTGGCCGCAACATATTTGACCTCGTGCGGCGGATTGCCGATCAGGCTATCGCCTGGCCGGTCCGGCGGCGGCAAGGTCAAGGCCGAGGCCGACGGGACGGCCGCGACCACACCTATCAACAGGCTTATCAATAATCGGGTTTTCATTGAACCTTACCTTCAACGTTAAATAATTCGAGCAGACGCGGCAGGAACTGGGCAAGTTCCGCTGTCATAATCGAAAAATCGGCATCGAATTGCTCGACTTCGTCGAACGCCTCGATACTCGCGGCTTGTTCCTGCACTAAATCCAGGAATTTCAGGCGCTTAATCGCCAAATTCTCGTCGAGCACAAACGATAGCCTATCCGTCCAATTCATCGCTAATTTAATGACTTGTTTTCCGGTATCCAAATGATTTTTGATCTCCGGCAAACCCAGGTCGTGGCGCTTGCAGCGAATAATTGCGCCCTCTTCCTCGGGTGATCGCAATTCGCATTCGTCTTCGATGACAATGTCACCAGGGGCTTGGTTTGATAGCAGCCACCGGGTCATCACGCTGGAGGCCATGCCGTTGCCGGCAATCGGCGTCACCGGCAACGAGCCCAGGCATTTGCGTAACAGGCTCAATAAGTCCTCGGCTTTCTTCGCCGAGGCAGCGTCAACAACCAGCCAACCACCTCGACTGTCGATGTAGGCATAGGTCTTTTTGGAAAAGGAAAAGGCTCTCGGCAATAAATCAAAAATTAATTCGTCCTTCAGCCGACTGCGTTCCTTGGCCGGCAGTTTGCGAGCTTCGCGCTCTTCGATTTCAGTAATCCGATCCTGTAGCATCTCGTTAACGACCGAACCGGGAACCACCTTTTCCTCTTTCTTGGCGCAAACCATCAAAAAGCCATTGTTGACATGCGCGAGGTCGTCGGACGCCCGCCCCAACGGCGAAGTCCAGCCGAAACTGAAGGTGTCGTGGCTACCACATGGCTTGAAAGGAGACTCAGCCAGTTTTTGTTGCACGGCGTCGGCGGACAACTCGAACGGCTCGGAAAACCGATAGACGGCAAGATTCTTAAACCACATGAAAAGACTCTGTCAAAAACCGGCCATTATCGCAAATTTGTTGAATCCTTAGAACTGGCCAATTGGGGAAACCGCCGAATCGTCCAAGTCGGACGGATCGCTTCATTATCAGTTATTCACATTTAGCCATTAAAGACGAGACTGTAAAAAAGCTTGACAAAATAACTCGTTGAATTCAAAAGAGTAAAGACAAACCATTGATAAATAATGTATTTTTATTGGCCAATTTCTGTACAATTTAAGCTCGCTTCAGGAAAACCGGGGAATTCGACCGGAAATCGCCGCTCAACTCACAGACTTATCCACAGCTTCTGTGACTATCCGGACTTTTCCCTGCCGGGGCAATCATTTATCGGCGACAACTCCCTGACTATCCTAAAGCGCCGGACAAAACCTGACCGTGGCTTTCCATCAGGTTTGTTAAGATATGCCGAACACGGCACTCCGGCCGCCGTCTGTCGGCCGCAACTGGGACGACACCATGCTTTCCACTTGGGAAAATCTGCTAATTGGCGCCTTGGCGCTTTTGATTTTATTCTGGATGCAACCCGGCATCAAAGCCGCGTTGGCCCGCAGCCGGCAAGCACCATCCGACTGGGGCGGCTTGATCGTGCCGCTCGTCATGGTCGTGATGTTTGTGCTGTTCCTCATCGCAATGGTTTGAAATGAACGAAGAATTTTATCTGGAAGACGAAGACGACGAAGTCGAGTATTACGCGGTACGCCCAAACAAGACGCGCATCAAAAAGGAAATCGCCGAAGTGTTTGCGATGGCCGAGGAAATCTGTGGCTTGTCGGCAGCCCAAATCGCCGAATTCGAGCTGCCGGAACCGATAGAGCAAGCCTTGCGTGATGCCGGCAAAATGGGGCAAAACGCCGCCAAGAAGCGTCTGCTGAAATACATCACCGCGCGAATGCGCGAGCTCGATACCGACGCGATCCGCGAAAAGCTGGACCGCCTCAAAAACCGCAGCGCCCATGCGGTGCGCGAGCACCACCAGGCCGAACGCTGGCGCGACGCATTATTGGCCGACTCCGGTAACGGTCAAATTACCGAATTGGTCGGCGAATATCCGGACGCCGACACCCAGCATCTGCGTCAGTTGCAACGCAATGCTCAGAAAGAAGCGAAGGATGGCAAACCGCCGAAGGCCGCAAGGCAGCTGTATCAATACTTGAAACAGCTGATCGCCGATGCCGGCGCGGCCTACCAAAGCGAATCCGACGACGACACCGAAAGCATCGAATGAGCCCGAACGGGTCCGCCTCAGCGACCCGCCACGCGCATTTGCGCCAATATCCAGCTCTGCCGCCTAGCGACATAAGCGCTGGGTCTATCGGCTTTCAGCAGTAGAGGATTCGGCAGCGTCGCGGCCAACAATGCGGCTTGCGCCGGCGTCATCTGTTGGGCGGGAACGCCGAAATAACGGCGGCTGGCCGCTTCGACGCCGAATAAATGATCGCCGAATTCGGCGATGTTCAAATAGATCTCGAGTATCCGCTGTTTGCTCCAGAACGCCTCGATCAGCACGGTAAACCAAATCTCCAGTGCCTTTCTGGTCCAATTTCGGGCCGGACTCAGAAACAAATTTTTCGCGACTTGCTGACTGATCGTGCTGGCGCCCCGCAGCTTGCCACCGCGCGCATGGTGCGACCATGCCTTGCCGATCGCCTCGACATCGAAGCCGTTGTGCTGAAAAAACAATTGATCTTCCGAAGCCACCACCGCCGCATAGGCATGCGGGGATATACGCCCGCCGTCGACCCACTGCTGGGAGATCGGCCGATAGTCCTTGCCTGCCTGCCAATCTTCCCAATGCCGGTTCAACATGAAAGCCGAGGTTGGCGGCGGTAAGTAGCGCAATACCGCGACGCTCAGCACCGACCCCACGACGAAAGCGGCAATCGCATAGCCGAATCCCCGTTTCAGAGAACGCCACCAAGATGAAGCCGCGGCCGGCCGAAAGCGGCGGGCCGGGGTGCGGTAACGTTCGGGATGTCGGAAATGTCTCAAGCTAAGTTCGGCGGCGGTAAATTTCCCGGACATTATCCATGATTCGCGCCAGAGCGACCGAAGTGCGGGAAATGCCGCTACGATTTGTATTTTTTACGGAATTTAACATAGTTTTTAACGAATTCCGTGTCGATCGGCCTAGGCATGGCGCATCGCGCTTGGCCTGGTTGTTTTGGCATACCACTTGCTAAATTAAAGGCGGCATCAAGGATGTTAAGTTCTCTCCCCCGTGAACATGGAAAACAACGACGCCAAGGAATACCTGGATAAAAGCTTGGACATCGGCTTTTATCCAGGCAGGGACGACCCATCGTGCCATCCGCACCCATTCCCAAACATAACAATCCAATCTCGGTCCTCGCGCCGATTCGCAGTATCATCCGAACTTTGCGATTTCGTCCTAGACCGCCATGAAAAATCACCATCGCTTGTTACTTGGCCTCGTACTGGGTGCCGCGGCCGGATTGATCGGCCACGAATACGCAGGCTGGTTGCCTCTGCAACTGAGCGTTCGCTATGTGCTGGAACCGTTGGGGCAGATCTTTTTGCGGCTGATTTTCATGGTCGTGGTGCCGATGGTCGTCAGCGGCCTGATACTGGGGGTATTCCAACTCAGCAGCCACCACGGCCTGGCGCGGGTAGCGCGGCGCACGCTACTGTTCACGTTGTTGGCCAGTTCCGCATCGGTTGCGATCGGCATCACTCTGGTGAATATCGCCGAACCCGGTGTCGGCGTCGAAATTCCCCAAAGCGGCGAAACCACGGCGGTCGGCGGCATCCGCCGAAACGCCGAACAAGCCAAACCCATCGAACAAACCTTGTTGGATATTATTCCGAAAAATCCATTCGCGACCGCCTCGCAAGCGTTGGAAGGCGAAATGCTGGCGCTGATGTTTTTCTCGCTGGTGTTCGGCGCGGCCTTGGCCACGATCACGGCCGGCAAGGCGTCGCGTTGGGTCGAATTGCTAGAAGAAAGCTATACCGCCAGCTTGGTCGTCGTCGATTGGGCGATGCGTCTGGCGCCGTTGGCGGTGTTCGCGCTGGTGTTTCAATCGACGTTCAAGTTCGGCCACCACATTTTGGTGTCGTTGGGATTTTACGTGGCCGTTGTCGTCGGCGGCTTGCTGCTGCAACAAGCCCTGGTGTATTCGGCATTGTTGAAAACCTTTACCCAGCGGTCGCCGCTGGCGTTTTTTCGGGATTGTCGGGAAGTCTATCTATACGCTTTCGCGACCGCGTCGTCCAATGCCACGCTGCCGCGTTCGCTGGAGCTGGCCGAGCGCGATTTGGCGATCAAACCGGAAATCGCCCGCTTCGTACTGACGATAGGCTCGACCGCCAATCAAAACGGCACCGCGCTGTTCGAGGGCATTACCGTGTTGTTTCTGGCCCAAGTCTACGGGGTCGATCTGTCGATGGCCGAACAGGTTAGAGTCGTGATGATGGCGGTATTGGCCGGCATCGGCACCGCCGGCGTACCCGGCGGCTCGCTGCCGCTGATTATGATTTTGACGCAACAGGTCGGCATTCCGGCCGAAGGCATGGGGCTGATCCTGGGTGTGGACCGCTTCTTGGATATGTGCCGGACTACCCTAAACGTTAGCGGCGATTTGGTGATCGCCGCCTTGGTGGACCAGCCCGAACCGGCCGAGGCCGAGTAAACCACCGGCCGGGATATGCCGCGCGACACGCGAGTTTCGCGCCAATCGCCACCGGTCTGTGATATTCAACACTTGCAGGGCCTGATTCGGCCCTGTATCGTTGCCCGAATCTTTGCGCCGATAAGCTCACATGTCCGATTCCGCCACACAAAAACTGATCCTGGTCGACGGTTCGTCGTTCCTGTTCCGCGCCTTTCATGCCGTTCCGCCGCTGACCAATGCGCAAGGCGAACCTACCAACGCGATTTACGGCGTCTCCAACATGCTGCGCAAGCTGATCAACGATTACAACACGCCGTATTTCGCGGTGGTGTTCGACGCGCCGGGCAAGACTTTTCGCCACGACATGTACGAGCAATACAAGGCCCATCGCCCGCCGATGCCGGACGATTTGCGGGTGCAAATCCAACCCTTGCACGAACTGATTCGGGCGCTGGGGCTGCCGCTGATTATCGAGCACGGCGTCGAGGCCGACGACGTGTTGGGCTGCTTGGCGCAAAGCGCGGCCCGCCAGGGCTTCCAGGTCGTCATTTCCACCGGCGACAAGGACATGGCGCAATTGGTCAACGATCAAATCAGCCTGGAAAATTCGATGACCAATACCCGGATGGACATCGCCGGCGTGATCGACAAATTCGGCGTCAAGCCCGAGCAAATCATCGATTATCTGGCCTTGATGGGCGACGCGGTCGATAACATTCCCGGCGTGCCCAAGGTCGGCCCGAAGACCGCCGCCAAGTGGTTGCAGGAATACGGTACGCTGGACAATCTGATCGCCCACGCCTCCGACATCAAAGGCAAAATCGGCGACAACCTCCGCGACGCGCTGGGCCAGTTGCCGCTGTCGCGCGAGCTGACCACGATCAAATGCGACGTGGCACTGCATTACACGCTGGACGACCTGAAACGCAAGGAACCGAACATCCCGGCCTTGAAAAAACAGTTGGGCCACCTCGGCTTCAGCAGTTGGCTAAAGACCTTGAACGGCGACGCCGCGCCTTCGACTACCGCGGTTTCCGACGTTGCCGAGAGCCTGGACGGAAACGCTGGAGCAAGCTCCGAATCCGCCGCCGCGTTGAGCAGAGAGTATCAAACCATCCTCGATCAAGCCGATTTCGAGTCCTGGCTGGCGGCGCTCGCGCAAGCCGATCTGTTTGCGTTCGACACCGAAACCAGCAGCCTGAATTACAGCGACGCGCAAATCGTCGGCGTCTCGTTCGCGGTGGAAGCCGGCCGGGCCGCCTATTTGCCGTTGGCGCACGATTATCCGGACGCGCCGGCCCAACTCGAACGGTCGAGCGTATTGGCGGCCTTGCGGCCACTGTTGGAAGATCCCGCGAAAGCCAAGCTCGGTCAAAACCTAAAATACGACGCCCACGTGCTGGCCAACCACGGCATCGCGTTGCGCGGCATCCGCCACGATACGATGCTGGAATCCTACGTACTCAATAGTACCGCCACCAAGCACAATATGGACGACCTAGCCAAGCACTACCTCGGCGTCGAAACCATCCATTTCGAAGACGTGTGCGGCAAGGGCGCCAAGCAGATCGGCTTTGCCGAGGTCGCCATCGACCAAGCCACCGAGTATGCCGCCGAAGACGCCGACATCACCTTGCGTTTGCACCAAACCTTGTCGACGCAATTGCAACGGCAACCCGGTCTTTGGACGCTGTATAACGAAATCGAAGTGCCGCTGATCGACGTGTTGACCCGCATCGAAGCCAACGGCGTATTGATCGATAGCGATATGCTGGCGCAACAAAGCCAGGAACTCGCCGATCGGATGATAGGCCTGGAAATCCAGGCCCACGATCTGGCCGGTTCGACCTTCAACCTGGGCTCGCCCAAGCAAATTCAGGAAATTCTGTACGACCGCCAAAAATTGCCGGTATTGAAGAAGACGCCGAAAGGCCAACCGTCCACCGACGAATCGGTGCTGCAGGAACTGGCAATCGATTATCCGTTGCCGCGAGTGATTTTGGAGCATCGCGGCATGAGCAAGCTGAAATCGACGTATACCGACAAACTACCGCAACAGATCAATCCTAAGACAGGCCGGGTGCATACCTCCTACCATCAGGCGGTCGCGGCGACCGGCCGGCTGTCGTCCACCGATCCCAATCTGCAGAACATTCCGATCCGTAGCGAAGAGGGCCGCAAAATTCGCCAGGCCTTCATCGCTCCACCCGGCTATAAAATCGTCGCCGCCGACTATTCGCAGATCGAACTGCGGATCATGGCGCATTTGTCCGGCGACGCCGGCTTGCTGAAAGCCTTTGCCGACGGCGAAGACGTTCACCGCGCCACGGCCGCCGAAGTGTTCGAAGTCGCGCCGGACCAAGTTACCCACGATTTGCGCCGCTCGGCCAAGGCCATCAATTTCGGCTTGATCTACGGCATGTCGGCCTTCGGTCTGGCGCAACAGCTGGGTCTGCCGCGCAATCAGGCCCAGTCCTACATCGATCTGTATTTCAGCCGCTATCCCGGTGTCAAACGCTACATGGACGACATCCGCGAACAGGCCAAGCGCCTCGGCTACGTCGAAACGATCTTCGGCCGCCGCCTGTATTTGCCGGACATCAACGCCCGCAACGCCGCTCAGCGCCAATACGCCGAGCGCACCGCGATCAATGCGCCGATGCAGGGCAGTGCCGCCGACATTATCAAACGGGCGATGATCGCCTGCCATCACTGGATAGAAACCAGCGGCGCCGACCTGAACATGATCATGCAGGTACACGACGAATTGGTGTTCGAAGTGGCCGAATCCCAGCTCGACGCCAGCATCGCCCAAATCGTCGCCATCATGTCCAACGCCGCCGAGTTGGCCGTGCCCCTGCTCGTCGAAGCCGGAACCGGCGCGAATTGGGACGAGGCGCACTGAGCGGCATGGGGGATTGGCGTTGAAAGTCAAATTCTGGGGTGTCAGAGGCTCCATAGCAACCCCCGGCCCGAATACGGTCAAATACGGCGGCAATACCACGTGCATCGAAATCGCCAGCTCGTCCGGGGACTTGATCATTCTCGACGCCGGCACCGGCATCCACGCGCTGGCTCAGAGCCTGGAGAGCCGTCAGCCGCTGACCGCGCACATCCTGATTACCCATACCCATTGGGACCACATCCAGGGCCTACCCTTCTTTCTGCCGATGTTCAAGGCCGGCAATCGCATCAACATCTACGGCGGACTCGATCCCTTCACTCAGCAAGGCATAGAGCGGGCGATGAACGTGCAATTGCAACACAGTTATTTCCCGATCAGCGAAGCCCAGTTGCAAGCCGACATCCGCTACTTCACGCTAAAAGCCGGCGAAACGATGGCGGTTGGCGGGGTGAAAGTCACGCCGACGGTCTTGAACCACCCGGTCTACAACTTCGGTTATCGGATCGAGGATGCCGACGGCAGCTCGCTGTTCTTTACCGGCGACTACGAACCGCCGACCAATCCCTACCGCGGCGACCATCCCGGCTTTCAAGCGATGCAGGATTTGACCGAACAAAAGCTGGCCGAAGTCATCGCCGCGATGAGCGGCGTGGATGCGCTGATTATCGATTCGTCGTACACCGAAACCGAATACGCCCATCGGCGCGGCTGGGGCCACGGCACCTATGCCTCGGCGATAGCGCATGCCAAGCAGGCCGCCGCCAAGCGCCTGTTTCTGACCCACCACGAGCCGACGCGCGGCGACGCCGATCTGGAATCGATTTATCACGCCATCCTGCAAAACATCGGCACCGAGCCGCCGATTTATCTGGCCAAGGAGGGCGAGGAATACCAGTTGGCGCCGGCCGCCTCGCGGCACGAGGCTCAGTAACGGCGCAATGCTTGAATTTCCGGCCGGGCCAGGGCCTGACTCAGTCGCTGCCAGGCCGCCTCGTCGCCCGGTAAGCCGAAGCGTAGGCCGTCCGGTTCGGTGAACAAACGGGTCAAAATGCCATGCTCGGCCAGCGCGGCGTGCAAGGCCGGCGCCGCCGGGCAACGCAGCCATTGAAACAAATCGCATCCGCCGTCGGGCGGCCAGCCATGGTCGCTCAGCAACGCTGCCAGCCGAGCCGCTTGACTTTGCAATTGCCGTATGGCCGCCTGCCGCCAAATCGTATCGGCCAAGGCCAGGGTCGCGACATAGCGGCCGGGATGGCTGATAGGCCACGGCCCCAGCGTCTCCGCCAGCCGGGCCAGCAAATCCGCTTCGGCGATCGCGAAACCGCAACGTAAGCCGGCCAACCCGAAAAACTTGCCCAGCGAGCGCAGCACGATCAAGCCCGGCCGCACCGGCAAGCTGGCTAAACTCGAATCGGGCCGGCTGTCCATGAACGCCTCGTCCACGATTAGCCAGCCGCCGCGCTCGGCGAGACGAATTTGCCAAGCCAGCAATTGGGCCGGCTGCCATAACTTACCGGTCGGATTATTCGGATTGACCACAATCAGCACGTCCAAGTCGTCCAGTGCCGGTTCGATGTCCGCTTCGCTCAACACGACTAATGGGTGGCCGGCGCGTTGCCAATTGGCGGCGTGTTCGGCGTAAGCCGGATGCAGTACGCCGACTCGCCCCGGCGGGCGCAACGACGGCAAGGCTTGAATCGCGGCCTGGGAACCGGCCACCGCCAGAATGTGGGGGTTCCCGTAGTAACGACGCGCGGCATCCGGCAACTCGTCGTCATCCTCGGGCAGGCGTTGCCAGCATTCGGCCGGAATGGCCGGCACCGGCCAGCCGTTTGGGTTCAGGCCGGTGGACAAATCCAGCCAATCGGCCAGCGGTATGCCGTAATACCGAGCGGCCCGGCGCAATCGGCCGCCGTGCTCAAGCAAGGTAGTCTCCCAGCGCGATCGCCGCCAGCCACAACCACAAAGTTCGTTGCACCAAACCGCAAGCGCGGGCAATGTCGGCCAACTCCGGCGATCTGTCGCCGCCGAACCAGGCTTTTTGCTTGAGCTGGCCGTGATAGACGGCGGGACCGCCCAACCGCAGATTCAACGCGCCGGCGCCGGCGCTCATCACCGGACCGGCGTTCGGACTATCCAGTAACGGCGCGAATTGCAGCCACGCGCGTAGTGCCCGTCCCGTGTCGGCCAACGCCGCATAGCTCAACGCAGTCAGCCGCGCCGGCAGCCAGTTCAACGCATCGTCGAAACGCGCCGCGGCCCAGCCGAAATACCGATAGCGAGTATTCCGGTAGCCCCACATCGCATCCAGGGTGTTGACCAGCCGATAAAGGACCGCCCCGGACGGGCCGGCCAGTACAAACCAGAACAGCGGCGCGAATACCGCGTCGGCGCCGTTCTCCAACACCGACTCGATTACGGCTCGCCGCACGTCTTCCTCGGACATTGTTTCGGTTTGACGGCTGACGATGTAGCCGACCCGTTGCCTGGCCAATGCCAGGTCGCCGGCTTCCAAAGCAGAGGCAACTGCCGTGGCGTGTTGCTCCAGGCTACGGGCGGCGATGCAAAAATACAGGATCGCGACCGCCAATCCGGCTTGCAATGCCGGTATCGCCGGAAGCGCCAACAAGCACGACAACGCCGGGGCCACCGCGCCTAGCAAAGCCAGAATGCCTGCCCAGCGTTGCTTGGCCGGGGAGGCGGCCAGATCGAGCCAGCTTCGTTCCAGAATGCCGACCCAGCGGCCGAATGCCGCCAACGGATGCAACGCATTGCGCGGCTCGCCCAGGCAGCGGTCCAGTCCTACGGCTAAAAGGACGATCAGGGTCAAGGTCATGCGGTTAAGGGATGAAGGTATGCGGCGAGGCCGACCTTTCGGGATGGCAGGTGCAAAACTGAATCATGTAATCTTGACCGAGCGGCGGAGCGGTGAATCCGGATTTACCGCTCCAAACCGCTTAGCGACGACCGAATCGCGAGCAGCACTCGCGAAGGCTGTCAAATCGCCGCGCGTGCCGCTTTCTGGGCTAACAGTACCTTGACGGCCGAGACCGCCGCAAAAATCGCAATGCCGTAAATCAGGGTGGCCGACAAATAGGATGGATAGTATTTCGCGAAACCTTCGGCATATTGAGCCAGCGAGGTTTCGGCGTGACGGCCCGACAACCAGTAGAAACTGCCGTTGGAAATCAAAAAGGCGGCCGATGTCGAAACGACCAGCGCCGCGAAGCGCTGTGCGACATTGGCGGCGGTAAGGCCGCTGTATCGCCGGCACCACTTCCCGCCCAGCCACATCGCTCCATAGGCAAGAATCAAAAATCCGTAGGCGGGCGATACGCAAAAATCGCTAACGCCCAGCTTGGTGATGGCCAGGTAATCGATTAACCCGGCTTCCAGCAACAGCAGCGCGAACAGATAGCGACCGCCGAGCCATAAGCCGGCCAGAAAGAAAATCGCCAACGAGGCATCGGGTAGCGCGAACGGCGTGCCGAAATGGTGAAAGCGGGTGGCGGCCATCAGCGCCATCAACGCGACGGCACCGGGTTTGACGGCAAAACTAGGCATGGTCATCGAGAGGTCTCCAAGGAAATCAATTGTTGTAATGTACGGAAAAGTAAAAGTTCCGGCCGGCGGTATTATAAGTATCGACGGTTTGGTATTGCTTATCCAGCAGATTGTTCAATTTAGCGCTCAGCGTCCAATGCTTGTCGATGTGGAAGGCGGTGCGTAAATCCACGGTCACGAAGCCATCGACTTTCCGGGTGTTGGCCCGGTCGTCGTAGCGATGGCCTTGCGCCAGCACATGGCCGCCAACGTCGACGGCACCAAACGAGCGCGACAAATCGTAAGACAGACTTTGCTCGGCGCGCCGGGCCAGATCCAGATTGGTTTGGCGATTGCGCGGGCTGAGCAAGCTCATGCTCAACTTATTTTGCCAACCCAGCCATTGACCGCCCAGTTCCGCCTCTAGGCCGTCGATTTGGGCTTTATCGACGTTTTGCGGCTGATAGCGATAGGTGGTCGAATTCAGGATTTCGCCGGCCCAATCGATTAGATTGTCGATATTGGTGTGATAGGCGCGCAATTGCCAATTCAGCCAGTCATGCTGTCCAGCGAGGCCGGCTTCGAAGGTCGTCGATTCCTCGGGCTTCAGCCGCGGATTGCCCTCGGTGATGTAGGTAAAGCCGGCAAAGTCGGACTGGTTGTGCGGCCAGTACAAGTCATTGAAGGTCGGCGCCTTGAACGCGTTGCCGAAACTGGCGAACGCGCTCAAACCGTAATCCCAATTAAAGCGCCAGCCGAAATTGCCGGTCACCCGGTCGCCGAAGGCTTGGTTCTCGTCCCAGCGTAAGGCCGCGTTGATGAAATGGCGATCGAATAGCCGGCTGTGCAAATCAGCGAATACCCCGACGTCGTAGCGCGAGGATTCGCTGTAGTTCACCGAACTGCGCACTTCGTCGAGGCGATAATCGCTGCCCAAGGTCAGACGATGGGCTTCGGTCAGGCGAAATTCGTTCTGCCAACTGGCATTCCAGCGGGTGGTGTTGTATTGGCTGTTGAACTGGCCGTTAGCGTTGAAATTGTCGGCCCTGTCCTCGGTCTGGCCGAAACGGAGTATCGAGCGCCAATGTTCCAGTACGTCGAAGCTGGCCGTCGTACCGACCACTTGATTGACGAAATCGGTTCGATTCGGTGTGCCATCGTATTCGGATTTGCCTTCGGCGCGCATGAAAAAGGCTTCGACCTCCGCGTTGTTCGCAAAACGATGGCCGACACGGGCGTTCAGGCCGGTGTTGTAATAGGCATCCCTATCGGTTTCCGTGCCGATACTGCGGGTATTGAAACCTTGGCTGCCCAGGTGAGAAGCGCCCAAGCTATACCAATTGTCGCCCCATTTGCCACTGATAGAACCCGCGCCGTTGACGGTATCGAACGACCCGGCACCGGCATCCAGGCTGATGCTGGGGGTTTCGGTCCGAGCACCCTTGCGGGTGAAAATCTGAATGACACCGCCGATCGCTTCCGAACCGTAGAGCGCCGATTGCGGTCCTCGGGTAATTTCGACCCGCTCGATTTGATCGATCGGCAACCATTGAAACGCCGTGGTGCCCAAAGTGACCGAACCGGCCTTGATGCCGTCGATCAACACCAAAATATGGTCGGAATTAGTGCCGCGCATATAGACGTTCGCTTGCTGACCGTAGCCGCCGTTCTGAGTAATGTCCAGGCCGGGCGCGGTTTTGAGTAGATCGGGCAGGGTTTTGACTTGCGATTGCTCGATGTCGGCGCGTGTAAATACCGTGGTCGCGCTGGCGAGTTCGTCGGTAAGCGTGGCGGTGCGAGTCGCCGTTACGACGGTATCCGGCAAATTAACGCTCGATTCGGCCGGTGTCGCCCCGGAAAATACGGTGCCGGCTCCCGCCAACGCCAGCAAGGGATAGTAAGGTTTGTGCATGGTTGTCCTCTGCGCCCACCGCGCATTCGGGGTATAAAAACGACAGAGGAGAACGGGGCACGAAAAAGGCGTAGACAAGCTGCGACCATTCCGTAAACAGCCCTCCGCTGTCTCGAATGATCTTTCGGGCCAGTCTCCGGGCTCATAAGCGGCCTTAGCGGCCTGAAGTTGCGGCCTTCCCATGCGCAATCGCACAGTGGCTTGTTCGCAATTCTTGACTTATCTACCGTTGCGGGGGCAGCGTCGGCATGAACGGTGGATGACACCGGCTCACCGACTTCCTGTTTAAGCCGGACCATACGGTCCAGGACACCTGAAAGAGGGAAGGCGATTTTAGGCCGGAATAGTCGTTTGCGCAAGGCAAGTCTCCCGGTAAGGATTGCAAATCACCGGTTACATGCTATAACTTGGGGCATTTATCAACGAAGCCGCTCAGAAGGCTTCAATAGAAACTGGCGGGATCATGGAAATTCAATCGAAATTGCTAGGCAACCAAGACATCAATCCGGACACCATTATCACCTTTCCGCGCGGTATTCCTGGCTTCGAGGATCAAACCCGTTTCAAGCTGTTTCATCAGGAAGGCAGCGAAATCGTTTATTGGCTGCAAGCGGTGGATAACGCGGAATTGACATTCTCGGTCGCGCATCCGGCCCATTTCAACATCAATTACAACTTCACGCTGACCGACGACGAAGAAGCGCTGTTGAAGATCGAGGAAGGCGACGATTTATTGATTTTGATTTTACTGCACAAGGATAACGAACAGGAAAACGGCAAGCCGACCATCAAGGGGTCTATCAAAGCGCCGCTACTGATCAACAGTAACAAGCGCATCGGCTATCAGAAAGTTTTGGTGACGATAGAACAAAGCATCACGCTAACCGAGAAAGTCAGCGAAATCGACGTATCGGAAGCGTAAAACCCTTCGGCAACCGCCGACGCAATGCGGCGGTTGCTTTTACGTTATGCGGCTTGTACAGGAATGGCGTGGCTGGAATGGCTGATGTGGTTATTGCCGTCGAAATACACCAGCGTCGGCTGATAGTTTTTCAACTCTTTTTCGTCGAGACTGACGTAAGCCGCGACGATGATCAGATCGCCGGGACACGCCAAACGAGCCGCCGCGCCGTTGATCGAAAAAATACCGGAGCCGTCCTGAGCGCGAATCGCGTACGTCGTGAAGCGTTCGCCATTATTGACGTTGTAAATATGGATCTGCTCGTATTCCCTAATCCCTGAAAAATCCAAAATCTTGCCGTCAATCGCACAGGATCCTTCGTAATCCAGTTCTGAATGCGTTACCCGCGCACGGTGTAACTTGGCTTTAAGCATGATGGTTTGCATGGTAAACAAGTTCGAAGACAGGGATGGCGATTATGCCTGAAATTGAACGGGCTATCAAATATCGGCATTGGCTTTATCGCCGGAAAGCCTTGTCTCGTCAACCATTTGAACGACAAACCAGGTTGTCGATCAAGCGGGTATTGCCGAGTTTGGCCGCGGCAAGAATCACCAGATCCATGTCGCCGGAAGTGGCGGGCGCCAGATCGGCGGCGCGACAAATCGTAAAGTAATCCACCACGAACCCGGCTTGTGTCAGGCGTAGCGACTGGGCGGCTTCTATCCCGGCAAAATCGCGCTCGCCGCGCTGTATCGCATCTCCAGCGGCCCGCAAACATCGGTACAACTCAGGCGCGCTAGCGCGCTGCGGTGCCGTCAAATAGCCGTTACGCGAACTCAGCGCCAAGCCGTCGTCGTCCCGCTCCGTAGCGACACCTTGGATTGCCACCGGTAGATTCAGATCGGCCACCATGCGCCGAATCAGCGTCAATTGTTGAAAATCCTTTTCGCCAAGCAGCAGCAGATCGGGCTGAACCATGTTCAACAATTTGCAGACAACCAACGCCACACCGTCGAAATGGCCGGGCCGACTCGCGCCGCAATGGATGGTCGACAAACCGGCAACCGAGATAGTCGTCAGGGAAGCCCGCGGATAGATTTCCGCGACGCCGGGCAGAAACAGCAGATCGGCGCCGACTTCGCTCAACTTGGCCGAGTCGTCGGCTTCGGTGCGCGGGTAACTGGCAAAATCTTCGGTCGGACCGAACTGGGTCGGATTCACGAAAATACTGACCACAACCTTGTCGGCATGACGGCGGGCAGCCTCGACCAGCCGGAGATGTCCGGCGTGCAGATTGCCCATCGTCGGGACGAAGGCGATTTTCAAATCGGCCCGGCGCCAGGGTTTCAGCAGCATTCGCAATGCTTCGATGCGATCGACGGTTTGCATGATCAGTAGGCGTGCTCGGAACCGGGAAATTCACCGGATTTGACGGCGGCGTGGTAGCGGCCGACCGCATCCGCGATACCGGCCGCGCCGGCCATGAAGTTTTTCGAAAAACGCGGCCGTTTGCCTGCGCCGATGTCGAGCATATCGTACAACACCAACACCTGGCCGTCGCAAGCCGCGCCCGCGCCGATGCCGATTACCGGTATCGCCAACCGCCGACTGATGCGCTCGGCCAACTCGGCCGGCACGCACTCCAACACCAGGGCGCCGGCGCCGGCTTGTTCCAGCGCCTCGGCGTCGGCCAGGATCCGCTCGGCCTGATCGGCGTCCCGACCTTGCACCCGATACCCACCCAGTCGGTTGACCGATTGCGGCAGCAGGCCCAGATGTCCGCAAACCGGGATGCCTTGCTCGACCAAAAAGGCAACGATGGCAGGCTTGGCACCTTCCAGCTTGACCATTTGCGCGCCGCTCTCGCGCATTAGCCGCGCGGCATTGTTCAGCGCTTGCTCGGGCAGTGCGTAACTGGCAAATGGCAGATCGACGATCAAAAATGCTCGGCGACGCGTTTTCGCGACACAGCGGCCGTGGTAGACCATGTCGTCGATAGTCACCGGCAACGTACTCGCTTCGCCTTGGACGACCATGCCCAACGAATCGCCAACCAGCAGCACGTCGATGCCGGCGTTATCGAGCACCGCCGCGAAGCTCGCGTCGTACGCGGTCAGGCAGCTAATCTTTTCGCCGGCGCGTTTCATTGCCGCCAGATCGCTGACCGTCAACATTTTGGTGGTCTCGCCGTACAGGGTCATGAATCGATTTGGGTCAACCCGTCCGGCGGACAGCGGCTCATCAGTTCGGCCAGCGAGCCGAGACCGGGCACCGTCAAATCCGGTACTGAAAGCTCCGCCAGCGGATACAGGACAAAGGCACGCTTGGCCAATTCGGGATGCGGTACGATCAGATCCGGTTGTTCGATGATCTGGGCATCGTAGAGCAACAGATCCAGATCCAGGGTTCGAGCGCCCCAGCGCTGCCCACGCACCCGGCCGTGGCGGTTTTCGATGGCTTGCAATTGGCGCAGTAAATCGATGGCCGGCAGCGCGGTGGCGATCCGCATCGCCGCGTTGACATACTCAGGCTGATCTTGCGGTCCAACCGGCAAACTGCGATACAAGGCCGAAAAACCCAGTTCGACAACCTCGGCTAGCTCGGCAATCTCGCCTCTGGCCTGCGTGACGTGAGCTACCGAGTCTTCCAGATTACTGCCCAGGCCGATATAGGCTTCCCTATAACCAACGGGTAGGCTCATTGCGAATTGGGTTGTTTGGAACGGGAGCGGTAGCGGCCTGTTTTTCTTGCCCTGGGTTTACCGCCGCCCTTGGGCGGTGCGGTCATCCGATGACGTTCGTCCTCGTCGGCCTCCTGAAAGCCCGTCCACCAGGCCACTAGTTCCGGATCGGCGCCACCGGTTTCGGCGCGCAACTGCAGAAAATCGTAGGCCGCGCGGAATTTGGGTTGTTCGAGCAAACGAAACGGCCGAGAACCTACGGTGCGAGTGAATTTCTGTTGCAAAAACCAGACGTCGCGGATCGACTGCGTGATGTGGCGCGGCATTGCGGTAATCTTGACTTGCCGCCCCAAAACCTCGTTGGCGGCGTTTTGATAAGCCAGCGTTTCGTTTTCGCCGTGGTCGATGCGTTGTTGGGCCGATACGGTCAGTGGTTCCCACAATAATGCGGCCAACAGAAAATACGGCGTCAGCGTCTTGCCGTCATTGAAACGCGCATCGGAATTTTCCAGCGCTCGGATCACGAATAAGCGGGGAAAATCCTGCTCCTGACTGGCCAGACAGCGATCGGTGTCGGGAAACAAAATCGCAAACAAGCCGTAATGGCGCAGCATTTCGAAGGTTTGCACACCGTAGCCGGCCAAAAACAGCTTCAACACTTCGTCGTACAAGCGGGCGGAAGGGATACTTTTTAGTAAATCCGTCAGTTCGTATATCGGCTGCTCGGTATCCGGATGCAAGCTGAAACTCAGCTTGACCGCGAAGCGCACCGCGCGCAGCATCCTCACCGGATCTTCCCGGTAGCGCTGCTGAGGATCGCCAATTAGCTTCAAGACGCCGGCCGAGTGGTCACTCATGCCGCCGGTAAAGTCGACGACCGAAAAATCTCGGATATTATAGTAGAGCGCGTTGACGGTAAAATCCCGCCGCCAGACGTCTTCCTCCAACGTACCGAACACATTATCGCGCAGTAAGCGGCCATCTTCGTGAACGACTTGCTGATCGGGCGCCTCGGCCTCCGAGCCTCGGAACGTTGCCACTTCGATAATTTCCCGACCGAAAAACACGTGAGCCAACCGAAAGCGCCTGCCTATGATTCGGCAATTGCGAAAGATCTGCTTAACCTGCTCGGGGCTGGCGTTAGTCGCGACATCGAAGTCTTTCGGCTCCCGGCCTAAAAGCAAATCCCTGACGCATCCGCCAACCAAATAAGCTTCGAAATCGGCTTTTTTAAGCCGCAACAATACCTTCAACGCATTTTCGCTGATTTGCGCTCTGGAGATGCAATGTTCGGCTCGCGCGTATATTCTCGGGGCATTACTGGAATGCGGCGCGACTGGAGCCGCTTCGACAGCGGTGCCGGGCGGCGAGAAAATTCTTCTGAAAAAACTAAAAATGGCTCTATCCCTAAAGTTTTAAGTGGCGGCGGGTCGAAGGCTATCAAGCAGGATCGGAGCCAGCCGGGCACCTTTATCATAACACCGAGCCAGATTCATGCTCAATCGAGCGCTTTCTTTTACAATCCCTACCTTTATAGGTAGAATTCAGAGACTCGCCGAGTGGCGGCGATACTAAATAATATCGATGACTGTCCTCGTTG
The DNA here is from genome assembly GCF_001644025.1 of Methylomonas koyamae. Taxonomy (GTDB): domain Bacteria; phylum Pseudomonadota; class Gammaproteobacteria; order Methylococcales; family Methylomonadaceae; genus Methylomonas; species Methylomonas koyamae_A. The sequence continues at coordinate 131,920 of NZ_LUUK01000078.1, forward strand.
TCCGGGCTCCGGCGGCGGGCAATTTACTTCGGAGCGTGGAGCGTATGTTTAAGAAGATATTAAATGGTTTTATCGACCAACCCTTGTTCACCAGTTTGTTCGTGGCCGATTTCGCATTGCTGGTGTTTCACCGGCCGCCTTTCTTGTTTTCGCTGGTCATGCTGGGCTGTCTGGTCGGCATGAGCATGTACATGGGCCAGAAGCTGGCTTTGTTCGAAAAATAATTGCGTCACGATCTTTTTGAAACCGCTAAGCCCGGTGCCGCCAAAGCCGCGACACCGGGCTTTTTGCGTCGCATGGCCGCCGTGTTTTACGACGGATTCCTGTTGTTGGCCATCTGGTTTGTCGCAACCGCGCTGATTCTGCCGTTCAATGCCGGAGAAGCCTTTAACAGCGGCCAATATTTTTATCCGCTGTATTTGTTGGCCGTGGCGTTCGGTTTTTACGGTTGGTTTTGGACGCATGGCGGCCAGACGCTCGGCTTGAAGGCCTGGAAAATTCGAGTCGCGGACAAGGCCGGCGGCAAACTGGGATGGCGGCGGGCCGGCGTGCGCTTTATTGGCGGCCTGCTGTCATGGGCAATTTTTGGCTTGGGCTTTGCGTGGTGTTTGATCGACAAGGAAGGCTTGGCCTGGCACGACCGGCTATCCGGCACCCGCCTGTTTTTTCTGGACGGCCCGGGATAATGCCGAAACGGATGTGCTATATTCGCGCCTCACACCAATCCTAGTCCGGGAGTCCAGAATGAAAACTATAACAATAGCCCTGTCACTGTTTGGCGCATTGATCTCGACCGCCGCTGATGCCGACGTGCAACTGCAAGATAACTCTAAACTCATCGGAAAATGGCAAGTTACCGCCGAAGCGCTCGCGCTGGACAGAGAAAGGAAACCCTTGCAGGTCACCTGGGAATTCCAAAAAGACGGCACCTTGATTACTACCGGCGAAGATGCGCGTAGCGGCATCGGCGAAATGACCATTCCGATTAAATACAGTATCGAAAACGGTGTGATCAAAAAACAAATCACGCCCGGCCGCGAAAAATACGAAGACTGTTCGGTCGTTGAACTGGACGGCAAGGATATGACGCTGAAATGTAAATTTCTCTATTTGTTCATGACCCACAAGTAAGCTAATGCCGCCCGGGGCGGAATCCTCCGCCCTTTCGCTTCCGCCCACCGCTAGCTGACTCGCCACACCGCCAACGAAGCCACGCAAAACACCACGGCGCTCGGCAACATCGCCATTAACATCGGATTCATGTCGTAAACCAAGCCGACATGACCGGCGATCCGGTCGAAGATGTTGAAAGTCATCCCGATCACGATACCTACCATCACCCTGGCACCGGTGCTGGTACCTCGGCCTATGCCGATCACGAACGGCGCCGACACCATCAGCATCACGAAGGTCACGAACGGGTTAATCAAACGACTCCAGAACGCCAGTTCGTAACTCTGCGACTTCTGACTGTTCTGTTTCAGAAAGTCGATGTACATAAATAAATCGTACAACGATAAATTATCCGAGTTGACGACCGCAACTTTCAGCAAATCCGAATCGATGCCCGAAGTCCAGGCCTGTTCAGGCTGGGCGCCGGCCAAAATTCGCGGTTGGCCGATTTCAGAATAGCGGACGTTTTCCAACTTCCATTGTTTATTGCCTAGAAATTGGGCACGCTCGGCCTGGGTGATTCGACTCACGTGGTGCTGGTCGTCGATGTCGTAAATCCGGATATCGGCCAAGGTACCGTCATCTTGCAATCTACGGACATTGATAAAGCTGTCGCCCTCGCGCAGCCACATACCGTATAAAGAGCGCATCACGACGCCGTCATGCAAGGCCGTGGTTTTCAAGACCTGCGCGGCCTTCTCGCAAGTCGGCGCGACGAATTCGCCCACCGCGACCGCGACGCTGACCAACACTAAGCCGGCCAACATGATGGAGCGGATGATCCAGGCAATCGACAAGCCGGCGGCGCGCATCGCGACGATTTCACGATTGTTCGCCATGGAGCCGACCACGAACAAGCTGCCGAGCAATGCCGATGACGGCACCAATTCGTAAAACACCCGAGGCGAGGTCAAGGTCAAAAACCACAAAATTTGTTTCAGCCCGTAATTGCCCTGGCCTAAATCTTTCAGCTCGTCGCTAAAGCTAAATAAATTAAACAAAGTCAGCAACAGCAACACCGCAATCAACGAACCCTTGACGATTTCCTTGACGATATACCAAGTCAGAACATTGATCATGCCAGTTTCCCCCTTACGGTTTCCCACAGCCAGCGCCAGCCATAGAGTCGAGCCAGCATTAGCAAACCGACCGTCAACAACAGGGCGTCCACCCAAAAATAGCCAAGCCAGCCCGGCACTTTGCCGCCGACCACCCAGCTATGATTGACCCGTTGCAAGTTGCCGTACACGAAATAAATGCCGAAAGCGACCATCATGCTCCCGTAAATACCGCCGCGCGGCGAAAGCCGGGCCAGCGGCACGCCCAAGAACGCCAACAGGATGACGCCGGATGGCGTATTCAAGCGATCCTGCAATTCGGCGACATCGCGCGTCTCCCGAGACGACCACAAATCTTCGGTCGCTACCGCCTCCCTGCCCAACACCAGTTCGGTGGTTTTCTTTTCGACCAAGACCGCGTATTCGCCGAATTTTTCGATCGTGAAGTCCCGGTTACCGGGCTGGCCCATCACCCGCTCGCCGTTTTCCAGTATCAGGTATAGCCCGCCGGGTAAAAATGCCAAACGTCCGGTCTCGGCGTTGACGACGCCGGTGCGCTCGCCCTGCTTGTTTTGCACGAAGACCTTGTGCATCCGACCGTCCTTGTCGACGTTCTCGGTGTAAAAGATCAACTCGCCGTCGCTGTATTCGCTGAAGCGGCCGGCTGAAATACCGCGAATATCGGCATCCTGCCTATCCTGGTGCATCAGTTTTTCGCTCATCGCCTCGGCCCAGGGCGCCGCGAGCATCGACAGCGCCACGCCGGCCAGACTCAGCGGCACGACCAACAGAAATACCGCGCGGTAAATGGTGAACACGCTGCCGCCGGCGGAGGCGATCGCCGCCATCTCCTGTTCCCGGTACATCCGGCCCAACACCATCAGGACCGCCATGAACAGCGATGCGGGCAGGAAGGCATTGGCGGCCAACACGATTTTCAGACCCAACAAGGTCAATACCGTCTCGTTGGCGATGTTGCCCTCGATGGCCTGAGCCAACACCCGGATGAACTTGCGGCTGACGATAATTACCACCAGTACCGTCAACACGCCGCCGACCGTCAAAAACAACTCCTTGACGATCATTTTGTCCAGCACCGTCAATAGCCGAAACGGCCGGCCGGCACTGGGTAAAGCTCGCAAATTGCTCAACAACGCACTCCTGATTTTCTAAGGTATAATCCGGCGAACCCGGCCGCGCCTCGGCGATCCCCTTCAATCCAAGACACCCACGACCTATCGCAATGGACTATTTTATAGAAAGCGCTCCCCTAGACAAACTGCAAAGCGACTGCCTGCTGGTCGGCCTCTACGAAAACCAACAACTCGGCCCGGCCGCGACGGCGCTAGACCAACAATTCGGCGGGCTGCTCTCCAAACTAATCGGCCGGGGCGACATCAAGGGGAAAAACGCCGAAACACTGTTAATCAACCATTTGCCGGAAGGCGGTATTCAACGTCTCGTGTTGGTCGGCTTCGGCGAGCGCGGCAAAATCGGCCGCAAGCAGTTCCGTAAGGCGCTGATCGCCGCGGTCGGCGCGATCAAGGCTAGCAAGGTCAAGGCCGCGACCGCCGCGTTGCTGGACATCGACGTCGAAGCCGGCGACGTGCAATGGAAAGCCCGGCAAATCGTGGAACTGTTCGGCGACGGCGTTTACCAATACAGCGCGACAAAAAAGGTCGACGACAAGATTCCGTTGCAACAACTGGCCATCGTTGCCAGTGAAGCACAACACGCCCAGGCCGAAGCCGGATTGCAACAAGGCGCGGCGATCGCGGCCGGCGTCGAATTGGCCAAATCGCTCGGCGACTTGCCGGGCAACGTCTGCACGCCGACTTATCTGGCCGAGCAGGCCTTGGCGTTGGCCGGCCAACACGACAAGCTGACCTGCCAAATTCTCGAAGAGCACGACATGGAAGCGCTGGGCATGGGCTCGTTCCTGGCCGTATCGCGCGGTAGCCGCCAGCCGGCCAAGCTGATTTGCCTGGACTATCAGGGCGGCGACAGTAGCCACAAGCCCATCGTGCTGGTCGGCAAGGGCCTGACTTTCGACGCCGGCGGCATTTCGCTGAAGCCCGGCCAAGGCATGGACGAAATGAAGTACGACATGTGCGGCGGGGCTAGTGTGTTAGGGATTCTGCGGGCGGTCACCCAATTGAATTTGCCGCTCAACATTGTTGGCCTGATCCCGTCCTCGGAAAACCTGCCGGACGGCGCCGCCAACAAACCGGGCGACATTTTGACCAGCATGTCCGGCAAAACCATCGAAGTGCTGAATACCGATGCCGAAGGCCGCCTGATTCTGTGCGACACGCTGACCTATGCCAAAAAATACAATCCCGACGTGGTGATCGACATGGCCACGCTGACCGGTGCTTGCATCGTCGCGTTGGGCCGAGTGCCGAGCGGCCTGTTCGGCAACGACGACAAGTTGTGCAACGATCTGCTGGGCGCTAGCGAAACCGCCTGCGACATGCTCTGGCGCATGCCGATCTGGGAAGAATACCAGGAACAGCTTAAATCCAATTTTGCCGATCTGGCCAACATCGGCGGTCCAGACGGCGGCAGCATCACCGCGGCAGTGTTTCTGTCCAAATTCGCCGA
>NZ_LUUK01000079.1 GCF_001644025.1 Methylomonas koyamae
GTGCTCGTGGGGTCGAGTTGAGACAAAAACCACAAACTTTCCTGACCAAACGAGAGCAACAAATCGTCGGTTTCGGTCCGTCTGTGAATCACGGGCAGTGCATCGCGATTATTAGCACCGTTCAGCATTGCGACGGCTGCGGCGAATTCGCGCAAACTCGGCGCTTCGAAAAACAGCCGGGGCTCGGCTGATATTCCTAGTTGCTCACGCAGGCGAGCGATAACTTGTACGGCGGTAATCGATTGTCCGCCCACTGCGAAAAAGCTTTGTTGCGGCATCACCACTTGGATTCCCAGCACTTCGCACCAGATCGCCGCGATTTGCTGCTCGAATGCGCTCAAATCCGCATGTTCGGCCGGAACAGATTCGCTACGACCACCCTGCTGAAACGCATAACACTCCAAGCTGCCGTCCAGCCAGCCTTGGCGGCAGGCACTACGTTGCAGCTTACCGCTGCTGGTTTTCGGTAAGGCGCTGGGATTGAGCAACAGAATCAGCGCAGCCGGCTCCTGGCTGCTTTGCGCCACGGTTTCGTTGATGGCATCAAATAAATTTTCCGCCGGCACCAATTTTTGGGTACTCCGGCCGATTTCGGCGGCGATGGCTATGCCTTCGCGACCATCGATATTGATTGCAAACGCCGCTACCCGGCCCTTGCGCAATAACTCGATCTGCTCTTCCAGCGTTTGTTCGATGTCTTGCGGATACAGGTTTTGACCACGAATCAGGATCAAGTCCTTGCGGCGGCCGGTGATGAACAGACTGCCATGATCGAGAAAACCTAAATCGCCGGTGCGCAGCCAGGCTTTGCCGCCCGCAGCCACAAAAGTATCCGCACTGGCTTCGGGATTTTGCCAATAGCCATGGGTGACGCTGGGCCCGGCGAAGTGGATTTCTCCGATTCGACCGTCGGCGCAAGGCTCATCGGTGGCGGGATCGATAATAGCCACTTCATGCTCCGGCTGTACGTGACCGCAATCGACCAGCTCCACACCGTCAACGGCAGTTTGCATACGATGTTCGGCCAGGGCTTGCGGGTCGCAGCTTAATCCTCTGGCCACCTGCTCGGGTCGACCGCCGCTGACCAGTAGTGTGGCTTCGGCCAACCCGTAGCAAGGGTAAGGCGCATTAGCGGGCAAACCAATCGAGGCGAATTTATCGGCAAAGGTGGTCAAGGTCCGGTAACGAATCGGTTCGGCGCCGCAGAATGCCAGCCGCCAGCTATCCAGGTGTAGGCCTTGCATTTGCGCTTCGCTGATGCGTTCGTTGCACAGACGGAACGCAAAATCCGGCCCGCCGCTGACGGTGCCGCCGAAACGCGAAACCGCTTCCAGCCAACGCACCGGCCGTTCCAGAAAATAGCGCGGCGACATCAACACTAGCGGTATGCCGCTATATAGAGGTTGCAGCAAACTGCCAACCAAGCCCATGTCGTGATACAGCGGCAGCCAACTGACGAAAACATCGTCGTCGCCGATGGCAAAACCATGTTTGATGGCGCGTTGGTTGGCCAGCAAATTGTCGTGGCCGACCATGACGCCTTTGGGGTTGGCGGTGGAACCGGAGGTGTATTGCAGAAAGGCGATACCGTCGTCGGCGATGTCCGGCATACGCCAATCCGTCGCCGACTCGGGAGCCATCCTATCGACAGCCAAAATTTGCGGCGTCCGAACGTCGGGCATGGCCATCAAAGCCTTTCCGATTGATTCGACCAATTCAGAATGAGTCAAGATTACCGTAGGCAATGCGTCACAGAGTATCGAAGCCAGCCGTTTGACGTGCCGCGCGGCCATCGATTCTGGCGGATAGGCCGGAACAGCGATAACACCGGCGTACAAGCAACCGAAAAACGCCACGACGTAATCAATACCACTGTGCAACAGAATCATGACTCGATCGCCGGCCTGAACTGTTTGCCGCAAGTCGACAGCCACTGCTCTTGCACCCCGATCCAGTTCGGCAAAGCTGTAGCTGCGGTTGTCGACTGCTCTATCGCCTACACATTGCAATGCGATACGGTCCGGGTGAAACTCTGCGCGTTGGCTCAGCAATTCGACGAAGTTTTTGGCTTGATTAGGAGCTAAGATCATAATCGAAACTTATCCGATTGAATCTTGAGAATGAGGTAAGCCGTAAGGCTCGGCCATCGCCACCACCACCTGGCGCGGGCCTTGGAAAGGCGAGCGGGCATGGGCGACCAACATGTTGTCGAGCATCATCACATCGCTGGTTTGCCAAGGAAAACGGATGGTCTGCTCGTCGAGCACACCGCGAATTTCGTCGAGTATGACGTCTTCAATTTCAGATCCGTCGCCGTAATACACATTCCGGGGCAGATCTTCGGTATCGAGTATCTCCAACAGTGTTTCGCGCACTTCCGGCTCTAGATTAGAAACATGAAATAGATGGGCTTGATTGAACCAGACCCAATCCTGAGTGATGGGATGTTGCGCGACGGCCTGGCAGGTTTGCCGGGTGCGCAGTTCGCCGTCGTCCTTCCATTCGCAGACGATGTGATGGTCTCGGCAATAGGCTTCAACCACCGTTTTATCTTCACTATTGAATACTTGCGCCCACGGCACATCCAGGCCGTTGCCGAAATTGCGCACGTACATTAGGCCTTTGTCGCTAAAACGCTGGCGGATGCGGGGATCGATGCGCCGGTAGATTGCCCGGCTGTCGGCGATTGGCGTTTCGCCGCCCTGCTGCGCGACCAACGCGCTATAAAACCAGATCTTCATCGGCCACTCGCGGGTATAGGCCTGCTCGTTATGCAGAGGAATGGATTGGTGTGGCGGGTATTCGGTCGAGGTATAGACGCCTTCTTCGACTTTGGTACGCGGTGTCGAGCCGAATTCGTAGCTCAGCAGCGGATGGCCGAAGCTGGCGGCAAAAGCCTTAAACTCAATCGGTGATTCGACAACAAAATCGCGAAACAGAAAGCCCCCGTATTGCAATAGCCGACTATCCACCAGATGGTGCAACTGCTCTGCAACATCGGCTAAACGCGTGCCATGGCTTAAAGGCCGAACCAGTAAAGGCAACTCGCTGTTCGGCATTAGATTTTCTATACGTAAGGTGTCTGTATTCATCGGCGTAAGCGCTTGAAATCCGGGCTTCCGGGTGTTTGTCCTGAGAAAGAAGGCAAATTGGAGGTATGCGACGACGTCCCTATCCTGCTTCCCCAAGGCAAACACCCGGAACCCCATTTGCATGAAGGCCGGCAGAGGGCTGGGCTGCGCTGGAATGCGGCTGTAAATGACGACACAAACTTGCCAACACCGCTTGTTCTTGGCTTTGAATAAAAAAATGGTCGCCGCTGAAATAGTGCAATGAAAAATCAGCCGTGGTTTCCATCTGCCAAGCCTTGAGGGTTTCGTCGCTGGTTTCATCGTCGCTGCCGGCGAAAACATGCAGCGGCATCGGCAACAGCGGTCGAACTTGGCGTCGGTATCGTGCGCATAATTTGAAATCCGCTCGCAACACTGGCAAAGTCAAGTCCATCAATTCCTTGCTGGCCAATATCGCCGCCTCGGTGCCGTTCAAACGCTGCATTTCCGCCAGCAACTCCGCATCGCTATCCAGTTGTTCGAACCGTTGACGATCACGGCGACTGGGTGCCTGGGTACCTGAGACGATCAACGCGGCTGGCAACGGCAAACCTCGCCGCCGCAAGCCGTGAGCCACTTCAAACGCAATCAGCGCACCCAGGCTGTGCCCGAACAGTGCGTAAGGATGGCGAATATCGCCGGCCATCTCCCGGATTAACGTGGCGATCAATGATTCCCATTCGACAGCCAAAGTCTCTAACATTTTGTTTCCGCGCCCGGACAGTTCCACCGGTTTGATGTCCAGCCAATCCGGCACTTTTCGTCGCCAGCGCTGATAGACCATGGCACTGGCACCGGCATACGGAAAACAAAACAAGCGCATCGTCGTTATTGGGCCTGGCTATCCATGAACTGGCGCAAACTCAATGGCCGCATGTCGGTCCAGACTTGCTCGATGTATTCCAGGCAGTCTTTTTTAACGCCGGATTTGCCGACCGTGCGCCAACCGTTCGGAACCGGCTTGTAATCTGGCCATATCGAGTATTGCTCTTCGTGGTTGACCACGACCTGAAAAACAGTGTCTTCGCTATCGATACTCATGCCTCATTCCTCACACACAAAATTGATCGAAAAACGCTTCCCGCGACAGCATCATCAGCGCGGCACGCTTGTGGGGAAAATCGAATTCCTTGGGTTTGCAAAAACCGGCTTGCTGCATGTAGCCGATCATTTTGGCGTTATCGGCGCGCGGCTCGGCGACGACGTGACGGGTGCGCGGGTCGTCCAGAAACATGAAGTGGGCCAAAGACGGCAACCAAGCGGCCACTCGCTGCGGCCCGCGCCAACGCTCTTCACCGACCAGCATGTGTACGCCGCGATCATAATCATCGACCTCGTAATACGGCGCAATGCGGTCTTCCTTGGCCCAGTAAATCTCGAAATAGCCGAATGGTTCGCCGTTGAAACAGCCGAAAACCGGATGCATATGGGCATCGGCCGTTACTTTTTGCAAATACTCGCTGTGCATGTCCTTGCTGCCTTCCAGCTCCCAGAATGCGGAAACCCTTGGCTTGTTGTGCCAGGCATGAAACGTCTCCAAATCCGTCTCTGGGTCTACGGTGCGGAATGACAGCGTCAAATTCTGTTCCGGCAAATGGCGACGATAAACTTCGTCGACCGTAACCGGTGCACGCAACGGATGCCGCTTGCCGTCAGTGATCGAGTAGTGCAACGGAAACGCACAGGCACGAGGTTGAGATAGGTAGAGCTCAACCATCTGGCGCAGCATGCTGCGGCGGCTAACAATCGATTCACTTAACTCGCCGGACCGAGTCGCGGCGCCGATTTCTACCAGCGCCGCCATTAACTCTCCGTAACCGGCAAGCGACAGTACGATTTCCAATAATTGCGGTTGACTGTCGAACAAAGCATGAAAAGCCGCAACCAACACCGTAATGCTGGTAACGTGATCAACTGTGCCAATGTCTATAAGCTGTAACGCGACCACACTCTCAGGACTCGAAGTGAGTTGGAATTGGGCGATATGTTGTCCATCAACGGTGATTTGCAACTCGGCTTCGACGAGTTTTAAGTCTACATGCCGCGAATTGGGCAAAGTTTGTTTCAAAATGCTTGGATTCATGAATGAAAGCTAGATGATGTCGCTATGGAAGCATTACTTATGCTGTTGTAAATAATAATGATTATCATTTCAAATATCAAGCTGTAATATTAGCCCACTCGATAAATCTTCTCAGCCTCTAAAGTGCAGCCATTTCTTTCGATTTGATCATCAGCGCTCCTTACCCATTGCAACGCCGTTGGGCAAGGATTAACGTCGTAAACCGGGTTTTCCAAAAGACTGTTAATTATTATTGCCGATCGCCAGGCCGCCAAGCTGAGTTGAGCATCGGCGACACCATGGCTATTTCGGCCGGCGTTTTGCAGATAGATACGATATTGTTCGGGACCGTCCCAGGCGACGGTGTAATCCTCCCGCAATCGCGGAAAACCCTCTTTATCCAAATCCAGCCTATCGACAATCGAATTTAGACAGGACGGCAATTGGTAGTGATAGCCAGTAGCCAGGATGATCATGTCCGTAACCACCGATTCGTCATCATTATTGAAGCCGTTGCGCATGTGCAGATGATAGCCGCCCTTTTCACGGCCCATCAGATGCACCTCACGATGCGGGAGAATGGCGTAGGGCGTCGTATCGCTATTGAGAAAGTCGGTGTCGTACAAATATTGCGACAAGACTTGCAAAGTGGCAGGCGAGACGCCATCACCGGTCAGTTTATGCGAGCTAACGATAGGCGGCTTGCGTTGTTCCGGTAGCTTATGGAAATGACGGACGTAATCCGGGGTGAAGTATTCGTTGATGAAGGCGGTTTCGTCTAAGGGCTCCAGATTCGGGCGACGACTGATCCAGTTTATCTCGTCAGCGCGACCCCGCTTACCTGCCATCAAATCCAAAAATATTTCCGCGCCGCTTTGCCCTCCGCCGATGATGGCAACACGTTTACCGGTCACCGAAAAATCGGTTGTCACGTAATGATGACTATGTAAACATTGTTCGCCGACATAACGCTCGACCCATGTCGGGATGTTGGGCCGCATGCCGGTCGCCACCACCAAGTGGCCGCTACGCACCTCATGCAAACCGTCGCCGCTCAGTTTGAATCCATTCCGATCAAACTCGACGCTCTCCACGCTGGCGCCGAAATGCAGATTCGGCAATTGTTCCGCTACCCAGCGTAGATAATCGGCAAATTCGACCCGCCGAACCCTGGGGTATTCGGCGTTGATAAATCGATAAAACCTGCCTTTCTTGACCAAGTAAGACAAAAAACCATACGGGCTACTCGGATCGACGGGGGTGACCAGATCCTTCAAATATGACGTTTGCATCTGGGTGCCGGGCAACATCATGCCGGGATGCCAGTTGAAACTGTCACGGCGCTCGAAAAATCGAGCCCGGCAGTGCGAAATTGGCGACAGCAAAGCCGCAAGACTGAGATTGAATGGTCCGATGCCGATACCGGCCAGATCAAGATTATCGTTCATTGCTGTGTCCTGTGATGATGGTGAAAATAAAAGAGAGCATTTATTCGGGTTGCAATTGAATACGCTCGACGGCGCTGCTCATAATGCGTTCCCGGTCGGTCGTTAACGACACATAGCCGCCGTGTAGCCAGGCCGAGGTCATGTCGCGATAATGAGAGGAAAATGGGTTACCAGATTGGCCTGTACCCAGGATAAAAACCGAATTTTCCGGTTCGGCCAAATCGTAAATTGCCCGAAAGGCTGCACCCGCTTCACCAAGATAGTGCCCGCCATCTTCGTCATAGCGGTAACCGCTCACATTAACGGTATCCATTCCGCCAGCACTTTCGCCTTCGACATTGAACAACGTGCTAAGGAAAGGCACCTGGCCGAAGGGATGATGGTTGAAAACGGTGACATGCGCCTTGCCCCAACGCCATTTCCCCAGATCTGCGCCGTAATGCCGCTCGAGGTTGGTCAGTGCAGCCTGCAAAGCCTGTTTGATTTCCGTATCGCACAGCGCCATCCCGGACGCCACTGCCGCGCACCAACGATCGGCACCACCGAGACTGTTGTTCAGCACTTGCAGTAGAAACTGCGGCTGATAGTCGCCAACCAGCTCGGACAAATCGCCTAATTTTTCCTGGTACAAAATTACGGCCAGTTGCCTGATCCATTCGGCAAAAATCAAGGGTTCCGCGGCATCGCCGGACATCCGTCTATCCCAATCGCGTAGGCCCTGTAAAATTTGCTTTGCCTCTAGCTCCTCGACTGTAATCTTCAATAGCCTGGGCAGTAATTGAGCCGCAAACGGATTGACAACATCGTTTTGAATCGCGGCAAACGAGGCTACATCGTGCTTGGCGCGACGATCCAATAATTCGCCAATGCGCTCGGCCCGGTAGGGCAAAGCCCAGCCGGAGGTGATGAAATAGGGGTAGGCCGGCGGCGTGATTTTTTGATTGGCCGTGACGATTTTGCCATCTTCGCTGGCCGCCTGCTGCGGCAATTGTTCGTAGGGAATCAGTCCTTGCCAGTCATACGCAGCCAACCACCCCGGCGCCGGCAAGCGTCCGTTCAAGACATTGTCCTCGCCGCGCACCGGCACCCGGCCAGCCGCGATAAAGCCGATGTTGCCATCCACATCGGCATAGACGATATTCTGTTGCGGCGTGTGGAAATCGCGGGCAAACACCTTCAGTTCGGATGCGGATTGCGCCCGCCCTGCATTGAGCATGAAGCGAATGGTGGCATCGTCCTCGCGTAAACCAACCCAGCTCAACACCGCAGCCATGCCGTTCGGCGCGGCTTGCCTGGCATCGTTATCGACATCGGAAATGACTGGACCATGGCGGCTAACGCGAATCGTCAGCTCCTGATCCGCCTGATTCTTGACCTTGATAATTTCCCGGATGGTAGTAAATACTTCCGAGCCGGCGGGGGTTAGATATCGATTCGGCTGATCCGACAGCTGTTGTTCGAGAAAAATATCCTGGCTATCCGGACCGGTGTTGGTGAAAGACCAAGCCACTCGCGGGTTCTGTCCCAATAATATTCCGGGGATACCCGGCAAAGTAGCCCCCACGATGTTCAAACCGGGTGCGTGCAGATGGGCAAAATACCAGAGAGAGGGCGCAGTAAGTGGTAAATGCGGATCGTTGGCCAGCAATGGCTTGCCGCTGGCGGTACGACTGCCGTCTACCACCCAATTGTTGGAGCCGACGCTTTTATGGACTTCACCGCGGTGTTGCGCCAGTAATTTCCCCGCCAACGGCGCCAACTCGGCATAAAGACCTCTGACATCAGGTAGCGCGTGCGGAGCCTCCCCCGGATAAGGCGGAAACAGGTCGGCGAATTGCTCGGGCGACAAACGTTGCTGAAGTTTTAAATTAAGTAATTCTTCCCACCAGTTGCCGGACAGGCGCCAAGCCATGGTTTTTAACCAGACCAGGGAATCGGCGGGCTGCCAAGGTTCCGGTCGCGGTGCGCCGGTCAAATAAAACTCCACCGGCAGTATGGATTCTTGTGCCAGAAAGGCGTTGACGCCTTGCGCATAGGCTTGCAGGCTGGCAAGGGTAGCCGGATCGAGTTGCTGCAGATTGGCCTGGGCTGCTCGGCGCAAGCCCAGAACCCGCATGAAGCGGTCTTGTTCCAGCGCATCGCCGCCGAAAATCTCCGCCAAGCGACCCGAGCCGGCGCGGCGATTCAAATCCATTTGCCACAATCGATCCTGGGCGTGCAAATAGCCCAGTGCGAAATAAGCGTCGTCGGCGGTGTCGGCATAGATATGCGGTACGGCATGACTATCGCGGACGACTTCTATCGCCTTGGGCAACCCCGGCACTTTGAGATAAGTGACTTCGGGCAGCGCTTGCCGGAAAAGCAACCAAGCACAGCCTAGCACCAACAAGCCAAGCCATATTCTCAAATACCGGATAGACCTCCATGTCATGTCCTTAAACCCCTTGCTATCCATAGGCTTTACGATCCATACGCAGTGGCACTGTTTATGCTCATAATTGAGATAACGGCGATTTACGTCTAACGACCAACATGCCAAACAAAGCTGACGTGAACATCCAGACAGCGCCAGGCAACGGCACCGCGACCGGTACTTCGGAAATCGGTGCGCCTTGCGCTACCGCAGCCATATCAATCGCGACTTGAGCGATGCGTGTACCCGCCGCCGCCGACAAGTCGAACAAATACAAATCGTCTGCCGGTGCAAAATCCAGATCCCAGATCACCAGGGATTGATACAAGGCATATTCGATCGAGTCGACGACGATGCTGTTACCGGTGTCGGTCAAGCTCAGGAATGTGGGCGTCAAGCCGTTCAACCAAATGTTGTCGTAATCGACACCGCCGCCGTCGGCCACCCAAGCTTCCAATTGCAGAGCCACCCGTACCACTTGCTCTGAGGCTTGTGCAACGCTGCCCTGTATGTCGGCATAGGCAAAAATCGAATCGGTGTCGTTAGCCAGATTGCCGTTGCCGTCAATGCTCGTGCCACCATCCCAACCGAACTGCGCGTTTGTCAAGCCATAACTACCGGCCAACAATTGACCGTCGAAATTGAAGGTATCCCATTCCGCATAAACGGTACCGGCATCGCCGCGACTCCAGCCACCCCAGACTGCTTGCTGCGGATAATCGAAACCGTAACCAACACTGTAAGGATTGGGCGAATTGGCTATATCCGCAGAGGCAAGCCCCGACTGCCCGGTCAATCCTGCAGCCAGTAGTAATAATAAGGTTAGTTTTTTCATGTTGAATATCTCTTGATTTGAAGCCATGGAATGCAACCGGCCATGCACCGGTTGCTTGCTTTATTGAACGTCACTCAACCGAGCAGGACTGCTGATCGTCGGTGGTGATTTCCAGACTCCAGCCGCCCTTGATTTCGCCGGCAAACCAGTAAAAGTCGTCAACCACATACAACTTCCATTGACCCGATGGATCGATGCCATTCAAGTTGCTGAGCTTTGGACCATTGGTCACTTTTTTGTAAGTGCTTGGATCGCCCACTGTCGGCGCCGCCAACACGGTCGTCGGCGTCAAGGCGACTGAGGTGGATGGATCATTCAGTTCGGCCGGCGCTGGAGCGGGGAAATAGTCGCTATCCGGGTTGTTGTCGTAATCGGTAGGCTTAAACGTGCGTAGCGAGGTATCGCTCCAGACATTGACCCACTCATCGTAAATCACGTTATACAGCGCATTGGTTGTCCGACTGCTCAAACGTCCGTCATTACGCACCGTGCGCGGTAGCGGCAGGGCCGCCGAGTCATCGAATTTCCAATTCAGATTCTCGGCGACGATGCCCAATACGCCGCCTTCCGGAGTCGCCCCCGCAGCGCTGACATTGGAAGCCAGCATCACGTATTGACCATTCGGCGCCACCAACAGCATATCGACATCGTTCAAATAATCATGATTGATATTCTTGATGGTGACGTTGACATCAGTGATTTTAGTGCCTTTGGGAAAGGCGCCATTTGGAACGTTGATCATTGATGGATAAGTTTTAGCCACCTTGACCGGCACCGCTGGGGCGCCCGGCACGCCATACACATCAAGCAAAGCCGCGCAATCTGCATTTTCCGGATCGGCACAGGTGTCCTGAATCACAATGGGCCTAGGATTTGCGAAGGTTCTAGTGACGCCGTCGGCCATAGCCATGCTGGCCGGCAACATCGATAACAAAGCAACGGCACCCACCAACGGTTTGAGCACCGCAAGGTTCAAACGTTTAGAGCCTGAGTTCTTCATATTCACTTCCATAATAAAAGTTGCTGACTGTTCAGATATTCCTATTCAGACCAAACATCAATTGACGAGAGAAGAACAATTAATACTTATCTAAATGAGAACGATTATTATTCTCCTTATGTGACAAATCATTGTCAACCGCTTTTTTGAAAACACCCCGCTTAGTCATTGAATCGGGAATTTTTCAGGTTGTTGACTGCTTGACACAGGAAGGGAGCTTTATGGACTCAGTGAAAGCAGAACAGAATAAAACACTTTACACTACAAATGATAATCATTATCATTTTGTATTAGCCTATCGAACAGCCCTCTTTATGGAATTTTTGAACTCATTTTTTAGAAGGCCTTTAACGGTAAAGCTTGAAATAGCTCCGGATTTTCTGGCTTCGCTAATGGAGCACGGCCAAATCCACGCCTCGAATTTCCACTGGAAGCGGATCGTCTGAAAAATGCTGTTGTCGCTTTCCAAATCGAAATTCGGCAATGACGGAACCCTGCTTGAAACCCAATAACTCTGTCGACACGGATCGCAATGACCATTCTCACCCGCTTGGAGGAAACATCCCATGTCTAAAAAACCATGTACCCATGAATACTTGGCCAATAGCGAGACAGGCAAAGTATTGATTTGCCGCGACTGCGGCGTCGTGCACCTGAACATGCAGAACATGACATTGCGTTTCGATGCCGAGAAACTCGCCGAAATCGTGGCTATGATGACCACCGCATCGAAACGATTGAGACATGAATCAGTAGTGACGACCAGAACACGTCCGGCACTGACTCTGGTCCATTAACGCGTGACATTGCCATGAATCTGATCCGCTTGATGTTCAGCCAGTTCAGGTTGTCGCTGTTTCTGGTGTTTATCCTCAGCATTAGCAGCGCCGGTCTAGCGGTCTGGGTGATCGCCTACACCAACGATCATTTGCTGCATCCGCAGTCCGATGTGAAGACCACACTGATCGAATTCGCTGGTCTTTTACTGGCGGTGTTCGTCATCGGCACCGTCTCGCAAATCAGCATGACGACGCTGGGTCATCGCCTGGTCTATCAACTGCGCTGCACCATGGTCAAACGCATACTCGACACTAATCTGGAAAGACTGGAACAGCTTGGCCCCGCTCGATTGTTGGCCAGTCTCAACAGCGACACCAATCACTTGACCTCGGCCTTCATCAGTCTGCCTACCGCCGTCTACGGCTTGGTATTGAATCTGGGTGGCTTCGGCTATCTGTACTGGCTCTCCCAACGACTCTTCTTAGCGATGGCCGGATGGATGGTATTGACGATCCTGATTGGTTGGCTACTGATGCGCAGCACACACGCCCGCATCGATGCAGCGCGGAATATCGAGGATTTATTGTACGAAGACTATCAAGCCGCACTGTTCGGGCGCAAAGAATTAGCCCTGAATAGGGAACGCGCCAAACTGTTCTATGAACAGGAATTCGAACGACATGCCGCCAACGGCCGCGACCAGGAAATCGCCGCAGACTTCTTTAACGGCATCAACGAGAACTGGGCCAACATCATGATTCTAGGGGCTATCGCCCTGGTGTTCTTTCTGACGCACGTTGTCGGCTGGACAGACCACGCGGTGGCTACGACTTATTCCTTAACCATCCTGTTTCTACGCACGTCGCTGACCGGCCTGATCGCCGCCATCCCTAGCTTGATCGGCGGCAACGTCGCGCTGGACAAGCTCAACAGCCTACAGCTACCGAAATACCGACCCGACTTCGCCGACCTACCTCAGGCCTTTCAGTCAATTTGGCAAACCCTGGCTTTACAGGGCTTACAATACCGCTATCCTGAAACCGAGTGCGGCAATCGTTTCTCGGTCGGCCCGCTCAACTTTACTCTTGCCGCCGGCGAAATCGTTTTTCTGATCGGCGGCAACGGCAGCGGCAAAACCACCTTTACTCGCTTGCTGACCGGGTTATACCCGCCACAGGCCGGCCACATTTCTTTGAACGGCACCATTCTGCAAGAAGCCGACATGCCGAACTACCGCTGCCTGTTCTCTACGGTGTTTTCGGACTTTCATTTATTTCACCATTTGCTCGGTGCGGAGGGCCGCGACGCCAATCCGGAAAAAATTACCTATTGGTTGAAGCTCTTAGCGCTGGATCGTAAAGTGAAGGTCGAGAACGGCCGACTGCTGGACATCCGCCTATCCCAAGGTCAACGCAAGCGCTTGGCACTATTGGTTGCGATCCTGGAAGATCGGCCAATATTGGTGCTGGACGAATGGGCAGCAGACCAGGACCCGGGTTACCGCCGCCGCTTTTACACCGAACTATTACCACTATTGAAAGCATCAGGTAAAACCGTGCTCGCCGTCACCCACGACGAACACTATTTCCATGTCGCCGATCGGCTGATCAAAATGGACGAAGGCCATTTGCACCTGTACACCACCGAAAGCGGTCTTACGGCAACCGCTTTGCCGTGCGTTGGATTTTAGCTAATATCCCGGTTAGCGATGAAGCGATTTCCGGCGTCGCCAATAGTTCGACTTCGCCGATGGCCGCGCATCGTGGCGTCCAATTCCGCCACCAGTTTGTCAACAAAACTCTCGAATGCCACAAACCAACCTAGTAAGCAGGTTGCGCCTTACTCTCCGGTTTTGATGCCATCTGATTGGTTTCGACACTTGAACGGCAGTTCACGGTTATTCGTCTTTGTTGATCTATGCCTGACGCCTTCCCGTAACGCTCACAAACCACGCTTTTGACGTACACCGCGTCGGCGGTTTGCCACCGGCTCCTGCAAGCCGATGGCAAGGAGCCTACCCTCATCTCTTATGCCGCTAGCTGCGGAACACCGATGTCCGCGAGATCCAGGCTCGATTGGCCTCGACTGTCTCATTGCCAAAATCCATAGCATCTCAAACTGGCGATCCAGCACGTTATCGTACATCGGCAGGTTGTGGTTGCTGTCGGTGGCGTGCACGAATTTGGGTTTCCAGATCGTCTTTAGCTGGAGGTCCTTCATCAGGCTGTGCACGCGACGCCTTCCGATCACGATTCCTTTCCCCCTTCAGTTCCTGTCGCAGACGACGACTGGTATAACATTTGCTTCATTCCCGCAGGTGCGGGGAACGCAGC
>NZ_LUUK01000080.1 GCF_001644025.1 Methylomonas koyamae
GTCGGGCCGAGACCCGACTTCAAATCCGAATCAAACCCGTCGCGCCAGCGACACAAACCATCAAAACCATCAAAACCCTTACAACAAAACCGACGCCGCGCCGCGACAATTCACTCCGGAAAAAACCCGGCATCGACGATTTGATCGAACGTCCACGGACAATCGGCGGCAAACAATTCCTCGTCAAGTCCGGTTTCGCTGGACGCGTCGATGACAGCTCGCCGATAGGCATGGGTCAGGATTTCCGGCAATTTAGCGGCAAGCCCCGGATTATCGTCGAGCACATCGGCCACCGCGAGACGTTGACCCTTAATCGTCAGTTGCCAGCTTTTACCGCGCCGTGCCGGTTGATGCCGCCACTTCAGCAAATGCGCCAATAAAACCGTCAAGCGGCTATCCAATGCCCGTTTTTCGCTTCGGCCCATGCTTTCCAACTCCTCGGCGATGTTTTGTAGATCCAATTCGTTGAAACGCCCCGCTCGGATTGCCGCAGCCTGTTCGTGGGTCCAACGGTAGAAGTCGGTTTCGTAGGTACTCATGGCTAATCCTCATCCTATCTGACGGCCCGGATTATAACTGATCGTCGGCGGCGGCCGTTCGCGCCTCGGGCTTAACGCTTCGACTCCGCTCAGCGACCGGCTCGGCTCGGCTCGGCTCGGCCAACGATTCAGCTCCGCTCAGCGACCGACTCCACTCAGTAAATGTTCCCCTCTTAGCGAACGCTTCAGCCGGCAACGACCGAGTCTAACGCTCGACGGTGTTTTGGACGTCCCGCATCCCTGCGAGCAGGACAAGCGTTACTTCCTTTCATGCCCAAACGTAAAAATCACCGGATTGCCTTGGTTGTGGATAATCACCTCCTTCTTCGGCTCGTCGCCGATTGCCGCCGGCGTGCCGGAACCTTCGCCACCGCTAGCGGCCGCCGGAATCTCCCGGACCTCCACCCGCACGTCCGGCATCCACTTGGGCTTGAACAGCGCGGTCTTCACTCGGCCTTCGGTTTTCGGCAACGGCGCGTGTTCCAGCACGTCCAGACACGCGGTGCTGATTTGATCGACCAATTTGTCGGTCACGTAACTTTGCGCGACATCCTTGCCGAAGGCATGGGCGCTGAAGGTGGACTCGCGTTCGATCAACACCGCCTGATTACCGGCATCGCGTAGCGTGCAGGTGATCGGCAACACGTCGGCTTTTTGAAACTCGGCGGCGCGCGGGTCGGAATTGCCGGACGAAAACGAGAAGCCGACCGGTGTTTCCCGGCGGGCGACCTTACCCAATTTGGCTTGTAACGCATGGCTGAACGGCCCTTGCCCCGGCAACGGAAATTCCCATTCGGCCAGATTGGCCCTGACCCGATCGGCCAATGCCGCCGATTCCAATGCAAAGCCGAACTGGCGCAGATTGTCGTCGGCCACGCTAAACGCCACGGCTTGCAAGGGTTTGACGGCGTCGGCTGCGAGCGCGGGCGTCGGCGGAGCCAACCATGCGGCGGCGGCCAGCGCCAAACCGGCCATCCGGTACATTAGCGGTTTTCGAGCCGAATCCATATATCGATCGCGGCTGAAGCCGCTCGTATATTTCATGACCAACGAATTACCGGCCGGCCGTTCAGGCCCAATTTCTAGTGTCGAATTCATAAATTTCCCTCGGTTCTTGGGGGCTTACTCTACGGGAAGCCGTTCTTTTACAGCCATACGTCAAATAACTGATGAGTCATTTACCCGATTGTGGCGGGTAGCGACAAAATTCAAAAATCTCCCCGAAGTCTTCGAACGCCGGACCGCCAATCCCGGCAGTTTTCAATCCAAACCAGGGGAATGTAATGACAGGCATCAATCCACCCAAGCACAATCGCCGGGCCGCCAAGATGCTCGGTAGCGTGGCGCTAAGCGCCCTCGGCCTGAGCCAAGCGCCGGAAGCGCTGGCCGGCGCCACGTTTAAAATTGACGACACCAAATGGGTCAGCGTCGGCGCCGGTTTGCGCACCAGTTTTCGCGCCCAGGAAGGCTCGGTCGGCGCGAACGCCGACAAATGGAGCAACGATTTCAATCTGGACAACATCCGTTTGTACATCAACGGCCAGATTCACAAATATCTGAAAGTCGAATTCAACACCGATTGCCAAACCTGCGGCAACGGCGGCGAAGTAAGGGTGCTGGACGCCATCGGCAAATTCGAGGTCACGCCTTACGCCAACTTGTGGGTAGGCCGGATGCTGGTTCCTGCGGAACGCCGCGAGATGAACGGTCCGTTCTACAGCGCGGTGTACAACATCTTCTCCGCCGGCACGCCGTTCGAACCGTCGGACTACAACCTGACCATCAAATCAGACGGCACCTCGGCCGGTTCCTTCGGCCGGGACGACGGTGCCACCTTCTGGGGCGCGGTATTCGACGGCCGTTTCCAATACGCGGCCGGTTTTTTCCGCGGTCTGCGCGGCGGCGCCAACGTCGACGACAACATTCTGTACGCTCAGCGCTTCGCCTACAACTTCTGGGACGTCGAGAAAAATCCCGGCTACTACACCTCCGGCACTTACTACGGCAAGGGCGGCGACATTCTGACCGTCGGAGTATCCAACCAATATCAAGAAGACGGCGCCGGCACACTAAGTTCGCCCGGCAGTTTCCGCGGCACCACCGCCGACGTGTTGATGGAAAAAGTGTTGCCGGGCGGCGGCGTGGTCACTTTAAACGGCGAGTACAAAAACTACGGCATTTCCGGACCTTACAGCCAAGCGATCCGGGATGCGGAAGGCTCGGACGGCGCGCCGGCCCAGTTCTCGATGTTCGAAGGCAACGCCTACGATATCAGCGGCATGTATCTGTTCCCGCAAAAGATCGGCATCGGCCAATTCCAGCCATATTTGCGTTACGTCAATGTATCGCCGGACAACAGCCCCAACCGCGAAGTTTACGAAGGCGGCGTCAACTACATCATCGACGGCCACAACGCCAAAATTTTCGCCGCCTATCAATACGGTGACTTGCTGACCAAGGGCTTGAACTACAAATCCACCGCCAGCGGCGAAAACGCCAGCCAGGTGATGGTCGGCTTCCAATGGCAAATTTAATGACGCTGGGGTACGCAAATTTACGCCAACGCGACAAACCGTAGGGTGGGCACCGAATAGGTGCCCACGCGGAGCCTTCACGCGCGGGCATTGCATGCCCACCCTACAAGACAATGCCGTTAAGTTCCGGATGACCGTTCGTCCTGAGCTTGCCGAAGGACGAATGGTTAAGCCGTTCATGGTTCGACCAGCTCACCACGAACGGCTTAACTTAACGGCGTTGCCCTACAAGACCGGTGACACATCACCGACGATTTCTTCCCGACATAGGACTTAAACGATGAAACTACTGAGCAATTCCTTCCACAAACTGGCGACCGTCGCGGCTCTGTCCGCCGCGCTGCTCGGCGCCTCGCCGGCCCGCGCCGAAGACACTATCAAGGTCGGCGTGCTGCATTCGCTGTCCGGCACGATGGCCATTTCCGAGACCACACTGAAAGACACGATGCTGATGCTGATCGACGAGCAAAACAAGAAAGGCGGTTTGCTCGGCAAGAAACTGGAAGCGGTCGTCGTAGACCCGGCGTCCAACTGGCCGCTGTTCGCCGAAAAAGCCCGCGAATTGCTGACCAAGGACAAAGTGGCGGCAATCTTCGGTTGCTGGACCTCGGTGTCGCGTAAATCGGTGTTGCCGGTCATTGAGGAATTGAACGGCATCCTGTTCTACCCGGTGCAATACGAAGGCGAAGAGTCGTCGAAAAATGTGTTCTACACCGGCGCCGCGCCCAACCAACAAGCGATTCCGGCGGTCGACTACCTGATGAACGACCTGAAAGTGCAACGCTGGGTCTTGGCCGGTACCGACTACGTTTATCCGCGTACTACCAACAAAATCCTGGAAGCCTATCTGAAAGCCAAAGGCGTCAAGGATAAGGACATCATGATCAACTACACGCCGTTCGGCCATTCCGACTGGCAAAGCATCGTCGCCGACATCAAAAAATTCGGCTCGGCCGGTAAGAAAACCGCCGTGGTTTCCACGATCAACGGCGACGCCAACGTACCTTTCTATAAAGAGCTGGGCAACCAAGGCATCAAAGCCGAGGACATTCCGGTCGTCGCTTTCTCGGTCGGCGAAGAAGAATTGTCCGGCATGGATACCAAACCCTTGGTCGGCCATTTGGCGGCCTGGAACTACTTCATGAGCGTCGATACCACCAAAAACGCGGCCTTCATCCAACAATGGAAGGACTACATCAAAAATCCGAAACGGGTCACCAACGACCCGATGGAAGCGCATTACATCGGCTTCAACATGTGGGTGAAAGCGGTCGAGAAAGCCGGCACCACCGATCCCGAAGCGGTACAAAAAGCCCTGATCGGCGTCGAGTTCCCCAACCTGAGCGGCGGCGTGGCGAAAATGCTGCCTAACCACCACATCAGCAAACCCGTGCTGATCGGCGAGATTCAGGAAGACGGCCAATTCGTCACGGTCTGGCAAACCAACAAAGTCGTGGATGGCGACGCCTGGTCCGACTTCCTGCCGGACAGCAAACCGATCATCGCCGACTGGACCGCGCCGATCAGCTGCGGCAACTACAACACCAAAACCAAGAAATGTTCAGGTCAAAAATACTGATCGGATGAACCCGGCGGGTCCTCGATCAGATCCGCCTCACGCTTAGCCAAGGGTTGCGCCGGCACGGAAGCCGGCGCAACCCACCTCGAAGGAATCGCCATGTCTGTTCATTGTTCGCAAACCGCTTTAATAACGCCGCTCGGCCGCGCCTCTGCCGTTGCTCTTTTCCTATCCCTGTGTTCAGTTCGTACTCCTCTGTGGGCCGGGGCCAAACCGAGCGGCGTTATCAAAGCGATTTTTTCGTGCGTGGGTTACGCATTGCGTAGCTTGCGTTCCGGTTTTCGAGTGACCGCCTGGCACGCGGTGCGTACCCTACTTTTTATGTTCGCGGTTTCCGTACAGGCGCAAGAACCGGACGCCTTTAGCCAATATCTGGAGCAATTGCGCGTCGGCAGTATGGCCGAGCGCGAAGCCGCGATCGAAACCCTGGCCGCCGACGGCCGCGCCTTGCCGGCGCTGCAAGCCTTACTGGACGGCAAATTGTTCGATTTGAAAGCCGAGAGCAAACTGGTGATCGGCGTGGAATCGGCGGCCGGCTATCAACTGACCGACGCCGCCAGCGGCGCGGCACTCGCGGAAGTGGACCGCGCGGCGGTCGGCAAAATCAACGTCACCAACAAACTGCGCGGCAGCTTGCGCAAGGCCATCGGCCAGTTACAGTTGAACGTGGCCGACGCCGACGCCCGCTTGGCGGCGGTCAAGGCGATGGCAAAAGAGATCGACGACAAGGGCCTGGACTTGCTGCGCGGCCGCTTGGAACAAGAAAGCGCGCCCAAGGTCCGCGCCGCGATCGAAGAAATTCTGCTGCTCCGAGACATCGACAGCGACGACAAGGCCAAGCGCATCGCCGCCATCGGCACCTTGAAGGACCGGACCAGCCAGGACGCCGCCAACCGCCTGCAAGCCCTGATCGAGAAAGACGCCGACGGCAATTTCATCGAACCCGACAACGACATTCGCAATTTGGCGGAAGCCGCGCTGGTCAGCATCCACAACCGCTTGCAAACCTATGCGGTCGTCGAAACCGTGTTCTTCGGCCTGAGCCTGGGCGCGGTGCTGGTGTTGGCCGCGATCGGCCTGGCGATTACCTTTGGCGTCATGGGCGTGATCAACATGGCCCACGGCGAACTGATGATGCTGGGCGCTTACACCACTTACGTGATGCAGCAACTGCTGCCGAACAATCTGGGTACCGCGTTGATTTTGTCGATACCGATGGCCTTTTTGGTGGCCGCGCTAGTAGGTATAGCGATCGAACGCGGCATCATCCGCTTCCTGTACGGCCGGCCGCTGGAAACCCTGCTGGCCACCTTCGGCGTCAGCCTGTTCCTGCAGCAAGCCGTGCGCTCGATCTTTTCGCCGCTGAACCGCAGCGTCTCCACGCCGGAGTGGATGAGCGGCTCCTGGCAGATTAACGACTTTCTGTCGCTGACCTGGAATCGTTTTTACATCCTGATTTTCTGCCTGCTGGTGTTTACCGCGCTGCTGCAAATCTTGAAGCGCACCAAGCTGGGCCTGGAAGTCCGCGCCGTCGCGCAAAATCGCGGCATGGCCAGAGCGATGGGTATTCCCACCTCGCGGGTCGATGCGATGACCTTTGGTTTGGGTTCCGGAATTGCCGGGGTGGCCGGGGTGGCCTTGAGCCAAATCACCAACGTCGGGCCGAATCTGGGTCAGGCCTACATCGTCGATTCCTTCATGGTGGTGGTGTTCGGCGGAGTCGGGAATTTGTTCGGTACCTTAGTCGCTGGGTTTTCGCTAGGGATTGCCAATAAAGTGTTGGAGCCTTATGCCGGGGCGGTGTTGGCGAAGATTTTGGTGCTGGTGTTCATTATTTTGTTTATTCAGAAGAAGCCGAGGGGGTTGTTTCCGCAGAAAGGGAGGGCAGCGGAGTCTTGAGGTTTTGGGGGTTGCGTTTGCTGGTTCCCACGCGCTGCGTGGGAACCCAGACTAGCCGCACTGCGGCGACTCGGGCTGGAATGTTTGGTGTCGCTATCGCGACGACTTTTTAAATGCCGGTTCGCGGACCGGCAACCGCGATACTTTTCTTTGCTTGGCCTCGGCAATCGCTCCTGCATTGCTCTACCTCCTGCATCCATGCAGTCGAAAAGAAAGTACCCAAAGAAAAAG
>NZ_LUUK01000081.1 GCF_001644025.1 Methylomonas koyamae
TCCTGCATCATGCCCTGTTTGAGGGCGCGGGTTTTGTCGCGGCGGGCTTCCAGCACGGCGAGTTCGGCGTCCATGTCCGCAAGAACCTCTACGATTGCTTGTTGCTCTGCAAGCAATGGTAATTTGAGGACGAACTTCTTCATATCTGTCCCATAAAGGTGAAATACCGTAGTACCTGTAACGAGCCTGAGCACTTGATCTTCTTCACGGCGAATTACATGACTGAGGAATGTACCGCATACTTGCGCAGGGTCAGTGCGGATCACAAGAATGTCGCCGCCCAATACAACTTCATCAATAACTACACAACTCGCCTTCGCAAGGCCACGAGGTGTGACGTCGGATGTTGGCATTAGAACGTCATTCGCGACCGATCGAAAATCGCCAGTGTTCTTGTCCGTTCGGCTTATAGTTTCTCGAATTGTCTCGCCATACTGAGTAAAGAGTTCACCATAATGAATACATGGTTCAGAACCGAACGGTGTAAGGGCGCTTTTTGGTAAGCCCTTGCCTTTGTAGAATTTCGCCAAATCCCCCAACCGCTTAATCTCCCACTCCCCACTAAACCCCGGCAAGCGGGTTTGGCCGGTGAGGAGTTGTTGCATGGCGGCCTGTTTGAGGTCGCGCTTCTTGGCGATCAGCCGTTCCAACCCGTCCAGCAGCGCATCCACATCGCTCAACGCCGCCGCGATGGCCTTTTGTTCGGGGAGAGGAGGAAATTGAATCTTCAATCCGGCCAAAGTGCCTTGATTGAGATTGACCATCGTCGTTCCGACTGAAGAGTCCTCTATTGCCGAAATAGCCCGTGGACTCGAAAGTACCCGCTGCAAAAACTCCGCATCAGTATTCAGTGGACGAATGATCATTGAGCCTGTTCCACACAACCATCCCGACTGATTCTCTTGTACAACTGCGCATCTACCCATGTCGCCACGACGACCAATGACAATCTCGCCGGGTTTCAACCGAAATTCAGATAGATTCTTCGCCGCCTGTTCCGTGATAGTCATTGTTCGAGTTGGTTCGATCTTGCCATTGATAATGTGCATTGGGTTAATGACCGGAATGCCATCATTAGCGTAATCCGATTTGTGAAGTGCACTCCCGAACGGCCCAGTGCGGAAACTAGCGTGCTTTCCAAGGGGAGAAGAGGCCCAATCCTCCGGAATAACCCCCACCTCCGTCATCTTGTACCCCGGCCTAAGCAAAGCCGCCTTACCAGCCTGCAAGCGATAAGCCGCGCTGGCCTCGTTGACCGCCTCGGCAGGGCGTGTTGATTGATTACTCATGGGTTGGCGTGCTCCACGGCAGCGATGAACCGTTGAGCATTGGACAGACGGTTGATTTCCATGCCATACGTTCCATGCTTCCGGTTACCGAAGGTTCACAAATGGATTGATGACGGTCAAACGGTCTTCGATCACCTGACCGTGTTGCATGTCTTCGGAATAAAGCTGCCGACAATCGGCTTCCAAGGCGCTGGCGACAATTAAACTGTCCCAATAGGAAAAACCATATTTCACTTTGAGCCGATGGGCGAAACGTATCGTGGTGACTTGAATGGTCTTGATGGCTGCAATCGAAATGATGACCTCGATATTGTCTTGAATAAGCCTGTCGGCGATTTTCTTTTTCAGCATCACGCTGTAGTACTCATTGAGCACTTGAGTACTGCTTACTAATGTCGGCAAGGTTTCGATCAGTTCCAACGCAATCGCGCATTTTTGATCATCGTGCTGAAAATGCGCGTACACCCAGATATTGGTATCGATAAAGCTGTTAACGCTCATATAAAGCTTCTCTGGCGGGCAGTTCGATACCCTCGACTACAAAGCGATGGGCGTAGGCTGTTCTGCGCTCCGTGGCTTGCTGGCTGCCGGCGTCGCTATCTTTAAGCACGATGATGGTGAATTTTTCGCCGGTGGCAATGGGCAGGTCGGCTAATAAAACACCATGTGAGCTATCCATCACCAATTCTTTTGTTAATACGACTTGCATGGCATTGTCCTCGATAAGATTTTCAATTTTGGGGTAAATACGTCTTGGGCGGTGGTTTGGCGCGCGTAGCGAGCACGTACCAGAGTGTGCTGGATTTTGAGGCATTCGACCCGATATGACCAACGCAATTGGTCAGACAGTGTCTGACTTATTGTGCCGTTGGGAGGATTCATTTCCATGTGATGCCCATCCTGGTGAGATGTCGCTCGACTTTGCTCGCCAGTTTGCTTACCTCGTCTTCCAACTGCCGCAGTGGCGCGGCATAGCGTTCGGCCAGCTGGCGAATGCGGCCGGTCAATGTTTGCGAGACTCTATCCAGTTCGCCTTGCACGGCGGTGGACAGGTGCGTCATCCACTTGTCGGCTATGACCAGGGTTTTGATTTCGGCTTCGCTCAGCTTGGCGTATTGATCGTAAGCCAGTTGATCGAGCGCGGCTTCGGCTTCCCTGACCTGCTTTTTCAGCGCGCTGATCTGGTTGCCGAGTTCCAACCACTGTTTCAATACTTTCAACTCGTCGGCGCCATCCTGGTCATTACCGGTCGCTTCCAGCATCCCTGCCTCACGCGACATAAGGCCATCCGTGGCCAAAATTTCCTTGATCCGGTCTTTAACGGCGGCGGCATTGATGTTGTCGTATCCGGAAAAGATGGCGTCTTCGCCGCTGTGTTCTTCTTCCAGTTCGGCCAAGCTGGCGCTGGCGGCTTCCAGTTCGGCTTGTTTGGCCTCGATGGCGGCCTGTTCGTCGGCAAAATAGCGGGCGACGATATACGGCTTGGGGATCAGATCGCAGGCCCAACCCTTGTCTTTGATTTTGCCCTTTTTATCGGTTTCGATGATGCGGGTCGGTTGGGCGACCCAGCCGTCGGCGGAGATCAGGTAGCAATCGTCCTGCATGGTTTCGGCCCAGTAGTCCATCAGGTGCTGGTAGATGTCGTAGGCATCCAGCAGCGGCGCAGGCTTGAAGGTATTCAACAAGTCTTCGGCGATGGTTTCGATCAATGCTTTGGGATGGCCGTCTTTGCCAAAGCCGGTGAGCAATGGCGTGGTGGCGTCTCGCCAGCCTTGAAAGCGTTCAGTCGCTTGGGCGTTGAAGGTGGCGAATTCGGCATGGCCGAAGATGGTGGGTTTGACCTCGGCCAGCGGCAGCGTCAGTTGCGCATAACCGGGACGCAGCTGTTCAAACAAGCTGGCGCGGACGCCGGGCAGCACTTGCCAGTAGTCGGCCAGCGCATCCAGGTCGCGCTCGGGGATGCCGCCGTTCAGGTGGCCGGCTATGTCTTGAATATCTTCCGGCTCGCTGCTGTCGATGTAGCGCGGCAAGTTCAGGTTGAAGTCGTTTTTCGGATCGGCGATTTCGTCGAGCGGCACCATCCGCGCATAGCGCGGTACGTCGGCTTGCTTGCCGAAGGTGTCGACGATTTTGTGGATGTCCTGCTCGCGCAGGCGGTTTTTGTTGCCGTCCTTGATAAAGCCCTTACTGGCGTCGATCATGAACACGCCTTTGCGGGCGGTGGCGTTTTCCTTGTCGATGACCAAAATGCAGGCCGGGATGCCGGTGCCGTAAAACAGGTTGGCCGGCAGGCCGATGATGCCTTTCAGGTAGCCAGAGCGAATCAGTTGCTGACGGATCACCGCTTCGGCATTGCCGCGAAACAGCACGCCGTGCGGCAGAATGCAGGCGGCTTTGCCGTTGGCTTTCAGGCTGCGGATGATGTGCAGCAGATAGGCGTAGTCGCCTTGTTTGGCCGGCGGCTCGCCCCAAACAAAGCGCTGGTAAGCATCGTCGCCCGGCGTCAGGCCGGTGCTCCAGGTCTTGTCGGAAAACGGCGGATTGGCGACCACGTAATCGTAAGTGCGCAGGTTTTCGCCATCCTTGAACTTGGGCGAGGCCAGCGTGTTGCCGGACAGGATGGTGGCGGTCGGGAAGTCGTGCAGGATCATGTTCATCCGCGCCAAACCGGCAGTGGTGACGTCTTTTTCCTGGCCTTCGAGGGTAATATGTTTGCCGGCTTCGGCGGCGACTTTTAGCAGCAAGGAGCCGGAGCCGCAAGTCGGGTCGTAAGCCATCGTCGAGCCTTTGGCGTTTTCCGGCGAGATGCCGATCACTTTGGCGATGACCCGGCTGACTTCCGACGGCGTATAAAACTGGCCTTTGCTCTTGCCGCTTTCGGTGGCGAAGTGGCGCATCAGGTACTCATAGGCGTCGCCGAGAATGTCGTCGTGTTCGGCGCGGTTTTTGGAGAAATCCAGCTCGGGCTTTTGGAAGATGCCGATCAGGTTGGAGAGCTTCTCCACCATGTCATTGCCTTCGCCGAGTTTGTTGGGATCGTTGAAATTGGGGAAATCGCTAAGCGCCAAACGGGAGTTAGCATTGACCAGTGGCGCTATGATTTGGGTGTTGATCTTGTCGCCGATGTCGGATTTGCCTTTGAGGGCGATCATGTCCTTGAAGCTGGCGCCGGGCGGAATCACCACCGGCGGTGCGAAGTCGTCGCTGTCGGCGTATTTGTCGGTGATGTATTTGATGAACAGCATGAACAGCACGTAGTCCTTGTACTGACTGGCGTCCATGCCGCCGCGCAGTTGGTCGCACGAGGCCCACAGCGAGGAATAAAGATCGGATTTTTTAATAGCCATGAATCGGTGATGGTGTGGCGTGTTTAGTCTGGGTTATTGGGGTTAGTCGATTGGCTGGGAATGGCGATGCCGTGTTGGCCGCAAAAGCCGTGAATCAGCACTTCCACCCTGTTAGCCAGAAAGCGATGCTCGCGTTCGGCGGCCGGACGTAGCGCTGGTTTTAACGCCGAATC
Source organism: Methylomonas koyamae (assembly GCF_001644025.1). Classification (GTDB taxonomy): domain Bacteria; phylum Pseudomonadota; class Gammaproteobacteria; order Methylococcales; family Methylomonadaceae; genus Methylomonas; species Methylomonas koyamae_A. The sequence goes on from NZ_LUUK01000081.1 coordinate 4,810, forward strand.
GATGCGAAACGCCGGCTTGGCGGCTTTGGTAGCCGGCCGGTCTGTTGCCCATCCGGATTACGGTACTGGGAACGTACCGCGATGTAAAGGAAAGCCGGCGACTATCCAAGTCCAGCGGACCTAGCGAAGCGTGGAAGTTTAGCCTCCAGGCGAATATCCGGCCGAAAACCGAGAGCGATCGGCGGCGGCCGCCGCGAACACCGCGCCGTTCGAAGCTATGCACCGCCACGGCAAGCCGTTCGAGCGGATGACTCTATCGGCTGAACGCGACAAGCTCTGAAGATGAAGGCGAAGAACCGCTGCCGCGCCAAATTGCTCGGATCGGCGCGGCGTTACGCCAATCCGAGCGCGAACTAGATTTTTCGCCGAGTCAGCGGGTGACTATCGAAGGCTTTGCGGACATGGCGCCAATGTTCGACGACATTTTCTATCCGTTGGGTATCGCCGGTTTGCAGCTGGGTGAAACACTCGCTGCTGCGGACAAAGGAGGACAGGAAGTCGCCCATGATCAATTGCTGAGTTTGATATTCCGCCATGGCTTGACGCTTGGTCGCCACTTCGGAGGGCATCAAATTCAGACAGACCCGGCGATGTCCGCGCAGCGGCAAATCGTCGGGCAATTGCATGGGTTGCCCGCTCCAGTCCTGAGCGATCCCCCAATTCGAGCCGGTCGGCCATCCGGGGCGCCAATGGATCAAGTAGGCCAGCATTTTCGGATGAATGTTTTGCGAGGGTTCGCGTGCCAGCCAATCGCGCACGGCCAGCAACGTGAACATACCCAAACCGGCGTGATCCGAGTCGTTTTCCATCACGTCCGGGAAGGCTATCATGGTCGGCCGGGTCTCGCGCAAGATCGCCACCAGTTCGCTGAGTAAGTCCTGGCCGTCTTGCGCGTAGCCTCTATCGACCGCTTCGCTGTAAGGCACATGGTCGAAGCCGGTGAAGTCCGAGCGCATCGGCTGGTTGCGCCGCCAATGCGACACCAGTGCCGAGTAGATGCTGCCGTCCGAGAAGCCCAACAAGTCCAGATGCAGAAAACCCTTGCCCAACACTTGGGCCGCGCGCCGCGATTCGTCCAGGCGACGTTCGCCGAACGCCAGAAAATCGGCCGCGGACGGCTTGCGCTTGCCGGTTTGCTGAACCACCGCATCGACGTAGGCGTCACCCGATGTCACGACGACGCTACGGACACTGCCGCCGTTGGCGAATACTCGTTGCGCCAGACCTGCGGCGCTCAAGCTTTCATCGTCGGGATGCGGCGCCAATATGAGCAGGCGTTCTCCCCTACCCACGTCCAGCGCTTGCTCCGGCGCGGCGGCGGCCGGTAATGCCACCGCAACGGAAAGCCAAAAAAACATAAGATGCCAAACACGATCAGACTGCCGCATACGCTGCTCCTGCTTCCAAAATAGACCCGGTTGAAATGTGTCCGCTCGGCCCGTCAACACGGACCGGGCTATAATCCGCCTCGACTGGAGACCAGCGAAGACCGTGCCAAACCATGCCGGCACCGCGACCGGCTGCAATTGTGGCCGACTAAATCCGGTTTGCAACCGACCCGGTTGAAATATCCGCCAGATTGGTTGCTATCAACCGTTCGGGACGAACCCGCTATTCGGCCATCACCACCACCGCGACGACCTGATGAGAAACCGATTCAAACGCGCCTATCGACGTTATCGGCTACGCGGCCACGCCATTCCCTTCCAAACCTGGACCCAAGCCACCGCTGAGTTACCTTTACTGCAAGGACTGACGCCAATCGAACTGGCCCGCTTACGGGTGATGAGCTCGTTGTTTCTCCGCGAAAAAAACCTGGTCGGCGTGGATATTGATCTAAATACCAACATGCGCATCGTCATCGCGGCACAGTGCTGCCTGCCGGTTTTGTATTTGGGCTTGGCTCTGCTGTCCGGCTGGTTGGATGTCGTGGTTTATCCCGACGCCTTCGTCGTGGCGCATGAAGACGTCGACGACGCCGGCGTCGTACATCAAGAACAGCGAATTCTGACCGGGGAAGCTTGGTCGGCGGGACCGCTGATATTGTCCTGGCAAGAAATCCTGGAAGACATCGAATATCCGGAATCCGGACAAAACGTAATCGTTCACGAGATCGCCCACGAGCTGGATATGCGCAATGGGGTCGGCAACGGTATGCCGCCGCTGCACGCCGATATGTCGGTGACCGAGTGGACGACCGCGTTATCCGC
>NZ_LUUK01000082.1 GCF_001644025.1 Methylomonas koyamae
CGCCAGCAGCGGTTGTTGCAGTCTGAGCGTCAGGGTTTTCCGGTCGCCGCTCAGCTCGCGGGTCACCGCGATCGCGTCGCCGCCCTTGCGCAGTTCCACTCCACTCAGGCTCAAACCACTCACCGGTTCGTCGAATTGCACTTGCAGCACCGCGTTCGTCGGGACGTCGAGTTGGTCGGCGACGATGCTGTAGCCGACGACGTTGGGCGCCAGGTTGTCCGCCGTCAGTGCCGCCGTGAAGTAGCGGCTCTGATAGGCGTTGTTGCCGTTCATGTCTTGAACGGAGTAGACGTAGAAGTAGTAGTTGCGCCCTACCGCCAAGGCTTGCGTCGGCACGAGGGTGAGCGTGCGGCCGTCGGTGCTCAGGTCGAGGCTCGCCGGGACGTGCTGGCCGGTGACGGTGTCGTACAGGTACAAACCGCCGTCGTTGACCGTGACCGGGTCGATCGCTTCGCTCATCCGTGCTTTGAAGACGGCGTTGACCGGGACGTTGGTCGCGCTCGCGGCCATGCTCCATTCCACGACGCTGGGCGAGGCGGTGTCCGGACCGTTGCCGGTGCTGAATTGGCTGCTCCGGCTGACCACGGCGTTGCCGGCGTAGTCTTGGGGTTGATCCACCGTTAGCGTGACGTCGCTGTCCACCGGCCACGGTTCGTGCGGCAGGTAGCTGACTTGCCGGTTGCCGTCGCTGAAGCTGAGCGAGTAGCTACGCGCATCGTAGTTCGGCACTTGCGCCAGCGGCTGGTCGCCGTCGTCGCCGAGGAAGCTCAGCGGGCTGACCGCTTCGTCGAAGCGGATCGAGACGCGGTTGTTGATGCCGACTTGGCCGGCGCCGTCGATCGGACTGAGCGCCGTGACTTTCGGCGCGATGCTGTCCGCCGTGGCGCCGACCGCCGTCGCGAAGTACCAGAGGTAGTCGCTGTTGTAGGTCGATTCGGCGCCGCTGGCGTCTTTGACCCCGGCACGGATGCCGATTTGATAGCCTTGGTTGGCTTGCAACGCGGCGTTGGGCACGAGCCGGACGACGCGGTTGCCTTTCAGCAGGCTGACCGTGGTCGGTATTTCGGCGCCGTAGTAGTAGTTGCGCAGGACGAAGCGGCTGTGGTCGACCGTGGCCGGGTCTAGCGCTTCGTTGAACTGCAGCTCGATCGCCGGGTTCAGCGGCAGCGTGATGCCGTCGTCGGTGTTCAACGCCAGGACGTACGGGGTTTTCGTCGCCGGGTCTTCTTCGGTCCGGAACGAGGTGTAGAAGCTGTTCAGGGCATTGCCGCTCAGGTCTTGGGCGGTGCTATCCAGGAACACTTCGATCCGCGCGTCTTTCGCCCAGGGCTGCGCCGGGGTGTAGACCAGGGTACGGCCGTCGCCGATCAGTTGCAGGTTGCCGGTGATCAGGACGCCGTTTTGCGAGACGTGCAGCGCGCCGGCCAGGCTGCTGGCTTTGAGCGCTTCGTTGCTGTACAGCACGATTTTGTTTTTCGACAG
>NZ_LUUK01000083.1 GCF_001644025.1 Methylomonas koyamae
CCTTCAAAGATCGCTTACGCAATATTAAAAGCCTGGATGCCATTCAAAGAACTGGTTGGCGTAACCGGCATCCATACCGATGACGATTATGCACAAGCCCGTGCAACTATTGAGGTCTTGCTGGACGAAGTAGGCGATGACGAAGGCCATCCCTTAGCTGATGTATTAGATTTTCTATCTGACCAGATTAAAGCTTACGAAGACGAGCATGTTGTTATACCCGAAACCGAGCCGAAGGAGGTGCTACGTTTTTTGATGGAACAGCAAGGATTAAAACAAGAGGATTTATCCGATTGCGCTCCTCAAGGACGTATATCAGACATATTGGCTGGAAAGAGGTCGATTAGCAAAGACCTGGCGAAACGCTTTGCACAGCGTTTTCATATTAGGGCTGATGTGTTTTTATAATGGAATTTAGGCATCGTTGATACACGCGGAATGACAGCTCATTCCGAGTTTTAAAGCGTAGATAGTTTCAGAAAAAATGCCTGAGGATTCGGAAAATAGCGAACCACGGATAAGCCAAGCCGCCTACGCTCATCGATCTTGCGCCCAGGCGGAAACGGCGTGCGGCGCAATCGAAATAGAGTCGGAAAACGAAAATGGAAAAAAGCTTGCGCGAACGGGGAGATTGTTGCTTGTGGTAAGACACCGCCCGCGATGAAAACCGCTAGGCTATTGAAGATCATATCAACTGGCAGTGAAATATCGGCCATAACCAGCCGCTGAGGATGTTGGCGAAATTTTCCATTCCTAAGTTCAGCGAATGGCAACTTTTCGGGAAGCAACCTTTTGTCCTCTTTGGCTCGACCCGGTCAAAAGTTGCCTGACGGATTAGAAGTATCAATGACAAATGTCCAGCCCAAAGCAGGCGTAGGGTGTGGTGAGTTTACGAACCGCACCAATTGCGAACGATGCGCTTCACGCTGTTCAGCACATCCTACGGCCCTAATTAAAATTTCATAGACTAAAGGAAAATTCAAAGCACAAGAATCCAGTTTACAACTTAGTCAAATCATTTTAGTTAATATCTGCTCGATCTCTAATACGCAAACACCTTCATCCGTACCAACTGCCAATTCGGCTTGGCTGATAAATTCGAGAGTAGTAATTGGCGACGAAATTTCAATTTTTGCAAGTGAATTAAGGCTTTTATTCCAAAATCTCACTACACCATCTTTACCACCCGAGATTATAAATATTGTTTCTCGAAAACTATGCAATGCTAAGGCTTTGATGATCATTCCAAGATGAGCCCCCTTATATGAGGCTAATAGAACCTCTTTATCAAAATCCCAAATCGCCAAGTTCCCTGCTTCAGTTCCAGCTGCTAAAAGCTGGCGACCATCACTATCTTTGGCAAACGCGAGCGCAGTCACATATTCGTCTCTACCATTAGGAATACCCCATTCTTTAAACTCAAACGGCGAAGAACTGGTCTTTTCTGTTTTAATATAGTCCGCGACCATGATTTTGGAATATTTACTGGAAAAAACAATGCGTATATTCTCGTCACCACAAGGAATAGTAATTAGGCCTTCTATAGACTTGTCTTCTTCGCCATGAGACAGTTGATAGCGCCATTTAGTCACACCAGATATAGATTCAGTTAGTACTTCTTCGCCAGTCAATATATCCCATATGCGAATAGCCCAAACATACTCGGTTTTGACGCTTGCAAATATTAAGGTACGACCTTGAAGCGACTCCACGCGCAAGCGCCTAACGTCATCACCTGCTTGGATACGACGTTTTTCAACTGTTTGTGAGTTGATTGGTTCAATATATAAAATACCTTTTATGGCTGCGATAAGAATGTTTCCATCATGGACCTCAATAATACTGATATCAGAAACTTCCGCAGACTCAGTGACTACGATTCTTGACACCATTACGCCGGTATCGACATCAAAGCCAACTATTTCGCCATTCTCCAAGCCGCAATATAGGATTGGCTGATCCGCGCAGTTAAAGGCAAGGCATGCCACACCAGCAGAAATATAATAATGATCAGCATTTTCAGTCTTTGACTCTAATAATCTGTCTAGATTCCATAAATACACTAACGAGTTATCGGCACTCAAGATGCATGGATTGCTATCAACATAAATCAGATCGCTCAAATACCCCCCGTTTATCTTAGCTCTTGGTGGGTTGGGTTTAGAGGCATGAATCGAACCGTCAATGATTTTAATCGGTACGGAATTTAAATAACTAACTGCAACACTGTAAAGGTATGCACCTTTGTTCGATGTTGATAACCAAGATCGGTCTGTATCTGCATATTTATCACCACGATAGACAATTTCCATGGTTTTTTCTTGTACACGCCATATTTCTGGTGGCCCCCAATGATTTTGTGAGGTGACAATGTAGGTTTGTTCATGATAAGGACAGAGTTCTATATTTGTTATGCATCCCCCCTCCTTCGTATCGCTTACCCAAAGTAGCTCTAAATCTTCAGCTGACCATAAACGGAGTCGGCTAACTTTCCGATCCTGTTCATATTTTATAACGCCTTCATAGTTATTTGAATTAAGCAAAGAAAGATACTTTTCGTGGTCACGTTTCGCGAGACTATCGCTAGCAGAAATGAACATAGGAACTTGTCCTATCTCGTAAGCTGCTAGCGCATAAATGGTTGCTCGACTGGCTTCAAACTTACGTTTGATAAGTTGGAGTGAAGGTAGCTCCCAAATAGCTATACTAAGGTCATGGTGGGCAGTCACACAGACATTCTTACCGTTGAGTTTAATAACACACATGGCTTCGACGACTTGATTTTTGGTATTATCCGCGCAGAAATAATCTTTATGACTTAAAAGATCACGCACGCCAAATCGGCCATCCGCCCAGCTTGCCACCAACAGTGGACTTTCCTGAGACTCGGTCAACAACACACATCTGACAGATGCACGATCTTTCCCACTCCACTCTGCAAGTTGTCGCCCATCCGAGATTTGAAGAATTTCAATGCCTCCGCATTCCCGCCCGATGATTGCTACCGAATTTTCAGGTGGCCAATGCCCGGTCGCGAGCGAAGTGACTTTTGTATCGCAATTAGCGAGAAGATAAGCAGAATTCGGTTTTTCCCAGCAAACCCAGCGAGGCATCCATTTCTCAGCCATAGCAGACTGTGACAACTTTAGTGCCATATCACGACGTCCCTCCTGCATAAGCGCCAGCGCAAGATAAGGAAGGCGTCCGGCTTGGTCAATTCCACGCATCCAGCCAAAGGCCCTGCGATAAGACCGAGCGATGGCCGCCTGAAATATCTCCACCTTAGACATTTGGCGCATTAAAATTTCAGGGTCTGCGCACAACAGAAAAGCTGGGTCAGCTACGAGCGATTCGAGACAGCCTGCTTTGGCTGCATACGAGGCCATATGCTTTTTCAGGTATGGGTGGGCTTCCAGCCAGATACGTTCATCTGATGTTCGTGCACTCGGCACACGCGTAAGCAGCGCATTGAATATTTTTAGCTGCGGTTTATCTTCCCGTGTTGCCATTTTTTCGCGCAGATGCTCAGCGAGGCGCTCGTGATATAAGCGGTAGACTGATTGACCTACCTCAATGCTCTCAACTATGAAAGCTGCAGCGTGGTTGATCACTTTGGCAATCACTTTGTCGGTTATATCTTCACCATTAGCAATACTTGTTGCGGCAGAAGACCAAAGATTTGACCAAGGAAGCCCTTCGCCCTCTGCAAATGCCAAAGGCAGCAATACGGTTCGCACTTGCGAAGACGTAACTTCATCAAGATGTCGATTGTCGATGGCAAGAAGGAACTGTCTGAAAGCTTCTTCCAATCCGGTTGGCAATTGCTCGGCCCAACCGGTGATTGATATGTCCACAGCATAGTCGTCTGCAAGAAGAGCCTGTGTTGCGGTTTGAGCGACGAGAAATACATCATTTGCTCTATCAGCCAGTGCACGCGCGACGAGCGTAGCTGTTGCTGGATTGTTAGAATAGGGAGTATGTCGACCTGGTTCTTCTGAGGCTAAAAGGCGACGCACCACATACTGAAACACATCGTCCGGCTCAACCCATTGAGGCGCGTCAAGATCGATTTGCTCGACCGATTCACCCAACGAACAGAAACGTTGATCATTTCCCGTCGCGTCTGGACGTGTGCCGACCAACAGAAAAACGTTGGGCATTAATGCGAGCGGCTTGAGCAGTTGTTCGGCTATGCTGTCGCGTTCCTCGGCTTCATCCAAAGCGTCAATGACAATGACGGTTTTATGAGGTCTATGTGCAATCTGCTCAACCAAGGAACGAGCATCTATCGCGTTTAATTCGAGACCGGAAGCGATTTGCCTGATAACATCTGCCAATGATTTTCTGCGGGCGAGCAAGGCGATATCGACACATCCGTCTGGTGGAAGGTGATCAGAATCTATGTGTTCAGATTTCGTTGTTATTAATATCTCGTTTCGATAACGATGCTCTGCAAGTGTGACAATCCGGGCAAGAATGGCCGACTTCCCTCGTCCGGCTCCGCCTGTAACCACACGCGCTCGTCCATCGGATTGCTGAGCTTTTAGCCATAAGACCAACTTATGCAGGACACGTCTTCGCCCAGTGAAGTACCAGCCACCAAATCCTAGCTCACTGACTCCTTTTGCTTTAGGCAGCCAATGTTCGTTAAACAACCGTTGAGTTTCGAGATCAAGACCTGGGGTAATACCTTGTATGTATCGAGGATTAGGGAACACTCTGCAACGCCCAGAATCGTCATTCACATGCGACCATGTGGCGGTTTGACTGGGATTGGCGGCTTTAATAAAATCTTTAATTGATTGTTTTACCTCGTCGATTGGAAGAAATTCCAACGCATGACCGCCTAATCGTCCTTCATGATTGGTAAGTGCTTCTAAGATAGCTGCTGACAGTACTCCTTCCTGTGCTTCTTGTTTGGAACGGGCGGCGGCTAGAATGTATAAGCTCGGGCCACTTCCTAGCTGTGAGGCAAACCGGTTAGCAATATTGGCAAATTCTGACGCACCGGCTCCAGAAAGGCAGGCGTCCAAAATCACCAGTATTTGCGATGCTTGCGAGCCCTTTACCAAATCACGAGCAAGATCCTCTGCTGCGACGGCGGTTAGCTCAATGTCGTTGAGATCTGTGTCTTGGGTAAGAAGATAAAAACGATCATCATCACGGTGACCATGCCCCGTGTAGTACGCGACAACTATATCGCCATCCTTAGTTGATTTTCTGCAATCCGTAAAAAGCCGACGAAGTCCGTTGGAATCCGGGTTAAGACTCTTCTCAGTAGCCTGCCGTTGATAGCCAAGCGAAGAAAATGCCTGAACAATATCACTGATTTCATCCGGGACTCTTTTAAGCTTGTCGATACCTTCGACTTGGTTGATGAAATCCCCCGTTCCGCTTGCAATAAGCGACCGACGACTTTCCATATCACAGCTCTAAGGCGATGGCTTCGCCAAGTTCTTTTGAGGTCAGATAACGGGTTGCATCATGTGCCTGAGCACCATTGCTGATTTGAACGTCTTGGATGCGCTGGCCGAAGCACGAGCTTAAGTTTTTGACCAGTGCTACCACATCTCCAGTATCGGCAATATTTACCCAATGCTTTACGCAGGAAGGAAATTTACCTATGCCGTGTGATGGGGTCGGTTCAAGACGATCAAAAATTAGATTTCGAATGCCAAGAGGGGAACCTAACGTCACCAATACTTGTACTTGCCATTCCGGGTGTGCGCATAAAGCTTCATAGGTGACGATTGACCCCAGGGAATGCGCAATTACAACTCTGGTATCACTGGAGATTGTATCCTCTACTCTTTTACGAACCTCACGGCGAGTCTCAGAATCGGATAGATAAAGCTTTACTTGCTTAAGGTCAAAAACAAGCGCCCGCTCCGCTATGTTAGTGAAAAATTTGGACTGACTTAGCGCATTCAGTGCACGCTGAATTTGCTTTGGCGCACCAATTTTTGTTGTACTGTCGGAACAAGGAACTGAACGATCAATTCGGGAAGCTTCCTCCCACCACAGTTTTAGTAAATCACTTTCGAACCCTTCGGCCACGTCATTGGCATCGAAAAATGGTGACGTCGTAGCTTTCGTGCTAGGGCGGAATTTATCGCCGTAAAAGGCACATCTGAAATCGTCGTCATTTATTTGGCAATTCACTCGACTCAGCCCATCTTTTAGCGATGGCAACCAGCTTTCACGCATAGTATTTTCGCCGCTAAACTGATAGCCAACACCGTGAACACCAATAATTTTGGTCATGTCATTTTTCTACGTGGATGAAAATAACTATTTTAATCAGCCAAAGGCGGATTGTTTGCGTTAAATAACTCGGTTGGATCGGTGGAATACGCCGAACTCTATCATAGTCGGCCCGCAATTTTGTTTCCAATTCCAGAGCGATAGCCAATTGAGATAGCACCGCTGCCAACTCAAACGGTTCCCTCCATTATTTCAGCCCCCTTCCCGCACGATGCCCATCCGGAAAGCTTCACGGTTTCAGGCGATTCCGCCGCCGTGATACCATGATTGCCCTCACATTTTTCATTTGCACCATCAAGGATTTGGTCATGCCGAGCTCAAGCTCACGCTTACCCGTTAATTTACTTTGGACAGTCATCGCCGCGATCGGCGCTTTTACCGTAGCGAGCATTGCCCTACAACGCGGCGAAACCATTAACAGCTTGTGGATCATCGTCGCCGCGATCTGCGTTTATGCCTTGGGCTACCGTTTTTACAGCGCGTTCATCGCCGCGAAAGTGTTAATGCTGGATGCCGGCCGGGCCACGCCGGCCGAGCGTTTCGACGACGGCCGCGACTTCATGCCGACCCACAAATGGGTGGTGTTCGGCCATCATTTCGCGGCGATTGCCGGCCCCGGCCCGTTGATAGGCCCGACCTTGGCGGCGCAATTCGGTTATTTGCCCGGCACGCTGTGGATTTTGATCGGCGCGGTATTGGGCGGCTGCGTGCAGGACTTCGTCACCTTGTTTTTCTCGGTGCGCCGCGACGGCCGCTCGCTGGGGCAAATGGCGAAGGACGAACTCGGTGCGATCGGCGGCGGCGCGGCGATGGTCGGGGTGATGATGATCATGGTGATCCTGATCGCGGTCTTGGGTTTGGTGGTGGTTAATGCGATGAAGCACAGCCCCTGGGCGACTTCCACGGTGGCGGCGACGATTCCGATCGCGGTATTGATGGGGCTGTATTTGCATAATCTGCGGCCCGGTCGGGTCGCCGAGGCGACCTTGATCGGCGTGTCGTTGTTGATCTTCGCCGTGGTCGGCGGAGGCTGGATAGACGAGAATCCGACCTTGCGCGCTTGGTTCGATTACGACGCGCCGCAATTGGCGGTGATGGTGATCTTGTACGGCTTCGCGGCGGCGGTGTTGCCGGTCTGGTTGTTGTTGGCGCCGCGCGATTATTTGTCCACCTTCATGAAACTGGGCACGATCGCGGCGCTGGCGGTGGCTATCGTCGTGTTGCGCCCGGATTTGAAAATGCCGGCCTTGACGCAGTTCGTGGACGGCAGCGGGCCGATTTTCGGCGGCAAGTTGTTTCCGTTTGTGTTTATTACGATAGCCTGCGGCGCGATTTCCGGTTTTCATTCGTTGATCGCTTCCGGCACCACGCCCAAGCTACTGGCTAACGAAACCGATGCCCGCTTTATCGGCTACGGAGCCATGATGATGGAATCCTTTGTCGCCATCATGGCGATGATCGCGGCCAGCGTGCTTGAACCCGGCGTGTATTTCGCGATCAACAGCCCGGCGGGCATCGTCGGCGCGAATGCGGCCGATGCGGTCGCCAAAATCAGCAGTTGGGGCTTTCCGGTCGGCGTGGAACAAATGCAGCGATTGGCGCAAACCATGGGCGAATCGACGCTGTTTGCCCGGACCGGCGGCGCGCCGTCGTTGGCGGTGGGCATGGCCAATTTGTTTGCGCAAGTTTTCGGCGCAAACATGCTGGCGGCCTGGTACCACTTCGCGATCATGTTCGAAGCCTTGTTCATTCTGACCACGCTGGATGCCGGCACCCGCGTCGCCCGCTTTATGTTGCAGGACATGCTGGGCAACTTCGGCATCGGCGCCGGCCAGACCAATCATTACGCCAGCATTATTTTGACCAGCGGCGCGGTGGTCGCGGCCTGGGGTTATTTCCTTTACATGGGCACCATCGATCCGCTGGGCGGCATCAATAGCTTGTGGCCCTTGTTCGGCATCGCCAATCAAATGCTGGCGGCGATTGCGCTGTGCGTCGGCACCACGATTTTGGTGAAGTCGGACAAATTGAAATACGTTTGGGTTACCGCCCTGCCCTTGTCCTGGCTGATCGTGGTCACCAGTAGCGCGGCCTGGGAGAAACTGTTTTCGGCGGATTTACGAATCGGTTTTTTAAGCCACGCCGAAGACCTGTCGGCCAAACTGCAGGCCGGGACGCTCAGCGCGGACATGGCCGGCAAGGCGCCGCATCTGATTTTCAACGATTACTTGAACGCCGGCTTGACCGGCTTGTTCATGCTGATCACCTGGCTGCTATTGGGCGATACCTTGCGGGTGGTGTACTGCGTGATTGCCGGCAAGGATTATCCCCGTTCCAGCGAGTCGGCACATATTCCCAGCCGACTGGTGGAGAACTGGGTCAGGGATTGAAACCGGTCGATCAGCGGGCGCGCTTGTCGCGCTCGGCTTCCAGAGCTTTATGGCGCACATCGACATAATTGCTGCCGACTTGTTGCCAGAAGGTCGCGGCCGCCTCGGGGTCCTGACTGAGCAATTTGACGGCAATGGCGCCGTTGGCGCTGATGTCGGTGATCTGGGCGTCGATATCGACGACGGCCCGACTCTTGACGATACGCTTATCGGCTTCGAAGCGTAGCGTCACCGCTTCGCCGGTCCGAAACACGATGTCTTTTTTGAAGCCGCCCAAAAACTTCAGCCGATATTCCGGCACCGATTGGAAAGGCAATACGAATTCGGCGTGCCACCGAAACGGCGGGCATTGGATAGGGCCGGCGTTCTTTGGAAAATGCACCGTGTAGCCGTCATCGACCTTGGCCTTGATAACGCCCTTGGTGTAGATGTCGCGGCAGTTGGTCAGGACGGTGTCGCCCGGCGCCAGTTCGTATTTGGCCCAGGCCGGGTTTGCGGCGGTCAACGCGGCTATGAATAGCCAAGCGGCTGTTAGTACCTTCATCGTAGGCTCCCGATTGTCGTTTTTGATAGTCCCTGAATTACCCCGATGTTACCTACACCGGGGTTGACAAGTCTGGCGCTAGCCTATCGGGAAGTCAAGCCGGAGCCGGTCGAAGAGCTAACGACCGACGCTGTTGGGTTGCGGTGTAATCCCGGTGCCGCGAAACGGCCCCAATAAACTGCCGACTAAGGGATCGGATTCGTCGATGTCGACCGTGACCATATGGCCGGTGTTGGTGCCGAGATAAGGTTGCATTGCCGCCGCCAAATAAGGGAAAACCAACCGCAAGTCGTTGCTGAGACCGCTACTTTGCACATTGGCGCGCCAGATTTGTTTGCGTTGCCCGCTTTGCAGATACGTGGCGGTCTCGCAAGCTTCCAACAACAAATAGCGCCGGAAGGTGGTATAGGATTCCACGCGCTGACTATAACCGCCGACGCCCCAACCGGGATAATAACCCCGGTAATAACGGTACATGCCCATGCCGTAGGGACCGTAAGGATAGAAGTCGTTCCACATCGGCACGTCATATGCCAATTGCCGCGACTCCGGCGATCCGACGCCGTAGCTTAAAAACATCACCAAATCGCTGTTTTGCGGCTTATCGGCCTTGAGGTAACCGCGATTGTTCAAGATTTTTTCTATATACCCGGCGAACTCGATGAATTGTAAGTCTTGCGGATTGCCGTCGGTATTGCCGGGCAGGATGACGTAACGCTTGCCGGCGACGGACTGTACGTCGGCGGCGGTCAAGGCATCGATCTCGGTACGAAACCGCAACGGCTGCGGGGTCGTCGCACAGGCGCCGGTCAGAGCCAACAATATCAGGGCTAGAAAGCGGGTAAAAATGAGCTTATTCGGTCTGGTTGTCATGATTCAGTCCCTCGTCGTTAAGTAGGCTGGTTTGCCGTAAATGTTGCTCCCTCAGCCGCCGCTGAATGTCGGCGGCGACCTGTTTTTCGTGCTGCGCGGCCTGATGCGCCAATTGGTCGGCCAGATGTAGGCTTTCGGCCAATCGCCGGCGCGCCGCTTGTTTTTCCTGGCTGCGCAATTCGGCTTCCTGCCGCATTTCCTGCAATTCCATTTCGTGGCGCAGGCGTTCGGCTTGCAAGCGTTTTTCCAGCGCCAGTTGTTCCGCCAATTGATCTTGTTGAGCCGCCAGCAAGCGGCATTGTTTGTCGGCTTCGATGGCCTGGGCTTGCAAGTCCAATTCGGCCGTTTGCGCCAGATGCTCCAACTGGCGGCGGCGTTCGGCGATTTCCTCTTGCTCCAGCGAGCGTTGCTGACGGGCCAGTTCCAAGGTTCGGTCGCGGTTGAACTCGTAGGTCTTGCGCAGCACGTTCAGATAGACGCTGTCCCGACCCAATTTCACCGATTCGAATTCGCTAAACTCGACGTCGATTCGGCACATCGCCTGCGCTTGTAGGCTTTGTTGCACGAAAGTCTCGGCTAAGGCCAACGCCATCCGCGCTTCGACAGCGTTCAGGCCGTTTTGTATCCAGGCGCCGTCGGCCAGATTGGTTAGTTCACGTTGTACGACGTCTTCGACGATGTCGGCATAACGTTGTTTGATATGCTCGTTCAGATGCTCCAAACGGTCCAGATTCTTCATCGCGTAGTCGAAAGTCGCCTGAAAGCGCAACTCCAAACGTAAATCCAGCGTGCAAAATTCGTCGAACAGTTTGATCTGTTTGCGCTGCGGCCAGTAGGCAATCGCTAACGGGTACAAACGGTGATAAAAACGTTTGATGAAGCGCTTGGGGCGTGGGTAATATTTTTGGTAAGGCCCCAAGCGACGCAACACCATTTGCCGATCGGGATCGAAATCGGCCACCCAGGGCATCTCATCGGCGGGATCGCCGTCGGCCAAATCGGCGCCGGTCAACCATGCGTCGAGTTCGGACTGCTCGTTAGGCATCGCCGGCTCCACGACTGGTGTCCGCGGCTTTTTGCTTGATCGCGGCGATTTTATCGGACATTTTCTCGGCGATCAGCGGATAGAGGTTGGGAGCAAACTCCACGGTACGCTCGTCGACCTTACGCAGAAATCCCCGGCTGAGCAGCAAGCCGACGACGAACATCCGCGACCAATCCGAATAGCGCCGAGCCTTTTCCAGGTCGGTTCTTTCGATGATCATTTCCAGTTCGTCGTTTTCGTTGATCCGAAATTCGCTGAACTGGCGCAGGCATTCGAACACCAATTCTTCTTCCTGTTCGGTCAATGGACCGGGCGCGGTAAATTCCAGGCGATAGGACAACAACACCGTGAAGAAATCCACCATCGCCGCGCAAGCGAAGGCAAACCACGAGAAACCGCGCCACATCGCGAACGACGGTTTGACTTCCTCGGTGAACTGCTTGTAAGTCATCACCAGCGGCGCATCCGGCAAGGCTTCGCCGCTACCGCCAACAATCTGGTTGATTCCAGCTTGCAGGTCCTGATAGCTTTTCAGGAACAATCCGTAGGTAGTTTCGACGTCGCGTGTCACGTCCAATTCGTTCAAATGGACTTGCAATTCTCGCAGAGGTGCGTCCAGCGCCGCAAATGCTTGTTCCTGTTGCTGGAAGCGCTGTTTCTTCTCCTGGTAGAGCTGGTTGTAATGCCGCCAAAACGGACCTTCACCCACTTGGTTTTTATAGCCGGGGGCAATTTGATTGTGCGTGCCGAAATAAGCTTGCGACACGTCCAGCGACGCTTGGTCCAGCGCCTGTTTTTGCTGTTGTAGTACGCGGGCCTTGAGCTGCAATACCGCATCCAGGTATGTTTTGGTTTGCTCGCGCAACTGATGCAAACGATTGATGTGCAGGGTTTCTGCTTCGGAAATCTCGTAAAACTTGAAATAAGAGAACGTCACCGACGCCGCCAAGGCTATCGTCAACGACGCGACGACGCTGAAAAATCGCATCCGGTTGGCTTTCCAATGGATACCGGCGATTTCCAACGAGCAGATGACGATGATGGATTGAATCGCGATGGTAATAACCAACGCGATCCACGGCGTAATAAAATGGGACAGGCCGTAGTAAGTGGTGAATCCGGACGAAAGGCTCAACATCAACACGATGGGTATCGTCCAGATCCGCAACATGCTGACGAACAGCGTCTGGATGCGGTTGATCAGATAGCCCAGACCGCCGGAGCGCGATTTAAGTTTGATGTCCGCCATAGGTCTCGGGAAACGGATTAACGGCGGCCGGTGAACCGGTTCAGCCCATACTCAGATAGCGTTCGCCGGTATCGTGGGCGATAGTGACGACGGATTTGTTCGGCCCCAAGCGCTCGGCCACCCGCAGTGCCGCGCAAATACTGGCACCGGAGGAGATGCCGACCATGATGCCCTCTTCGCCGATTAGACGTTTACGCATGGCCATCGCCTGTTCGGTGCCAACCAGCTCAATGCCGTCCAGCAAATCGACATCCAAGTTCTTGGGCACAAAACCGGCGCCAATGCCTTGAATTCTATGCGGACTATGACTGCCGCCGGAAATGACCGGCGATTCGGCCGGCTCGACCGCAATCGCCAAAAACCTTGGATTCCGGTTCTTGATGACGTCGGCAACGCCGGAGATGGTACCGCCGGTACCGACACCACAGACGAACGCATCAACCAATCCGTCGGTCGCCGACCAGATTTCCTGAGCGGTGGTTTGTCGATGCACTTCCGGGTTGGCGGGATTTTCGAATTGCTGCGGCATAAACGCGCCAGGCGTTTGTTCAACGATTTCCCAGGCTTTAGCGATTGCGCCCTTCATGCCTTCACTGCCGGGCGTCAGGACAATCTCGGCGCCGTACAAGGCCAGCAACTGCCGACGTTCGACCGACATGGTCTCCGGCATCGTCAAAATGCAGCGATAGCCGCGCGCCGCGCCGACCATGGCCAGCGCGATACCGGTATTACCCGAGGTGGGCTCGACAATCGTGCCGCCGGTCTTCAAGTGCCCCGATCGCTCGGCCGCCTGGATCATCGCCATGCCGATCCGGTCCTTAACCGAGCCGCCGGGGTTACGAGACTCCAGCTTTACGTAAACCGTCGCGGAGTGCTCGGCAACGACTTTTTGCAGCTTCAACAGCGGCGTGTTGCCAATCAATTGCGTCACATTGCTTGCCGTAGCCATTGAGTCACCTCAATCAGATCACTTGTCTATCTTAAACGCTAAGAATACCGGGTTACCGTTACGTTGGACAAGGACCGCGATCGATTTCTCGGCCGGCAGTTTGGTGATCACGCTGTTGAAATCCGCCGAATCGCGGATGACGGTGTTTTGGATTCGCAGAATAATGTCGCCCGGCTGGATACCGGCATCCAACGCGATACCTTTATTGACCTTTTGTACCAACACACCGTTTTTTTCGACCTGAGCTTGCTGACGCTGTTCGCTGGTCAAGTCGGCCACCACAATGCCCAAGCGGTTGATCTGCGTTTCGGCGGCTGTCGGCGCGTTCGATAACGCAGCGGTGTTTTGCGCCGGCAATAAACCGATTTTGACGCTGATATCCTGTTGTTCGCCGTGACGAATGATCTTGACCTTGGCCTTTTCGTCAATAGGGGTCACGCCGACGCGGGGCGGCAATTCGCCGGAGGTTTCGATGACGTGGCCGTTGAATTCGACGATGATGTCGCCGATTTGCAGGCCGGCTTTTTCCGCCGGTCCGCCCGGCACGACCTTGGCGACCAACGCGCCGTGCGGTCTATCCATGCCGAAGGATTCGGCCAACTGGCGGTTGACGTCTTGAATCTGGACGCCCAACCAGCCGCGCGAGACTTTACCCTTGCTTTTGATTTGCTCGACCACGTTCATCGCGACATCGATCGGAATCGCGAACGACAATCCCATGTAGCCGCCGGATCGGCTATAAATCTGCGAATTGATGCCGACCACCTTACCCTGCATATTAAACAACGGTCCACCGGAGTTGCCCGGGTTGATTGCCACGTCGGTTTGAATGAACGGCACATAGTTGCCGTCTGGCAGGCTACGCCCTTTGGCGCTGACAATACCAGCGGTAACCGATTGATCGAAGCCGAACGGCGTACCGATCGCCAAGACCCATTCGCCAACCTG
Source organism: Methylomonas koyamae (assembly GCF_001644025.1). Lineage (GTDB taxonomy): Bacteria > Pseudomonadota > Gammaproteobacteria > Methylococcales > Methylomonadaceae > Methylomonas > Methylomonas koyamae_A. The sequence continues at coordinate 14,263 of NZ_LUUK01000083.1, forward strand.
TAGTTGCTCCGGAGCACCGATTTCGACGACAGGCAAATCCTTGGCATCGACTTTCAGCAATGCGACGTCCGTGCTTTCGTCGGAGCCAATCAATTTGGCGATCAATTCGCGGCGATCCTTGAGCTTAACGACGATTTCCGACGCGTTATTAACCACATGGTGATTCGTCAGCAAATAACCGTCGCGGGATATGATGAAGCCGGAACCCAGCGAATTGGTTTCGCGGGGGGTGTAACCGCGTCCCGGTCCCTGAAAGAAGCGCCGGAATAATTCTTCCATTTCAGGCGGCACATCCTGCGGAATTGGCTGTTGGTCGCCGTCGGCTTGCGGGTCGGTGGATTTTTGCGTGGTGCTGATGTTGACGACAGCGTCGCCGTTGGTTTTTACCATCTCGGTAAAGTCCGGCAATTGCGCATGGGCGGCGGCAAAGGCCGACGCATAGTAGATCAAGACTCCGAAAAACAGCCTATTCAGCATGTAAGCTCCAAATTTACAAAGAAAAACGAATTCGCGCGTTTACCGCAACACAATACCGGCGGCGATCATTTCGACGGTTTTGGCGGGCACTTCGCCGAGCACGGTGATTTGTTGTTCTCCAAGGATTCGACTGACCGAATTCACGGAACCGAGCGTATGCAAACCTTCGATGCCTTGCGCTTCCTTAGCTTCTCGATAAACCGAAACCGTTGCGAAACCGTCGCTAATCAACAAATGATCCACCGCTTTGCCGGACTTTTCGATTGAATTGCGGATGAAAAACACCGGTTCGAAGCCGGGTGGCCATTGTTTGAGTTCGAAAGGCGCTTGCTCCAGCGGCTCGGCCTGACTGGTATGGATATGTTTGGTGTGGAACCGACTGTCGTCGCCGGTGACCGCAGCGGGGGTCGCCGTGCCGACACCGTCCCTGCTGAGATCGGTAAACACCACTTGTTCCAGCGTGGTGCCGTCCAGGTTGTACACTTCCACTTTTAACGGCAGGTAGAACTGGGTGTCGATCCAGATCTTACGGATGTAGCGCAGATCGTCCTTGGGTTGAATCGTGACGATTTGGGTTGGGAGCATGGCAACCGCTTCCTGCCCCTCCAAACCTAGTTGATAATTTTTTTCCAGGCCCGCGGTATTCCGCGGCATGTTGATAATAAAGGAACTATCCAACGGGTGATGATTGACGATTTTTTGTTGGGTTTCCTTAAAAATGCAGGTCACTTCGTTGGACTTTCGGACGACTTCCCGCATCGGCGAATTCAGGGAAGTCAAACGTTCTTGCTCGACCCCGTTCTCAACCAGATGATGGTACTTCATCGTGTCGAGTTGGCCGTTCTTCATGAAGATGATCGTACCTTGAAAACTGAGGGTCTTCATCGCGAGACTCATATTTTCCAGCCATTTCAGGGCACCGCCGGCCGCATCGTCGGCTCGGACGGTTTGGCAAACCACCCAAAACAGAAACACCGCTATTACTTTCACGCCATCATTCCTGTTGGTAGCCTACAACGCGGGTATAGGGCTGCTGACGCGGCTCGCTGTTCACATACAAAGAGTTATCGTGGGCTTGCAGATATTCCTTGAAGCGGGCGTGCATCTCGCCGGCGGGGATTTGGCGTTGCGCGATCGTTTCTACGCCGCCAAATTTGGCAGGCTGGTTTGAGTTCATGTAACTGGCCATCCAAACAACCGCCAATACGACCGAAGCCGCTATCGCCAGCGAGGCTTTCCGCCAATTTAGGACCGGTTTTTTGCGAGGTAAGAGATAAATGGGCTCGGCTCGAATTTCGCTGTGTATGCGGTCGGCGAAATCTTTACGCAGCACGATACATTCGTCGCTACGAAATGCCTCTCCGATGATCTGGTAATGTCGCAATTTCGCGCCGAGTTCGTCGTCGTGGCGTAGGCGCTGCAAGAGTCGCAACGCTTCGCCGTTGGCCAGATCGTCGTCCACCAGTTGAGAAATTTTTTCGTTAAGTTGGTCTTGCATCGAAATACCTTTAGTCGAGCAATGGGTTAAGTTTTTGTTCTATCGCTTCCCGCGCCCGGAAAATCCTGGATCGCACCGTACCGATCGGACAATCCATCGCGATGGCGATTTCCTCGTAGCTCATGCCTTCGAACTCGCGTAGCGTGATCGCGATCCGCATTTCCTCGGGCAAATTTTCGATCGCCGAGCGTATTACTCGAACAATTTGTTCGTTGGCTAAGACGCTTTCCGGCGTTTCGATATCCTTCAATTGCGGAGCATTTTCAACCTGCTCGGCATCTTGAACATCGACTTCATAGTCAAAATGGCGTCTGGAACGGGACAGCAGGTAGTTTTTCGCGGTATTGATGGCGATCCGGTACAGCCAAGTGTAAAAAGCGCTTTCGCCGCGAAAATCGCCCAACGCCCGATATGCCTTAATGAAGGTATCCTGAGCTACGTCCTGCGCCTCGCTGGGATCTTTGACGTAACGGTTCACCAGATGGACGATTTTATGTTGGTATTTGATCACCAAGAGATCGAAGGCGGATTTATCGCCTTGCTGCACGCGTTGCACTAGATCTTGGTCCAAATCCTCGGTCTGCCTTACTTGCTCGTTCACTGCTCTGTTTTGATATAAAAGTGGACAGAATTAAACATCATTAGTTCTGGCAATACAAAAAAAATTACCGCACCCTTAAAACAAGATATGATTTTCCGGCTCATGCGCAGCCTCGCCGGAATGCCCGGATTTTCACCGATTCCGCCGCCGCGCTCTCGTCATTTTTGCTTACATAGACCGCCTTGACAGACCAACGCCCAGGAAATTCCCGCCATCCCTATTACGACATTCTGATCGCCGGCAGCGGTGGCGCCGGTTTAAGCTTGGCCCTCCGCCTTGCCGATACTTATAAAGTGGCGGTTCTTGCCAAGTTCGCACTGACCGAATGTAGCACTTATTACGCTCAAGGCGGCATTTCGGCGGTGTTCGACGATCAGCATGATTCCATAGAGTCTCATATCGAGGATACCTTGATCGCCGGAGCCGATCTTTGCGATCAAGATATCGTCCGATTGACGGTTTCCCAAGGTCGCGAAAGCATTGAATGGCTATGCCGCCAAGGGGTCAGCTTCACCGAGGAAAACACCGCTAACGGCGAAAAGCAATTGCATTTGAACCGCGAAGGCGGCCATTCGCACCGTCGCATCGTACACAGTGACGATGCTACCGGCAAAGCCGTCTCGTTGTCGTTGATCGACCGCGCCAAGGCGCATCCCAACGTGACGTTGTTGGAAAATCATAATGTCGTCGAACTGATCACCACCGACAAATTGGGACTAACCGAGCGACGGGTCTGCGGTGCCTATGTTTTGAACAGCCAAACCGGCCATATTTTGTCTATCGCCGCGAGAGTGGTGGTACTTGCCACCGGCGGCGCAAACAAAGTCTACCTCTATTCCACCAATCCGCATATCTCCACAGGCGACGGCATCGCGCTGGCATGGAGGGCCGGCTGCCGGGTCGCCAACATGGAATTCATGCAATTTCACCCGACTTGTCTCTATCACCCCAGCGCACGTTCGTTCCTAATCAGCGAAGCGGTGCGCGGCGAAGGCGGTCATTTAATTCTGCCGAATGGCGAGCGTTTCATGCAACGTTACGACGCCCGCTTGGAACTGGCGCCGCGCGACATCGTCGCCCGCGCCATTGATAACGAAATCAAGAAACACGGTATCGATTGCATTTATCTGGACATCAGTCATAAATCGCGGGAATTCATCCAAAAACATTTCCCAACAATTTATACCCAATGTCTGGAGCTGGACATCGACATCAGTCAGCAACCGATACCGGTAGTCCCCGCCGCTCATTACACCTGTGGTGGTATATTGACGGATGCCCATGCCCGCACCGACATTCCAGGCCTATACGCAGTCGGCGAAGTCGCTTGCACCGGCTTGCACGGTGCTAACCGGATGGCTAGTAACTCCCTGCTCGAGTGCTTGGTTTTCGCCGAGCAAGCCAACCAGGATATTCGCCATTGCTTCGATGCTATTCCGATGCCGCCCGCCCTGCCGGATTGGGACGAATCGCAAGTCGGCGATTCCGACGAGGAAGTCGTGATCGCCCATAACTGGGACGAGCTCAGGCGCTTTATGTGGGACTATGTGGGCATCGTTCGCACCAATAAACGTCTCGAACGCGCCATGAACCGATTGGTGTTGCTGAAAGAAGAAATTGCCGAGTACTACGGTCAATTCCGCGTGACCAGCGACCTATTGGAACTGCGCAGTTTGGTCACCGTTGCCGAATTAATCATCCGTTGCGCGCAACAGCGCAAGGAAAGCCGCGGCCTGCATTACACCAAGGATTATCCGAATTTGGATAATAGCCGTCCGCCAGAAAACACGGTGCTGACGCCAAGCAATTGGACCGGAATAATCGATTAGGCGATTGATTTTACTTGAAGAATCCCAACATCTTCCAGGCTGGAGTATACAAATATTAGTCTGCTAAGTCGCGGTATTGATAACCCAGAAGAGACTTTTTAGTTGCCCGCTGTTTTCTCGCCGCAGTGCGAAAAACAGCCTGGTGAAGCGAGTGACTTTCTTAGTCGGTGAGAGCGTCGGTTTTTGTTGGCCTCCACTGAACTCGCTCGTGATCATGGAGCTGGCATTTCGCTGGAGACTACTCTCTAGTCACCACAAAAAAATGAATATCTAAACCGAACTAAACTGAATCCCAGTCAAATCTAGCACTCGCTGGTGTCGGCACCGCAGTCAACTCCTATGCGGTGAGACTCGCAAAACTAAGTTTAATTCTGTGCTATCTTCAACCGCGTTCAATCCATCTGCCATTCCCCGAACGAGTCGCCTCGATATCATGGAGCCATTTCCGAAATGCGCTATTCACACCCTAACAACCGAGGATTCACGTTGATCGAGCTCATGATCACGCTGACGATCGCCGGTATATTGAGTGCAATCGCGATACCTAGCTTTATCAGTGCGGTAAGGAATAGTCGTCTTACCGGCGCAACCAACCAATTTGTCGCCGCGTTGAATTATGCGCGCAGCGAAGCAATCAAACGGGGCCAATATGTCGTCGTCAGGAAGACTGGCACCAATTGGGAGAGTGGTTGGCAAACCTTTGTCGATGTGGATCGCTCGGGCTCCAACGCCAATGTTTTTAACGACGATAATACCGCCCCGCTTTGCGAGGCTGATGAAGATTGCCTGTTAAGAGTTTACGATGCCTTACCGACCGGCTTTACACTGCGTGGAAATGGCACTGTTGCCGACTATATCTATTTTAAAGCGTCCGGAGAATCGAAAAACGGCTCGTTTGCTATTTGCGACAACGCCGACGGGAACGACACCGCTGAAGCAGGTACTGCACGGTTGGTCGTTGTCACGATGGTCGGTCGAGTTCGCCTAGGTGAAGACTTGGACAACAACAATATCCCTGACGACTTGGATAGCTGTAGCAGTCCATGACCACTCATCGCGCTTCTCTACGGATTATACGTCGCGCCAGGACAACCACCGGCAGCAGCCTGATCGAGGTGTTGATTACAATGCTGGTAGTCGCGATCGGGTTACTGGGTTACGCGGCGATGCTGACGACCACCTTGAAAAACAATCACACCGCTTTTTTGCGCAGTCAAGCCACGTTTCTGGCAAATGACGTGCTGGAGCGTTTACGCCTCAGCCGTACGATTGCGATAAGCGGCAACTGTAACGTGGCATTCGGTGCCGCTCCACCCAATTCGCCGAATCAACTCACCAACTGCAGCTCAACCTTACGCACCGATCTGGGTGATTGGAAAACCTTGGTCGGCCAAGCGCTCCCAGCAGGCGATGCCAGCCTGTCGGTTGGCAGCAGCGGCACTGCCACGATTACCATTCAATGGGACGACGACGGCGATGGTGTCGTCACCAGCTTTAGCACCAATAGTTTGATATGAACCCGCATTCAAGCCGAATACCGATCTCTTTTTCAGAACATCAACGCGGTACGACATTGATTGAGTTGATGGTTTCACTGACTATAGGTTTGATCATCCTGGCGGCGATTGGCGCGATATTTTTGGCTAGCCGGCAAAGCTTTCGGACTCAGGACGTTCTCTCCAGGATGCAGGAAAACGCCCGCTTTGCATTCGAACTGATCGATCGCGATATCCGCATGACCGGGTTTTCTGGTTACGCGTCATGCACGGCTTCGCAGTGTAACGATGTCACGAACACTGCGACAACTTGGTGGAACCATAAGCTTCTGACCCAACCGTTAGCAGGCTACGAAGCTAGTCTGCCCTCCGATATGACCGCCAGCGCGCGCATCGCCGGCGATTCGTTTTCGGTGATACGCGCGGACAAGTTCAACGAATACATCGTCGCCAGTCACAATACGGCGGCCAGTCCGCCCGTGATTACACTCACCAACGCGCATTCGATCAGCGCCGGGCAACTCGTGATTATCAGCAATGCCAGCAATACCTCGATTTTTCAAGCCAGCGCAGTCAATCAATCCTCGAAAACCATCACCCACGCGGATGGTGGCAGTAGTCCAGGCAACTGCACCGCCGAACTCGGAACAGTACCGGCCAATTGTTCGTCCACGGGTTCGGTGATCACTTATCCGGCAAACTCCAGCGTGTTCGAGTTCAGCGCCAACACCTACTATATCGGCAGCAATCCGGCCGGAGAGCCGTCCTTGTACCGCGAGTCTTACTCTGGAACCGCGCAAGAGTTGGTGGAAGGCGTCGAAGACATGCAGATCAGCTATGGTGTGGATACCTCGGCAACCGCTGATCAGAATATCGACGGTTACGTCGCGGCCAATGCGGTCACCGATTGGTCCAAGGTCCTGGGTATCCGAATTAGCCTGTTGATGGTCTCCCGGTCGGAGGAGTTGGGTGTATCCGGCCAACAAACCTATACCTTCAACGGCAGTTCGTACACCTCTAGCGATACCAAGCTGCGTAAGGTGTTCACCACTACGATAGCGATCAGAAACCGTTTGTAGGAATCGCCATGAACGTCGACTTTCCGAATATCAACAAACGACAAGCCGGTGCGGTTTTGTTTACCGCGCTGATTTTTTTAATCATGTTGATGTTGTTAGGTAGTAGTGCCATGCAAACCAGCAGCCTGGAAGAACGCATGGCCGGCAATACTCGCAATCGCGACCTAGCATTCCAAGCAGCGGAGGCGGCACTTAAGCAAGCGGAAAATACCCTGACGACCTGGCGGGTCGGACCCTGGACTGGCACGGTACCGGCCGGCTTGGCCAACAACCCCACTCATACCAACGATGTGAGTTACTGGGGCGACGTCGATAACTGGGCCAGTTATAAGACCGCTACCGTCAGCGGCGCGAGCGCCACGTATATTATTGAAAAGCTGCCGGACATCGGCACCGTTGAACAATACCGAGTGACCGCGCGCGGCGTTGGCGGCGACACCAATGCAGTGGTAATCCTCCAGGCGGGCTTGAGCTACACTCCGCCGCCGTAACCCGAGATAACTTCGACGCGGTTTGCTCCGCGCCTAAATCAACAGTGCCGCGCCCACTGAACAGGAGCCAGCCATGAATACTTTGAACCGAATCAAATTCGAATCCGCTCCAACGGTCTTGAGCGTTGCCTTATTGGTTGCGAGCGCCAATGCCTTAGCGGTAGACCTGGACATTTCCGACTTGCCGTTATTTGTCACCGCCACGATGCCGCCGAATATCGTTTTAACGTTGGACGATTCCGGCAGTATGGCTTGGGCTTACGTTCCCGACGGTATTTCTGGAACCGGCGGCAATAAACGCTACAAGTCTTCTTCATTCAACGCGCTGTATTACAACCCGGCCAATACATACCTACCCCCGCCGAAATACAACGGCGGCAACTGCAAATTAGATTCGTCAAACCCCAGCACCTGCTATCCAAACGTCAGCTTTACCGCCGCGCCGATTAACGGATTCGATACCAGCAAAGGCACGGTCAACCTATCCACCAATTACCGGCCTACGCTGGAGTATGATCCCAGTTCGAGCAGTCAGAGTTTTGTTTCGACGCCATCTTCCGGAGGCGCGGCGTTTTACTACAAATTCGTTCCCACCAATACTAACTGCGTCACTTCCGGTACGGATGGCGGTCTAACCGACGAAGACTGCTATACCTATGTCGACGTTACGGCTATTACCGACGACGCCAGCACCAGTGATGTTAACGAAGCCACCGTTGCCAAACAAAATTTCGCCAATTGGTACTCGTATTACCGAACCCGAAACTTAGCGACGGTATCGGGTGCCATGTCCGGTTTCGCGGGTATGAGCGGGAATATCCGCGTCGCTTGGCAGGCAATCAATTCTTGTAATAGTTTCGGAACCAACTGCGACGGCTGGGGCTCGCCCGGTCAGGATATCGACAATCGCATCAGGCGTTTGAACGCAATCACCCGAACGGTAAACACCGATACTGTGTTGAGCGAAACCGTAACGTCGGTGGACTATTCATTTACTTGTAAAGTTAAATTTGACCGGCGGGACGGTGACGATCGGCTTGAACTATCTAACTGTAACCAGACTCTGCCGTCGGCCCAAAGCGACACGTTTCCTCAACGAACCGGTACCGGCTCCCCATTGAACGCTAACTCAAAAATAATTACCGCGACTTGCAGCAATTCGACCTATTGCAAAAACTACACAGCCAAAGACACTTCATACGGCGACGGCACTTATAAAATATCAATCTCGGAATCATTTTCCGAAGATAAAACGATTGATAGCGTTACGCTTTCCTGGACCGAAACCGCCTCGACCACGGTTTACGACACAGAAGAGGTCACCCACCGGCAAGATTTATATTATTGGCTGTCGCGATTTCCGGCTTCCGGCGGCACTTATTTGCTGAAATCGGCAAACAATGCCGGCAAATATTTCCAAGGTACGGTTGATATCCATCACCCCTACGCCGAGGATCCGCAAATTACCGACGGCAATCACTACGCCTGCCGGAGAAGCGCGCATGTAATGATGACCGACGGCTACTGGTGCGGCGATACTTCGTCAGACTATTCAGGAATAGCCGACGTCAACAGTACCGCCACCAGTGTCCCCAAAGGTCCGGACGGGTCAAGCAACTATAGTTGGACACCGTTGGCACCCTACCGCGATGGTCAGAATACCAACTTGGCGGATATTGCCTTTTATTATTGGGCTAACGACTTGCAAAGCGGGATAGACAACAAAATCTCACCGATTGTCTCGGATCCGTCCAGTTTAACCGACGCTTCCGCTAAGGCTACCGCCGAATGGTTGAACCCGAAAAATGACCCCGCTACTTGGCAGCACTTAAATACCTATACCGTCGGCCTAGGTTTAAGCGGCAGTTTGGTGTCGCCCTACCCTATTTGGGGCGGAAGTACCTATGCGGGGGACTATGATAATTTGGTTGCGGGGACTTCCTGCCCAACGAGCACCACATCTACCAGCACCTCATCTCGTTATTGTTGGCCTTATACCAAGAATGGCGAGAGCTGTAGCGGCTTTGTCGGCACCACGCCGGCCAAGGTTTACGATCTATGGCATGCGGCTATCGCCAGTCGCGGCAAGTTTTTCGGAACCGAGAGTTCCTCGGATATCGTGACCGCGTTCAATAGCATCCTCGAAGAAGTGGCCGACGAAAGTATGACCGCCGCCGCGCTTGCCGCAAACTCGACGGCGCTGGAAACATCGACGCAACTTTATCAGGCCCAGTTCAATCCGTCCGATTGGTCCGGACATTTTCTGACCAAGAATATCGATGTCACAACGGGTGTGCCCGGTAGTGAAATTTGGGACGCCGGCGACCTGATTCCCGAGGCCGGCGCACGCGACATTTACACCTATACCGGTACCGCCGGCGTGGAATTCACCAGTTGCGACACTCTAAGCGCCAGCCAAAAATCGGCGCTCGACAGCGACGACAGCCGCTGCACCGACCGGCTGAACTGGCTTAGAGGCTCAACCACGATCAGCGACTTCCGCGAGCGAAAAAACTCGTTGTTGGGCGACATCGTCAATTCCGATCCGATGTACGTCAAAAATACCGATTTCGGCTATACCGCGCTACCGAGCACGACCCCTGGACAATCCAAGTACGCCAGCTACGTCAGTGGCAACGCCAGCCGTACGCCGGTCGTCTACGTCGGAGCGAACGACGGCATGTTGCATGCGTTTCAAGCCGATACAGGCCAAACCGATTCCGGAAAGGAATTATTCGCCTACATACCGGCCGGCGTATACGCAAATTTATACCAACTCACCGATCCGGATTACGTCCACAAATATTACGTTGACGGCGCGCCCAAGGCCGGAGACGCCTATCTGAGCAGCGCATGGAAAACCGTGCTGGTCGGTGGATTGGGCAAGGGCGGTAAAACCATATATGCGCTTGACGTTACCAGTCCGACCAGTTTCGATCAGACCAAGGTTATGTGGGAGTTTCCCAATGCCAGTACCAGTAATATTGATTTAGACGCGACTGTCGCTACCGATCTCGGTTACACCTTCAGTCAGCCGCAAATCGGCTTGTTGCATAACGGCGTATGGGCGGCGATTTTTGGAAACGGATACAACAGTGAAAATGGTAAAGCGTATTTGTATATCGTGGACTTAAACGACGGCAGCTTGATCAAAAAAATCGCCACCAACACTGCCACTAGTAACGGCTTATCGACACCTTACCTGTACGACGCTAGTACGGAAAACGACAAAATCATTGACGCCGTGTACGCAGGTGATCTGCAAGGTAACCTTTGGAAGTTCGACCTCAGCAGCAACGAGCCTTCAGCTTGGGGCCTGGCAAATGGTGGATCACCGCTGTTTACCGCAACCAACTCGTCCGACCAAGTGCAACCGATCACGTCGGCGCCAGTAGTTGCCGGCCACCAGGATGGTGGCGTATTAGTGATATTCAACACCGGCAGTTATTTGACCACCACCGACACGGCGAATACTCAAGTTCAGTCGGCCTATGGCATCTGGGACAAACCGAGTGCCACGACGGGCACGGTGACTCGTGCCCAGTTGCAGGAACAGAGCATTACGGACACTACCACGGCCTATGGCGTTAACGTCAGAGTTTCGACCTCGAATAGCGTGGACTGGAGTAGCAAGCGTGGTTGGCACCTGGATTTTCCCGCTGGCGAACGTGGCAACTCGACGCCGATTATCAAGTACGACAGAGCGGTTTTTGCTACCACTCAACCGAAATCAGACCCCTGCGACGCGGGAGGCGACACGTGGCTAATGGAACTCGATTTTCTAACCGGAGGAGCGCCAACGAACTCATCGTTTGACATCAATAGCGACAGTACTTTCAATAACAGCGACAAAATCCTGATCAACGGCAATTACTATACCGTGACGGGAGTCAAGTCCACGGTGGGCATCGCCAAGGTTCCGATTTGGCTCGAGTCTGGCTCAGGCACCACCGATTGCAAGGCGTTCAAGGAACTGTCCGGCACCACCGGCGACATCATGACCGTCAGGAACCGTTGCGCGGTCCCAACCACCGGCACCGGTACCGTAAACCGAGAATATTGGTTGCAAATTCAATAACTCGACTGCCGATGAAAACGGCAAGCCGCCGTTTTCATCGGACCATTCACCCAGCGAACTACTTATGAACAGACAACAAGCCTTCACCCTGATCGAACTGATGATTGCCGTCGCTATCGTCGGCATTTTGGCGGCTATCGCCATCCCCGCCTACCAGGATAGCGTCATGAAGTCGCATCGAGCCGATGCCAAGGGTGCCCTATTGGGCTTGGCCAGTGCGCTGGAAAAACACTTCACGACCAATAATAGTTACTGCGACGCCGGCGGCAGCGGCGGCGCCGATGCCTGCGGCAGTAGCGCGGTTAACGATACGGGCTCGCCGTCGCCTACCGTGTTCGCTTCGCAAAGTCCGGCGACAGGCACTGCGTATTATCTTCTGACACTCTCGGCCGCTACCGCCACTACTTACACGATACAAGCGGCACCGACAGGCACGCAAGCCAGCGATAAATGCGGGACGTTGATTCTTGATAATCTGAACCAGAAAACCGTATCTGGCGCCACACTGGATGCGGCAACTTGTTGGAATCGCTGATAGGACTCAGGCAAGCCACATCGCATCGCCGTAACTAAAGAAACGATAACGTTGCGTGATCGCATGGCGATAAGCCGCCATTACGTTTTCGTATCCGGCGAAGGCGGAGACCAGCATCAGTAAAGTCGATTCCGGTAAATGAAAGTTGGTTAACATGGCATCGACCGATTTGAAACCGTAACCCGGTGTAATGAATAAATCGGTTTCGCCGACTCCCGCTTGTAGTTCGCCACTGATGCTCGCGGACTCCAAAGCCCGGACTGCGGTAGTCCCTACCGCCACGACCCGCCCACCGCGCGCGCGAGTGTACCGTACCGCCGCCACGCATTCCTTGGTGACCTCGAAAAACTCTTTATGCATCGTATGTTCGCTGAGATTTTCCACCCGCACCGGCCGGAAGGTACCGCTGCCGACATGTAACGTAACAAAGGTGCGTTGAACTCCCTTTTCGGCTAACCTGAGCAAAACTGCTTCGTCGAAATGCAGACCGGCGGTGGGCGCCGCGACGGCACCGGCGCGGCAGGCAAACACCGTTTGGTACCGATCCAAATCGCTTGCGTCGTCGGCCCTATGAATATACGGCGGTAACGGCATATGGCCGATGTCGGCCAACACCTGCAGAACGGTATTTTCGGCTTCCAATCGCAAGCGAAACAAGTCACCCTCGCGATCCACGACTCTGAAGAAAACCCCGTTTTTCAGCAACAACAGTGCGCCGGATTTTGGCGATTTACTCGCTTTGACGTGCGCCAATACCTGCCGTTCGTTTTCGCTGCGCTCGATCAAGATCTCGACGCGGCCGCCGGTTTCCTTTTCAGCAAACAAGCGAGCTGGTATGACCTTGGTATCGTTGAACACCAACAAATCGTCCGGTGTCAGCCGGTCGACGATATTCAGGAATCGAGCATCGCCCAACTCCCCAGTTAACCTATTCAGGCACAACATCCGGCTGGCGCAGCGCTCCGGTAAAGGTTGCTGGGCGATTAAATCGTCGGGCAAGTGGTAGAAAAAGTCGCTTTTTTTCATTCGCAATAATCGATGAACGCCGAAGGCTCGCATAGGAGCGATCGAACTCGGAAAAGATCAAATGTGGGATTTTACACGGGCATCCGGTCTTTCGACCGGCATCGAACGGCGACCTGGTCGCCAAGTACCGCGAAGCTAGTTGGGCAGGGCGCGGATTTCGGCAATAATGGCCCGTAGTTCAGGATCTTCCGCCTGCGTGTCGCTAGTGAATAGACGCAGCAACAAACTATCTTCACAGGCTAAAAGCCGCCAAAAGGCCTGGCGTCGCTCCAAAGGTGCCGAAGAATAAGCAATATCCAAGTAGCGAGTCAGCAGCAAATCCAGTTCCAGCGTACCGCGCCGACACCGCCAACGCAGTTTATCGATTTCGCCCATCTAACGTTCGCGCACTACCAACAGCTTTTTAATTTCGGCAATCGCTTGCGCGGGATTCAAGCCTTTCGGGCAGGTATCCGTGCAATTCATGATGGTGTGGCACCGGTACACCTTAAACGCGTCGTCGAGTTGCGCCAAGCGCTCGGCGTTACTGTCATCGCGGCTGTCCGCCAGCCAACGATAGGCTTGAAGCAGTATCGCGGGCCCGAGGTAGCGATCGCTGTTCCACCAATAGCTCGGGCAACTGGTCGAACAACACGCGCACAATACACACTCGTAAAGGCCGTCGAGCTTAGCCCGTTCGTCGCGGCTTTGCAGCCGTTCGTGATCTACCGGCGCTTCCGCGCTGTTCGTCAACCACGGATTGATCGACGCATATTGCTCGAAGAAATGGGTCATATCGGCCACTAAATCCTTGACCACGGCCATGTGCGGCAGAGGAAAAATCTTGATCGTGCCCGAATATTCCGCAATCGCCTTGGTACAGGCTAGCGTATTTCGGCCGTTGATATTCATCGCGCAAGAACCGCAGACCCCTTCCCGACAAGAGCGGCGAAATGCCAGTGTCGAGTCGATTTCGTTCTTGATTTTCAAGATGGCATCCAGCACCATCGGTCCGCAATGGTCCATGTCGATTTCATAACGATCGATACGCGGATTATCCCCGCTGTCCGGGTCCCAGCGATAAATTTCGAATACTCGGACATGCGTCGCGCCCGGCGCGGAAAAGTGTTTGCCAGGCATCGGCTGGGAATTTTTCGGCAGCGCAAACTCGACCATTAATAGACCCTCTCTTTCGGCGCGACGACTTCGACTTCGTCGGTTAGCGTGTACAGATGCACCGGCCGATAATCGATTTTGACCCGATTGTTCTCTCGCCAAGTCAACGTGTGTTTCAACCAGTTTTCATCGTCCCGTCGCGGATAGTCTTCCCGCGCATGACCGCCGCGACTTTCGTGGCGGTTCCCCGCGGCGTTCATCGTCACCTGAGCTTGTCCTAATAAATTGTCGAGCTCCAGGGTTTCGACCAGATCGGTATTCCAGATCAATGAACGATCGGCAAGCTTGACGTCCGCGAACGACTCGGAAATATCCGCCATTGCCGCGATGCCCTCATCGAGCGTGGACTGGGTGCGAAACACCGCCGCCTTGGATTGCATCGTGGTTTGCATGTCCATGCGGATTTCCGCCGTCGTCCGGCTACCATTACCATGGCGAATTCGATCGAATCGGGCCAGGGCAATGTCGCAGGCGTCTTTCGCCAGCGGCTTCAGCGGCATACCCGATTTGATCAATTCGGTGCAGCGGATGGCCGCCGCCCGGCCGAACACCACCAAGTCCAACAGCGAGTTGGAACCCAGGCGATTGGCGCCGTGCACCGATACGCAAGCGGTCTCGCCGATAGCCATCAAACCGGGAACAACGTAATCCGGGTCGCCATCCTTCAATGTCACGACTTCGGCTCGATAATTGGTCGGAATGCCGCCCATGTTGTAATGTACCGTCGGTAACACCGGAATCGGCTGCTTGGTCACATCCACTCCGGCAAATATCCGGGAAAGCTCGGCGATGCCGGGCAAACGCTCGTGGACGACGGCCGGATCGAGGTGCTCCAGATGAAGATGAACGTGGTCTTTTTTCGGTCCTATCCCGCGACCGGCATTGATTTCTACGGTGATCGCCCGGCTGACCACATCGCGCGAGGCCAAATCGTGTGCGTGCGGCGCGTAACGCGGCATGAAGCGTTCGCCTTCCGAGTTGGTCAAATAACCGCCCTCGCCGCGCGCGCCTTCTGTAATCAAGCAACCGGCGCCGTATATGCCGGTCGGGTGAAACTGAACGAACTCCATATCCTGTAGCGGCAATCCGGCTCTTAGCACCATGCCGTTGCCGTCGCCAGTCACAGTGTGCGCGGAGGTACACGAAAAGTAAGCCCGACCGTAGCCGCCGGTGGCCACTACTGTTTGATGACCGCGAAACAGATGAATCGTACCGTCGTCCAGACACCAAGCCAATACGCCGCGACATTCGCCGTCTTCCATAATCAAATCCAGCGCAATGTATTCGACGAAGAATTCCGCCTTGTGCTTCAATGCTTGCTGATACAAGGTATGCAAGATCGCGTGGCCGGTGACATCGGCGGCCGCGCAAGTGCGTTGCGCTTGGCCCTTGCCATAATTGACCGACATACCGCCGAACGCCCGTTGGTAAATCTTGCCGTCGGCGGTCCGGGAGAACGGTACGCCGTAACGTTCCAATTCGATGACCGCCGGTATCGCTTCCCGGCACATGTACTCGATCGCATCTTGATCGCCTAACCAATCCGAGCCCTTCACGGTATCGTACATGTGGAAGCGCCAATCATCCTCGCCCATATTGCCGAGCGCGGCACTAATACCGCCCTGCGCGGCCACGGTATGGCTGCGCGTCGGAAACACTTTCGTGATGCATGCCGTCTTCAAGCCTTTTTCGACCATGCCGAATGTCGCCCTCAAACCGGCTCCGCCGGCGCCCACCACGACCACGTCGTGTTGATGCTCGATAATTTCGTAAGCCGCAGCCATTAATCAGTTTCCCGTCCAAATCATGGCCATCGCAGCCAAAGCCAACAATCCCAAAATCCCGAATACCGCATGGACAGCGCCGATCGCGGTTCGGCGCAACTTCGGATTCGACACGTAATCTTCCAACACCACCTGTATGCCCAGCGCGGCATGGTATACCGTCAGAAGCACCCAGAGCGACACTGCCAACCCATTGAGCGGTTGTAACAACCAAGCTTTGGTTTCGGCGTGCGATGCGTGCGGTAACTTGTCGAACCAGAGCAATAACCAAACCGTCAAAGGTATCAGCAACAGCGCGGTCAGGCGTTGATGCAACCAGTGGCGAACCGGATGCCCTTTTGCCGCCGAGCCGGCGGCACCGTTCCTTAGAGACTGATCCATGCGGTACTCGTCAAATTAATAAATAAAAGTGATTAAAAACAGCAAGACAGCGACACCTAGTTCGATAACCGCATAACGCGTCAAAGCTGCTTTCTCAAAGGTTTTTCCGATATCCCATATCAAATGCCGAATTCCGTGGCACAGGTGAAAATATAGCGCGAAAATAATGCCCCAATAAGCCAACCGCGATGGCGGCCAAGCCAAGCACGCTTGAAAACTGGAGTATTGTTCAGGTCCGGCCGCAATCGCAAATAAGGCTATGACCGCGAACAGCAACGCACCCGACAACAACACGCCAGTAATTCGATGCGTGATCGAAATCAAACCTGTAATAGGCAAACGGTAAACTTGCAAATGCGGCGACAAGGGCCGGTTATGAACTGCCATGATTGACCTCGTTAAGCTTGGCGTATCGGTTAAAAATCCACGCAACGGCCCTTGCGTTCCCAATCGCCATAGCGAGTCGGCTCCGGGCCTTTAGGACCGCCGATTTCCCGTCGTTCGCCTTGTTTCTCGGGCGGCGTAAGTATTTCGATGAACCGCTCAGTCGAATTACGTCGCGGGGACTCCGGCTTATCCGTTGCAGACATGGGTATCACCTGATCGTTGGCCTTTAGGCAGGAAATCGCGACGGGCGGGGCCTATATAGAGCTGTCGTGGTCGACCAATCGGTGGCGCCGGCTCTTCCATCATCTCCAGCCAATGGGCAACCCAGCCGGCCGTCCTAGCAATTGCAAACATCACGGTAAACATATCGACCGGGATGTTCAAGGCTTTATAAATAATGCCCGAATAGAAATCCACATTGGGATAAAGCTTTTTCTCGATAAAATAATCGTCGTTCAATGCCTGCTCTTCTAGGGCCAAGGCCAAATCGAACAGCGGATCGGATTTTTGGGTACGCGCCAGTACGTCGTGACAGGTCTTGCGAATAATCGTCGCGCGCGGGTCGAAATTCTTATAGACCCGATGCCCGAACCCCATTAAACGGAAGGGATCGTCATGATCCTTGGCCTTGGCGATGAATTTTGGAACGTTATCAGCGCTGCCGATTTGTGCCAACATAGTGAGTACCGCTTCGTTCGCGCCACCGTGAGCCGGTCCCCAGAGCGCCGCGATACCGGCCGCGATGCACGCATAAGGATTGGCGCCGGTGCTGCCGGCCAGTCGTACCGTCGAGGTACTGGCGTTCTGCTCGTGGTCGGCATGCAAGATAAATAGTAAATTCAGGGCCTTGACCAAATACGGGTCGATGTAATGGTCTTGGTCGATGTAGTTTTGCGAAGAACGCGAAAACATCATGTTCAAAAAGTTCTCGCAGTAGCTCAGGTCGATACGAGGATAAACAAAGGGACGCCCCACCGAGTGGCGATAAGACGCCGCTGCAATAGTCGGCATTTTGCCGATTAATCTAGCCGCGCAAACCTTGCGGTGCGTCGAATCCTTGATATTCAACTCGCTGTGGTAAAACGCCGACAACGATCCCACCACGCCGACCAACATCGACATCGGATGCGCGTCATAATGAAAACCGTCGAAAAATTTGCGGAGAGACTCGTGGATTATGGCTCTATCGCTGATCTCTTCGTTAAAATCGCGAAGCTCCGTCTGATTCGGTAATTCACCGTTCATCAGTAGATAAGCGACTTCGGTGAATTCGCAGTGTTCGGCCAACTGCTCTATCGGATAGCCGCGATATAACAAAATACCGTTTTCGCCGTCGATATAGGTGATTTTGCTCTTGCAACTGGACGTCGCGATAAACCCGGGATCATAGGTAAAACAGCCCAAGTCTCGCGGTAATGCGCGAATATCGACCGAATCCGCACCCATCGTCCCCCGCAACAATGGATACTCCACTTCCCTTCCGGTGCCGGTATGTCTGACCAGCAAAGTGTCGTTTGCCATGGTTTCCTCAGTTTTCGATCGCGAAAGTTGACGGATTGGTTCGGATTATCACACAGGCAAGCGAATCGTCCAAACCTTTGCGACATGAGCAAGGATAATGAATGTAGCCGGCGACAAGCTCGCACATTCAAGGATTCTCAGGACAGACGCGCCGGCTCCCGATTCGAAATCGAAGAATGAAATTCGATCGGATTGGCGATTATGTCGCGAGCCGGATCCAGTCGCTTGTAAAAGCCTACAAAACCCGGTAAAAACCGCTATCCTAACGCTAGCCAAGCACAGCCACGGCCGTGTCAACCGCAGCCGTTTAGCAAAAATCCCAACCTCTTGCCTTCCGGACAGGACACCATGAATCCGCAATATAGTTATTCATTCAATTCAGGCGACGGTAAAAACAAAGCACTGCTGGGCGGTAAAGGCGCCAACCTTTGCGAAATGACCCAATTAGGCCTCAACGTGCCGCCAGGATTCGTCATTACCACCCAAACCTGCCTGTTGTACCTTGAAAACAAGCTATTGCCGGCCGGTTTGTTGGACGAAGTCCGCGAACAGATTGCCGACATCGAACGGGCAACCGGCAAAACCTTCGGTGGCGCCAGCGAACCCCTGCTGGTTTCGGTACGCTCCGGCTCGGCGATTTCGATGCCGGGTATGATGGACACTATCCTGAACCTTGGTTTGAACAAGCAAACCTTGACCGGCTTGATCGAAATGACCGACGATCCGCGCTTCGCTTACGACGCCTACCGCCGCTTCATTCAATTGTTCGGTAAAGTTGCGCAGGGGATTGAGGACGAAAAATTCGACTCGCATTTCAACGAAGTCAAGCGCGCGGCCGGTATCAAGGCCGATGTAGCGCTGAATAGCGAACAACTGCAGGAAATCAGCAACCGTTTTCTGAAAGTTGTCCACGAGGAGACCGGCAAACCGTTTCCGGAAGACGTTTACGAACAACTGGAAATTGCGATTAAAGCGGTCTTCAATTCGTGGCTCGGCAAGCGCGCCGTCGACTATCGTAGGGAATTTCACATCACGCCAGACGTCGCCAACGGAACCGCGGTCAACATTGTAACCATGGTCTTCGGCAACATGGGCGACGACTGCGCGACCGGCGTCGGTTTTACGCGAAATCCCGGTACCGGCGCCAATGAAATGTACGGCGAATATCTGGTCAACGCACAGGGCGAAGACGTGGTTGCCGGTATCCGCACGCCCAAGCCGGTGCAGGAAATGGCGCAGGAAATGCCGGAACAATATCGGCAGCTGGTAGAACTGCGCAACAAGCTGGAAGCCCACTATCATGAAGTCCAGGATTACGAATACACGATAGAGCGCGGCGTGCTGTATTGCTTGCAAACCCGCAACGGCAAAATGAACGCGGCGGCGATGGTGAAAAGTTCGATCGATATGGTCAAGGAAGGCTTGATCGGCAAGGAACGCGCCCTGCTTCGCATCAATCCCGAACTTTTGGAACAACTGCTGCTGCCGCAACTAGCGCGAAACCACCACAATCAGCCGATCGCCCAAGGTCTGCCGGCCTCGCCAGGTGCCGCCTGCGGCAAATGCGTGTTCGATGCCGACACGGCTGTGCGGTTGGGCAAGACCGGCGAAGAACTGATTCTGGTTAGAGAGGAAACCAAGCCGGAAGACATTCATGGCTTTTTCGCCGCTCAAGGGGTCCTCACCAGTCGCGGCGGCAAAACCTCGCACGCGGCGGTGGTCGCCAGAGGCATGGGCAAGGCTTGCGTGGCCGGCGCCGAGGACATCAAGGTCGATGTCCGGTCTCGCATCGCGATGGTCGGAGACATCTTAATCAAGGAAGGCGACTTGATCACGATAGACGGGAGCAACGGCAACATCTATCTCGGTCGAATCCCGACCATTCCGCCTTCATTCTCCGAGGAATTGAAAACCTTATTAAGCTGGGCCGATAGCATTGCCAAGTTACGGGTACATGCCAACGTAGACACCCCGGAAACGGCACGTCTGGCCGCCAGTTACGGTGCCAAGGGCGTCGGCCTATGCCGTACCGAACGTATGTTCAACGCCGCCGATCGCCTGCCGCTGGTCGTCGATATGATTCTGGCCCAAAACACCGAGGAAAGGGAGGCGGCACTCGCTAAGTTGTTTCCCATTCAGCGCGACGACTTCCAGCAACTGTTCGAAGCCATGTCGCCGCACCCGGTCACGGTTCGCCTACTCGATCCGCCGATGCACGAATTTCTGCCCAACGAGCATCAACTGCTGGACGAAATTGACGCCTTGAAACATTACCTGACGATTATTAAGGGTCAACGCGTCACGCTGGAAACCTTGGCCAAACCGCATGAATTACCCGCACCGTTCAACCGCCTCAACGAAGAAGTGGTGATTGACGCGTTGGCCAAAAAGCAGATGATGCTGAACAAAGTACTGGAGCTTTACGAAGTTAACCCCATGCTCGGCCACCGTGGCGTTAGGTTGGGCATGAGTTATCCGGAAATTTATCGGATGCAAATTCGCTCCATTCTGGAAGCCGCCGCGCGTTGCGTCAAACAAAAGACTCCGGTGGAGCCGGAAATCATGGTCCCGCAGGTCATTACCGCTCAGGAACTGATCAAGGTCAGACAGTATGTCGACGAAATTCAAGCGGAGGTGGAAAGTCAATACAAACTCAAGCTCAACTTCAAATTCGGCACGATGATCGAAACGGTCCGGGCCTGCACCCGAGCCGACAGACTGGCCACGACGGCGGCTTTCTTTTCGTTCGGCACCAACGACCTGACCCAAGCCACATTCTCGTTTTCGCGGGAAGACGCCGAGAACAAATTTCTGCCCTTGTACGAAGAATCCGGGTTACTGCAAGACAATCCGTTCGAAACGTTGGATGTGGAAGGGGTCGGCCGATTGATGAAAATGGCCGTGGAATTGGGCCGCAAACAACGGCCGGATTTGAAGATCGGCATCTGCGGCGAACATGGCGGACATCCGCGTTCGATCCGCTTTTGCCATGACATCGGCTTGAACTACGTCTCTTGCTCGGCACCGCGGATACCGATCGCTCGCTTAGCGGCCGCCCACGCCAAATTGTTGGAAGAGGCCGCCGGTTAGCAAGCGCTCGATCGGCTCGTGCCCGCCGATCCGTTAGCGTCCGACGCGATTACGTCCCGAGGCCTTGGCGTTGTACAAGGCCTGATCGGCGGCGTGCAACAACTGCTCGAACTCCTGATGTTCGCGAGGCACTATCGTCGAAACACCCAAGCTAATCGTCACGAACTCCGATATCTTTGAATTGGGGTGAGGCAAACGCATGTTTTCGATGGCCTTTCTCAGAATTTCCGCCAATGCCAGAATTTGATTGGCGTCGCAGGCGGCCACAACGCAAAACTCCTCGCCACCGTAACGGGCGATCAAATCGCCGGGCCGGCGAAAAAAACGCTTCAAGGTCCGCGCGACTTGGCGTAAACATTGATCGCCTTCGGGATGCCCAAGGCTGTCGTTGTAGGCTTTGAAGTAATCGATATCGATCATGATCATCGAAATCGGATATTGATGCCGCATCGCCCGTTTCCATTCCCGCTTGACGAAGGCATCGTAATATCGGCGATTGGGCAATAGTGTTAACGAATCCAAATAGGCCAATTGCAATCGGCTTTTCGCTTTGTCCAAGCGTTTACTGAGTCGAACTTGCGCGAGGTAGGACAACAGCAACACGATAACGCCAACGCTGGCGATAATCCCATGCGTGACGCCTAATTGGCGTAGACGCTCGCTGATAAACGCATCGATACTCGCTACCGGGATACTGACGCTGATCGCGCCGCCGCCATCATCGTCCAGGCCTGCGCAAGTCAAACAATTTTCAGCCGCCGGCAGCGGCGCGATATACCGATAGTAAGGCTGATTATCCAGTACCGCGATTCCCCTGACGCTGGTCTCGCCGTTTCTAAAGGCCAGCAAGGCGCGCAATTCCCACTCGTCGGCCTTGTTATCCGCCGACGAGGGCCGGATGCTGGCGACATGAAAACGAATCACGGTCTTGCTCTTGGCGGCATCCGCCAATTCACGGGCCATTTGGGTGGGGCCTATCCAGGCCAGACGGCGGCCGTCCTTGGTTTCCACGAACGACGAGGCGGTACTGTCCGCCCGAATTTGGCCGTCGTCAACGGCGTACACCCCGCCATGAGAACTGTTCCATTGCCGAATCAACACAATGTGATCGAAAAACATTGCCGCCTGGCGGATAGCGATGTCCTCGGCATAACGCTTCGTATCCTTAAGCTGCTGGTAGTAGCTGAGGCTGATCAGCATCATCCACAAGACTGCATAAACCAGGAACGTGATCCTTCTCATTAATTGATTGCCTCGAAATTACTACCTGTGTAATCGTGAAAGTTCTTCGGGTGCCTGCCAAACAACCATACTATGGAGACATGGCGAATGCCAGCAAAAGCTGCCGCGATTCGGCCGAATTGAATTAGGCGAATGATGCTGGCACTATAACGGAATACTCGTAGCAAATGAATGAAACCTTTCACCCTTTACCGATGACCGACTTCGATCCAGATCATGCGCCGGAACCTGAGCACGATCACAATCTTTGCATTCGCAATGCCATCAGTGTAGCCGAACAACTTTGCTTGTCACGCGGCGTGCAACTGACACCCATACGCCACAAAGTCCTGGAACTGATCTGGAACAGCCACAAAGCCGTCAAAGCGTACGACCTGCTCGACCAACTTCGACCGGTCAACGACGCCGCCAAGCCGTCTACCGTCTACCGAGCTTTGGATTTTCTGTTGGAACAAGGATTGATCCATCGGGTGGAAAGCCTTAACGCATTCGTTGGCTGCCACCGTTCCGGCACCCAGCACGATCAGTTGCTATTGATCTGCACCGCGTGTCACACCGTCGAAGAACGCGGCGCGCCGAGCGTGATCCAGTCGTTGAGCGAGGAATTGCAAACCGCCGGGTTTTCTCCCCAACGCAAGACTATCGAGATTCATGGACTGTGTCGCAGTTGTCGCCCGCAATGAGTCACGTTTTGGTAAAACCCAGCAAACATTGACCCAGATCAACGTCAATCTTCGGAAAATCGATACGATACAACCCATGTCACACGCTTTCCTACCGTTGACATGATCCTCTTGAAAGATAGATGCCTGGGCGGGAGCCTCAAAACTCCCGCCCTTTTTTATGCGCCGATCCTGCATCGAGCGCTTATCTTTTATAATCCCGGCTTGACTCCAATCCGACCGGTACCATGTTTTCCGATAGTCACCGCCAAATTCTCGATCAAGCCAACTTAAACTTTAGCGCCGACCAATTGGCCCGCGTTACTGAGCTACTCGCCAACCAAGCATTGATCAATGCCGCCGGCGACGAAGATTTAATCGCCGCGCTTGAGGTCGCCAACGCCCTCTACCGCGCGGGCGCCCCCATCGTCAGCGACGCCGACTACGATTTCGTGTATCTAAACGAGTTAAAGCGACGCCAACCCGAGCATCCCCTGCTTCACGAAGTCGAGCCTGAACCGGTATTCGCCGGCAAGACCGTCGATTTGCCGGTGGTGATGCTGTCCACCGACAAGGCTTACAGCCGCGAAGACATCGAACGCTGGGCGGCACGGATAGAGAAAGCCGCCGCCGATATCGGCGAGGACTTTCGCGCGCTGACCTTCAAGGTGACACCCAAATTGGACGGCTACGCCGCCTACGACGACGGACAATTGCTGTATACACGGGGTGACGGCCGCAAGGGTCAGGACATCACCCGGGTGTTCGAGCGCGGCTTGCAAGTTGCCGGGCAAGGCGCGCGCGGCCTGGGTGCCGGCGAAATCGTCGTCGGCCGCCGCTATTTCGACGAGAATCTGGCTCAACACTTCGATAACCCCCGGAACTTTCAAGCCAGCGTCATCAAGGAAAAAGAACTTGAGGAACATGCTTTAAAAGCCATCGCCGACCACGCGGCGGTGTTTTTTCCGTTTGCCTTGCTGCCTCATTGGTCCGGTCCGTGGAGCGAACTGATCGCCGATTTCGAAGCTATCGTTCAGGACATCTGGCATAAAGTCGATTACGACGTCGACGGCGTGATTCTGGAAATCACCGACGAGCCACTCAAGCAATACCTCGGCGCGACCCGCCATCATCACCGCTGGCAGATCGCCTACAAGGAAAACTTGGCGACAGCCAACGTCAAAGTCGTGAGCGTAACGCCGCAAACCTCGCGTTCCGGGCGTATCACGCCGGTTGCCGAGCTGGAACCAACCCGCCTGAGCGGCGCCCTGCTCTCCCGCGCCACGGCCCACCACTACAAAATGGTGGTCGATAAAGGTATAGGTCCCGGCGCTTTGATTCGCTTGGCCCGCTCCGGCGAAGTCATCCCCAAAATTGAAGAAGTCCTGGAACCCGCCGAACCCGAAGTGCCGGCACACTGCCCCAGTTGCGGGCACGAGCTGATTTGGGATAACGATTATCTGATCTGCCCCAACAATTTGGCTTGCCCGGCCCAAATCAGCAACAGCATGGAACATTTTTTCCGGGTGCTGAAAAACAATGACGGCTTCGGCGCAGCGACGATCAAAAAGCTTTACGAGTACGGCATCCGCCGCGTTGACGAAATCTACGCGCTGACCGCCGAACAATTCGAAAGCATGGGCTTCGGCCCCAAACAATCGCAAAATCTGGTCGAGC
>NZ_LUUK01000084.1 GCF_001644025.1 Methylomonas koyamae
TTTTACGACACCCTCCAATGAAAGTTACCGGACGGCCGCCACCCAATCCGGTGTCGGAACGCTGTCAATAGCGGTTAAAGCCGCTCCGCCACTGACTTTCATTTGCCTGGGCGACGGCCAGCGGTTTCATGATCCGTTGACCGCTTGAGTTAAATGAAATGCCGATTTTTCGGACTTACTCTGAAAGTCACCCGACGCGGTCACTCAATTCGGTGTCGTAGCGTTGTCAATCGCGGCTAAAGCCGCTCCCACGCCAGGGACTTTCATTTGCCGGGGCGACGCAACTGTTTCGTGAGCGTTAGGCATTCAATTCCGGAATACCGGCGGCCAGATGCTTGCGCAGCAAACCGATCTGTCTTTGCAATTCGTCTTCGGCGTCGCCGACGGTTTTGAAGGTTTGTATCAGCTTTTGTTCGTTCAGCGCATCGGGATAATTCGCATCGACAAAATCCAATATTTCCGCGTCCATTTCGGTCATGCTGTTAACGATCTCTTCCATCTTGTTCAATACCGCGCGCAATTCGTTCAAGTCTTTTGCCATAAATACTCCTCCAGTTTGGTTAGTCTTCAATGATCGGCTTTTAGGCGGGATTGCTTAAAAGCCTGGTCAATCCGGCAAGCAAGGCCGAATTCCCGGTTGCCCCGCACCAGCGCGGGACTGTCGATGGCAGGCCGCGACTTGCGTACCTTTCGTCATCGAAAAACCTGTTTACGTCAAGCAGCCCGGTCGCGCCAAGCGTTCCCGATAGGCAATCGCACCGTGCCTGCAATACAATATCCGCCCCGACCGTCCTGCCGGCGGCCGACTTTTTGTTTATCCATTCACTCCGCAACCAGCATGAGCAAAGACATCCGCATTCAGCGCCTCAGCGGCGCGGCCTTGATTCAATACATTCCCGAACTGGCGCGGCTGCGCATCGAGGTGTTCCGCGACTTCCCCTACTTGTACGACGGCGATTACGAGTACGAGAAAAAATACCTGCAAACCTATATCGACTGCCCGGACAGCGTGATCGTGCTGGCCTTCGACGGCGACGCCATCATCGGCGCCTCGACCGCGATCCCGTTGAAATACGAGACCGACGAAGTCAAAAAACCGTTCGTCGACCACCGCTACGATCCTGAGCAGGTGTTTTACTGCGGCGAATCGGTGTTGAACACCGCCTATCGCGGCCTGGGCATCGGCGTTAAATTTTTCGAGCAACGCGAAGCCCATGCCGCCGATTTGGGCGGCTTCAGGCACATCACGTTCTGTTGCGTCGAGCGCCCCGCCGATCATCCGCGCCGGCCGGCCGACTATGTGCCGCTGGACGCCTTCTGGAACAAACGCGGTTATTTCAAGCATCCGGAACTGAAAACCACCTATACCTGGAAAGATCTCGACGACGAGACTGAAACCCCCAAACCGATGACCTTTTGGTTGAGAGAAGACCGTGCCTAAAATCGCCAGCGCCCAATACGACATCAGTTTCCTGGAAACCTGGGAAAACTTCGCAGCCAAAACCCGCCGCTGGGTACAAGACGCGGCCGACAACAAAGCCGACATCCTGCTGTTCCCGGAATACGCCTGCATGGAACTGGCATCCTTGTTTCCGAAGGATGTTTATTCGTCCTTGAACGGCCAACTGGATGCATTGCAAACCCTGCTGCCGCCATACCTGGATTTGTTCAAAACCCTGGCCGCCGAGCACCGGGTGTATATCCAGGCCGGCACGTTTCCTGTCAAACACGAAAACGGCGAATTCCGCAATCACGCCTATTTCTTCACGCCGCAGGGCGACGTGGATTATCAGGAAAAGCTGACCATGACCCGTTTCGAGAACGAGCAATGGCATATCTCGCGCGGTCTGGACATCAAAGTGTTCGACACCGTATTCGGCAAGATCGCGATCAACATCTGCTACGACAGCGAATTTCCCCACTACGCCCGCCAACAAGCCGAACGCGGCGCCACGTTGATCTTGGTGCCCAGTTGCACCGACACCGAAGCCGGTTATTATCGGGTACGGATCGGCTGCCAGGCCCGCGCGCTGGAAAACCAATGCTACGTCGTGCAATCCTCGCTGGTCGGCGACGCCGCCTGGTCCGAAGCGGTCGATGTCAATCGCGGCGCGGCAGCCATTTACACGCCGGTGGATCGCGGCTTTCCGAACAACGGCATTCTGGCGATCGGCGAGTACAACCAAGCCCAATGGGTTTACGCCGACCTGGATCTAGCCGCCGTCGAAACCGTGCGCCGGGAAGGCCAAGTGTTTAACTACCGCGACTGGCCCAAGCAGTTCGATTGCCGGTAATGGCCGACAAGTCCCGTACGGTTGGCCGCGATCTTAAGGTTCGGCCAACCGGGTTTACAATCCGCCCAACGAGAACCCGCGACTGCGTTAATCCCCGACCGTGTAATCCCTAGACTCCATCATATTTTCCAGCATGCCGAACAGGCGTTGCGGCGTAATCAAACACCCGGCCGCTCCCGGTCTGGGCATGATTTCCACCGTGACTTCCTCGCGCGCCAGCTTGTTCAAGGTCTGATAGGTAAAGAAATCGACCGATTCCACACCCGGCGCCAGATGCGCCCATTCACCGGCGACGGCATCGGCCGCGTAGCGCTTGTAAGGCCAAACCGGCAGCGTATTCCGGCCATCGAGCTCCCGAATCAAAGGCTGCGGCCCCTCCTTCAGCCCCCAGACTTCGTCGGTCTCGAAGATTCGATACAGAAAATATTCCAATCGTTCTTCGTCACTCATATCCGGAACGGCGGCGATTTCTTCGGGATGGGGATCGTAGCGCATGTCGAGGCCTATGCTGATGAATTTGACTACAGTTCAGCAAAAATCGCACCATACCCGGCGCGCGTCGTCGGCGGCGGATTTTCCCCAGCCAACGAGTTGCTCGGCCAATGCGTCGTCGGACAGGCTCACCCACATTTGTCGCAAACCCGACATTCCTTCATCCGACCGAAAGACCGCTTTGCCAACCTGTTAAAAGCGCCAATATCGCGCCGCGACTCGAAGACGGCCCGACTATACCGTTTCGGCCCAATCGGTCGATAATGTCGGCACTTAACCGAATAGACGAACACTCATGGACCATTCGACAATCGCCAGCCCTGCCCGCAAGCCCGCCCTACCCGAACATTCGATGATCGTTTCGATGCTGCGCATGATCGTCCAGCCGCTCTCGACGATGGCCCGGATACACGCCAAATACGGCGATTTGGCGCTGGGAACGGTCTTCAAGAAGAAGATACTGTTCGTCCGCGCGCCGGAATACATCGAGCAAATCTTTAATCTGGAAGGCAAGGGCTTGCTGAACCGCGACTTCATGTACGACGCCAAGCAAGCACTGTTCGGCAACGGCCTGATTAACAGCGAATCCGAGGTCTGGAGCAAGCAACGCCGCCTGATGCAGCCGATGTTCACCAAGGATGCCGTGAAAACCTGGGAACAACTGATCATCGCCGAAGCTGCCGCCGCCGCCGAACGCGTGAAGCTTGCGGCGGGTGGCGATGTCGATTTGAGCGCCGAGCTCCGCGGTCTGATTCAGCGCATCTTTCTGCAAGTCCTGCTCGGCAAGTCGGTGGACCAGCTCAGCAACGGCGCGCAACTGATCAACGTCATCGACGTACTCAGCCGGGAATTGCCGCTGCAACTGGGCGTACATCTGATCTTCGGCCAGCGGCTGAAGCGCTGGATACCGCTACGAAGCAAGAACTACCGCGCGGCGGTTGAGTATCTGAAAACCTTTCTCTACGCCGAAATCGAACAAAAACGCGCGAATCCAGGACAAGACCTGATTTCACTGTTGCTGCAAGCCCAGGACCGAAGCACCGGCTATACGATGCCGAACGACTTGCTGCGCGACGAATCGGTGACGCTGTTTTTTGCCGGCCAGGAAACCACGATCAACACGCTGTTATGGTTTTTTTATCTGACCGGCAAGCATCCGGCGGTGCGCGAAAAAATCGCCGCCGAAATCGCCGGCTTGCCGGACGAGCCGCTCCAGGCCGGCCATCTGGCCCAACTGAGCTACACCAAGGCGGCCTTGAACGAAACCCTGCGCCTGTATCCGCCCACCTCGGCGCTGACTACGCAAGCGCTGGCGGACATCGAGCTTGGCGACTACGCCATCGCCAAGGACACCATCCTCCTGTTGACGATGCATGCTACCCACCACAATCCGCGCCTATGGCCTCGCCCCGACGAATTCGACCCGGACCGGTTTCTGGACGACAGCGCCGCGAAACGCCACAAATTCGCGTTCTTCCCGTTCGGCGGCGGCCTACACAATTGCATCGGCAAGCATTTCGCCGAACTGGAAATGTTGCTGATCATCGCCAGCTTCTTTCGGGCATTCCGCTTCGAAACCGACATTACCCTCAAGGAAGCCTTTAGCGTGACGCTGAAACCGGACGGACCGGTGGTGGGGCGAGTGTCGGCCGATTCGCCATCGGCCGGGCAGCGAAATCCAAACTCAGCACGGTAAGGATAGGCCGATCTGGGAGCCGCAAACCAAGTCGTCCGAATCTTACTGAGTCAACGGCTTCTGCGCTTCGATGCCGGCCCTTTCCGCGACGCAATCGCGGTTCGGCGCCACGGCCTCCTCGCTCAAATCGTCCAATTCGTCTTTCGCCTGACTCAAATCGTCCTGAAAATGACGATCGGCATGGAGCTTAGCGACCGTATACGCGCCCAGGTAGCGTCCCCACACCGTATCGCTATACCAATGTACGTTACAGACCACCCGACTTAATCCGAAAGCCTGGGCGCGGGCTAGAATCGCATCGGCCCGCGCGGGAACCAATTCGGCCAAAATCAAGCCCCAAGCCATGCCGATGGCATTGTGTCCGGACGGATAGGAACCGCCGGCCTCCAGACGGGCGCGATCGTCCGGCGTACAAAACCGGGCGTCGTTGACCATGAACGGCCGGGGACGTTTGTATCTATCCTTTGCCGCGCCGGTGGCCGCGCCCGCGTCCTGCTTGACCTTCTTCAACAGCTTCACCAAATGGGGGGTATGTTGCTCGTCCACCGGCACGCCCAGCGCGCAGGCATAGGCGCTCGCGGCATTTGGGAAACTCAGGTCGGCATCCTGTATCGCCAACGCCCAGGCAGGCGTATTGCGCAACGCAAAGCTTTTCTGGGCGTAGATC
Organism: Methylomonas koyamae; assembly: GCF_001644025.1. Lineage (GTDB taxonomy): Bacteria > Pseudomonadota > Gammaproteobacteria > Methylococcales > Methylomonadaceae > Methylomonas > Methylomonas koyamae_A. Next base: position 5,150 of record NZ_LUUK01000084.1, read on the forward strand.
AAATCCAACGCAAAACTCGCCGACCCGTCCGCCGGCGGTGGCGGCAACAAACCCAAGCTGTCCGGGATCGCGTTGGTCGGCAAATAGCCACGGTCTCTATTGCCGATTTCCGGCGGAATCGGCGTCGCGCCGGCATCCGCCAACACATCCTGCAACGCGCAGCTTAAGCACAAAACGGCAAACAGCCGTCCCCAAAATTGATAAGTTCTGTTCCGCATGGACTGACTCCCGGTCACCGAGTGGTGGGCTGATGAAGAATGCAACGACTGATTGCTCCGCATGCAGCATAGAAGACAATTCCCTGTTCGGCAAAATCGTCAACTCTCGAACGGTAACCGTAACGGCGGGGCGCTTCGCGACGCGATGTCTTGAAGCAAGGCTGGCCCTGGAACCGCTTTCCAAACGACAGGGTAAACCCGACTCGCGGCGTTCGAGTCGGCGATCCGGCTGCGTGCTTTGCCCGCTATCGATGTCGCAGTTTGCCAACCCGATCGCGCGCGGTTGATTCGCAGGGGCTCACATCGAAAACGTACGTCACATGCATCAAGTCAATTCCTTCAGTCGTCTGACCGCCGTGCGCACGATCGTTTTCATCCCGACGCCACCATGACTCAGATGCGCGACGACTTGGCGGCGCAAACTGGGCGCCATGAATTCCCTCATGTGCGACACCAATCCCTGAACGGCCTCTTCTTCCGGATAGGCTTCGTAAAACCGGCCCACGTCGTTCAGATTGTTGAGTAGTTGCTCCAGCGTTTTCGTCGGCGCCGGCGCCGAAATCAACCGTTCGTAGATGCGATGTTGCATGGTTTTCTATCCTCCCGGCGTGTGCGACTACAAGTCTTTATATCAATTAAGATATATCGTTAGACGATTATACGCATCTTCAGACCAACCGAACCAGAGAATACATTGGGATGCAGCCATTACATTTAGGAAATTTACTATTCGCAACGAGTAAAAAATGACCGAAACCCGACAGACTTCTGTCCGAGTTTTCAACAAATCGTCGGCTAAAAACAGGCTCACAACAGAAAACAATCAACAGTAAATAATTATTTTTTATATATTTTTATAGAATCCACCCACCTCCGTGGACTAATCGGCGCCGCGTGAACCTCGGCAGCTGCGCTCAGCGGATCGATTTGCGAACAAAACTGCCCATTCGTAGATGCGCGCGATCATACGATATATACTAAACGATATATCCATAAGCACATCCCACCTCGCTCTATGGATAAGCACCCACCCAGCCGGTCTCGCTCGTTTCGAATCCGGCGGGCAACGACCTGTTTCGATCTACATAACCCGGACCTCTGTTCGGAAAACGCTTTGGAGAACACTCGATGACGCATCAATGCGGTAATTGTGGCTGCGGCGGCGATTTCGGCACGCCGGCAAAAATCTCGGACACGCTGGTGGAACTGGAAATCGATCTGGTCAAAATCAACGTGCCGCAAGGCACCTCTCTATTGCGCGCCGCCGCGATGGCCGGTATCGAAATTCCCAAGTTATGCGCGACCGAAAGCCTGGAACCGTTCGGCTCCTGCCGCCTCTGCCTGGTGCAGGTCGAAGGCCGGCGCGGCTATCCGGCATCTTGCACCACGCCGGCCGAAGCCGGCATGGTGATCAAGACCCAAACGCCGCAGCTTGCCAACATTCGGCGCGGTGTGATGGAACTGTATATTTCCGACCACCCGCTGGATTGCCTGATGTGTCCGGCCAACGGCCACTGCGAATTGCAAACCATGGCCGGCCGGGTCGGCATGCGCGAAGTGCGTTACGGCTACGAAGGCCACAACCATTTATCGCTGACCAAGGACGAATCCAACCCCTATTTCAGTTACGACCCGTCCAAATGCATCGTCTGCAACCGTTGCGTGCGTGCCTGCGAACAAATCCAGGGCACATTTGCATTGACGATAGACGGACGCGGTTTCGAATCGCGGGTATCTGCGGGACAGAATCAACCGTTTCTGGATTCGGAATGCGTATCCTGCGGCGCCTGCGTATTGTCCTGCCCGACCGCGACCTTGATGGAAAAGACGCTGATCAAACACGGCCAGACCGACGATCACATCGTCACGACTTGCGCTTATTGCGGCGTCGGCTGTTCGCTGGTCGCCGAGGTCAAGGGCGACCAGGTCGTCAACCTGTTTCCGAATAAGAACGGCCACGCCAACCACGGCCACGCCTGCGTCAAGGGCCGCTTCGCCTGGGGTTACGCCAATCATCCCGACCGGCTGACCAAGCCGATGATTCGCGAGAAAATCACCGATCCGTGGCGGGAAGCCAGTTGGGAACAGGCCATTCAGTTTGCGGCGGACAAATTCAAAGCCATCCAGGCCAAATACGGCAAAAACGCGATTGGCGGCCTGGTATCGTCTCGCTGTACCAACGAAGAGGATTATCTGGTACAGAAACTGGTGCGGGCAGCGTTCGGCAATAACAACGTCGACACTTGCGCGCGAGTGTGCCATTCGCCGACCGGTTATGGCTTGAGCGCGACCTTCGGTACCTCGGCCGGCACCCAGAGCTTCGATTCGGTGATGGATGCCGACGTGGTGATGCTGATCGGCGTCAACCCGACCGACGGCCATCCGGTGTTCGGCTCGCAATTGAAGCGCCGCCTGCGCCAAGGTGCCAAACTGGTTGTCGTCGATCCGCGCGAAATCAATCTGGTCGACTCCGCCCACATCAAGGCGGATTTCCATCTCAAACTGCGCCCCGGCACCAACGTGGCGATGGCGAATGCACTGGCGCACGTTATTGTCGGCGAAGGTTTGTACGACGAAGCTTTTATCGACCAGCGTTGCGACAGCCAGGAATTCGCCAAATGGAAGGACTTCATTCTGGACCCGCGCCACTCGCCGGAAGAAACGGCGGCGATTACCGGCGTGCCCGCCGAACAGGTACGCGGCGCCGCGCGCTTGTTCGCCGGCGGCGGCAACGGCGCGATTTATTACGGTTTGGGCGTGACCGAACACAGCCAGGGTTCGACGATGGTCATCGCCATCGCCAACCTGGCGATGGCGACCGGCAACATCGGCCGGCCCGGCGTCGGCGTGAATCCGTTGCGCGGCCAGAACAACGTGCAAGGCTCCTGCGACATGGGCGCCTTCCCACACGAATTGCCCGGCTACCGCCACGTCTCCAACGACGCGGCGCGCGCCACGTTCGAACAAGCCTGGGGCGTTGAACTGCAAAACGAACCCGGCCTGCGCATTCCGAACATGTTCGAAGCCGCGTTCGACGGCACCTTCAAGGGTCTATATTGCCAGGGCGAAGACATCGCCCAATCCGACCCGAACACCCAACACGTCGAAGCCGCGCTGCGGGCGATGGAATGCATCGTCGTGCAGGACTTGTTCCTGAACGAGACCGCCAAATTCGCCCACGTGCTGTTGCCCGGCGCGTCGTTCCTGGAAAAGGACGGCACCTTCACCAATGCCGAACGCCGGATTTCCAGGGTACGCAAGGTCAAGGCGCCGCTGGGCGGATACGGCGATTGGGAAGCGACGATGATGCTGGCTAACGCGATGGGCTACCCGATGCACTACGATCATCCGTCGCAAATCATGGACGAGATCGCCGCGCTGACGCCGACTTTCAACGGCGTCAGCTACCAAAAATTGGAACAAATGGGCAGCATTCAGTGGCCCTGCAACGACAGTGCCCCCGACGGTACGCCGACGATGCACATCGACGGTTTCGTGCGCGGCAAGGGCCGCTTCATGACCACCGAATACGTCGCCACCGACGAAAAAGTCACCCGCCGCTTCCCGCTGATTTTGACCACCGGTCGGATTCTGTCGCAGTACAACGTCGGCGCCCAAACCCGGCGCACCAAGAATACCGCCTGGCATCCGGAAGACATCCTGGAAATCCATCCGCACGACGCCGAGGAACGCGGCATCGTCGACGGCGATTGGGTCGGCATCCAAAGCCGGGCCGGCGAAACGGTATTGCACGCCAAAGTCTCGAGCCGGGTGCAGCCCGGCGTGGTCTACACCACTTTCCACCACCCGTTTTCCGGCGCCAACGTCATCACCACCGACAACTCCGACTGGGCCACTAACTGCCCGGAATTCAAGGTCACCGCGGTGCAGGTCGTTAAAGTCGCGTTGCCTTCTGAATGGCAGCAACGCTATCTGCAATTCCGAACCGCGCAGGAAAACTTCTTGAAACGCCCCAAAGCGTCGGCCGACGGCTAAACCGTGCGAAGACCGGCGTTCGCCAGCGCTAAGCGCCGGCGCACCCACTTACCCAGGAGACAGACCATGACCGCATCCGACTTTGATTCAGCGTCGCCGGCACCCGCCGGCGAGTCGAACACCGATTGCCATGCCGCCTCCGGCCCGATGGAGGTCGGCGACGAGGTGCGCTGGAAGCCGGCTTCCACCGGCCTGGAGTTTCCGGCCGTGCCGTTTCCGTCCCGGCGGGTTTTCGAAGTGGCCGGCGCAAGCCTGCTCAGAGCATTGGTCCGCCGCCATCACCAACGCTTGTTGAATACGCCAATCGGACATTTGTTTCCGAAAGATCCCGCGCGCTTCGCGGCCGGCGTCGAAAAAACCGCCGATTTCATCGTCGAAGCGACCGGCGGTCCGGCCTTGTTTACCGCCAACCACGGTCATACTTGCATGCGCTCCCGGCATTTTCCGTTTACGATAGACGAACTGGCCCGCGAGATTTGGCTGGCGCAACTGTTGTCGGCCTTCGACGACGTCGGTTTTCCGGACGAGGTTAGAGAGGAATACTGGAATTGGGTGGAATCGTTGTCGATACGCGTGATCAACCGGCGCACGATGCGCGCGGCACCGCGCCGCATCCCACTGGCCGGCGCGGCCACCGAATTGGCCGACGCTCTGGCTTTGCAACGACGGGTCGCGGCCGTCGCCGTCTAACGGATTGGCCGTGAACACCGAACCGGCTTCGACGTCCGCCGATCAACAAGCCATGCGCTTCGGCCTATTCGCCAATTTCGAGAATCCGGGCGGCGGTTTCTGTGCCGAAGCCCTGCGGGAAAGCGTGCTGACGGTCCAGCATGCCGAACGCCTGGGATTCGCCGAAGCCTGGATCACCGAGCACCATTTCAACCCCTTCAGCGTCAGCGCGGCGATCTTTCCGCTTTTGAGCTATCTGGCGGCCGCCACCACGACGATCCGGCTCGGCAGCGCGGCGGTATTGCTGCCGATGCGCGATATTTTGCAAGTTGCCGAAGACGCCGCCACCGTCGATGCGCTCTCCGGCGGCCGCTTGCTGTTAGGCGTCGCGCGCGGCGGACCGTTTCCGCTGCAATTTCAACATTTCGGCGTCGATCAGGCGACGAGCCGCGAGCGCTTGTTGGAGGGCGCGCTTTTGCTGGAGAAATTGCTGACCGAAGAGAACGTCGATTTCGACGGCCGTTATTACCGCTACCAACAAGTGTCGATCTACCCTCGCCCAAGGCAATCCCGAATTCCAATCTGGCTAGCCGCCCTGTCGCCGGAAAGTATCGCGCTGGCCGCCACGCG
>NZ_LUUK01000085.1 GCF_001644025.1 Methylomonas koyamae
TTATCGACCACGATCGGATTGGCGCCGTCCAGCAGGCCGGGCACCGGTGGCGTCGGCACCCCGCGCAGCGAGACCGGCAGCGGGCCGTCCGCCGTTGCCATCCTTGCGGTCGCGGCCAACAAACCGGCCAAAATAAACGGGTACCATTGATGCTGTTTACGCATTGCCAATTCCAAATTTAATTTATTAAAGGGAATCTCTGAACATTGAAAAAAACCTTTTTCCCTTAGACCCACCGAGCATAAAGGCGAGGGAATTTTTAGCCCGGTGGGGTACGCAATGACCGCTCAGCCTGAGCAGTTTCGTAGGATGTGCCGGCACCGGGGGAATCGCATCGCTCGCGAACGATGCGCCTTGCCTGCGCTCGGCGGCATCCTACAACCACCTTCAAACCGTCGGACGCCCGTTTCGGCGGCCAAAACCGACCAAGCCCGCCACCGCGCCGCCGAATAACCAAACGGCCGCCGGTAGCGGAACGGGCGCGACGCCGGCGCCTATGACGGTATAGCCGGTTGAGGCGGTTGGGGTTGTCCAGCCGATCGCATTGGCTACCGTGTTGCCGCCGATAAGGTCATAGGCATACGTGCTGAACGCCAACACATTTTCGGCATAGAGGCCGGTAACGCTGAAAACGACTTGATCCGACAGATTACCGACCCGGTTGGCGACGCCAAGATCGATGAACATCAGCGCGCCCGTGGTAGCGGGATCTTGGCCGTTATAGAGCGGCTGATATACCGACGCGGGCCTACTGGTCATCGGACCATAGATAAAGTCCGATCCATAAAAGGTTTCATTCACGACATTGGTTTGCCAGTTGCCGGCCGATACCGTCGGTCTCGTGGTTTGGTTTGGCGCGACCACGTAACCGTTGGACTGAATGGTCAGCGCAAAATCGCTGGAAATCGGACCCGTTAGCGCCACGGCCAGAATCATGTCGTCATTACCGCCCTTGCCACCGTTGGTGGTAACCCAAAAATTACCGTCGTAGATGCCCGAAGTGGCGGTGCCCGCGAGCTGTCCCGCTTGGCCCGAAGTGGCGGACGAGTTGATCTTGAGTTGATTCAAACCGCCGCCGCCCAAGGTAAAGTTGTAGGTAAAATCCCGGTAACCGGGGTTGCTGTTTAAAAGGGCGTTGCCGCTGCTATCGACGCTGGAGCTGTAGAATCTGCCCGCGTCATTGGCAACGGTAAACGTGCCGGTACCCCCTGTTAATATCGCCGCCCAAGCGCCTTGGCCCCACACCAGCATTGCCGCCGTCAGCGTTAAAACTGTCTGCTTTTTCATGGTTTCTTTCCTGTTTGAGTTGAACGATTAAAAATAAAAGCCGATGGTTTGCCGGCCCCATCGGCCTTACGCCGAGTCAGGCTCAACAAACCAGTTATGCAGGTACCGAACAACCAGGCGGCGGCGGGTACCGGAACCGGCGCCGGTTGATAACTGACCTGCAATTGCGGACGCTGCGCCGGATCGGTCCATTCGCTGGTATAAAAGGCGCGATGAGTTTGCTTGAGATCTTCGTCCTGGTTGATCAATATCCAGCCGAAATTGCTCGAAGGGTCGTCCAACCAGGCTTGTACGTCCTGGACTAAGGTCGGTGTAGTCGTCCAGGTTTGCGCGGAACCAAACTCGCTGCCGACCGCCAGCGTGGCGCTGGCTCGATTGACGTAATCGCCGCCGGGCGTGGTCCACGGCGTTTGCCGGTAGGCGGCGTCGTTCCAGGTGGCGTCGCCGGGATTGGCCGGAAAGCCCTGGCCGGTGCCGCCGATTTGCGTGGCGTTGCCGCCGGTAATCCCTTCGCCCCAGTCGCGGGTCAGGCGAAACAAATCCATGGGTCGCGGCGTTTGGTCGCCAAGTCCGGCCGCGCCGCCCGAACCGGCGACGATGCCGATGTACAGCGTCAATTGCACGCCGGTAATCACCGAGCCCGCCGGTATTTGCGACGCGATATCGAAGGCAATCAACCCGCGATGCGGCGCGAATTGGCCGTTACCGCCGGCAAACATGCCGGGTCCAGCGCCATTGCTGTGATTGAACAAATCCTGGCCGGACGAATTGGGCAGGCCTTGATTGATGCTGGTACCAAAAATCGTCGCATCCTTGCTGGGCGTCAGGGTAACGACCGCCGCCGATACCGCCGCCGAATCGGCTAGCAGCAGGCACACCGCCACTGTTCGGGAAAACTGTGTCAGCAGCTTCATGACTTCATCTCCGAGTTATTAACTCGGCCTTTAAATACCGTTCGCCCTGAGCTAGTCGAAGGGCGCAGGGTGCCGACCAAGCCCAACAAGCCGACGCCGAACAGCCAGACTGCCGCCGGCAGCGGCACGGCCGCCAGCTCGTAGCTGATTTTTAGTTGCGGGCGCAACGCGGTGTCGTCCCAGGCTTGCGAGTAAAACACCCGGTAGGTGTCCGGACTCCATTCGTCGGCATTCAGCAATACCCAACCGTTATTGGTGGACGGCGCGTTCAGCATGGCCTGCACATCGGCGACCAGCTCCGGCGTGGAAGCCCAGGTATAGGCCGCGCCGATAGCCTGGCCGACCAAGGTGCTGGCGCTGGTCAATGGCTGGAAATCGCCGCCCGGCGTGGCCCAAGGCTGGTTTTGTAAATAGCGGCGGTCCAGCCAGGTCGGGCTGGGAGGAATCGCCGGAAACCCTTGGTCGGTGCCCTCGATTTGGGTAACGCCCAAAGCGGTGGGACCGTGAGCCCAATTGCCGGTCAACCGATGCAGTTCGATAGTGCGCGGCGTGGCATCTTCACTCCCGCCGGCACCGGCCACATCGGCCAGATACAAGGTCAACTCCACACCGGTGATGACCGCCGTCGCCGGCAGATTGGCGGCGATATTGAAATCGATCAAACCGCGCCGCGGCGAGCCGTCGGCATCGCCGCCGATAAACACGGCCGGGCCCTTGCCGATACTGTGGGTCGGCTGATTTTCGAAAATCGTCGAGACCTTGCCCGCCCCCAGCGTGATGGTGGCGGCCCCGACACCGGCCACCGGCAAGCCGGCCAGCGCGAAACCCAAAACCGCGAACGCCAAACCGGGCGGCGCCCGCCTTCGGGTTGAATGACATTGCATGTTGCCTCCTCTATTCACGTAATTGCCTAAAAATGCCCAAGGTGTAGGGCGGGCAATGTTGCCCACCATTAACCATCAAACCCACCAGCGCACGAGCAGCATGCGTCTAACCTACCGGGCTTAACCGTTCGCCCTTCGACAAACTCAGGGCGAACGGCTTAACCTCAAACTGTCCCGGTTTAAGTCCGCGTTCCTCCGATTGGCGCAGCGTAATCGGAGGAACGAAGGTCTGACATGCGTGCGATTACGCTGCGCTTTTATGCTCTTGGGTAAATCGCACCTATGCTTCGACATTCCCGTTACGGCGGCCAACGCCCACCAAACCTACCAAGACACTACCGAACAGCCACACCGCGCCCGGCAGCGGTACCGGCGCGGCGAAGAAGGCGACGCTGTAAGCGCCGTGGCCGCCGCCGGCGTTGCCGCCGAGGATCAACGTATAGTTGCCGGCCGCCAGATGGTTGAACACCAGACTGATCGAGGTGAGGCCGGTAGCGGCGCCCGCGCCGTTCAAATACGTCAGGCCCACGCTACCGAGCGGATTGCTGAGGTTGTTGTAATAGGCTTGAACTTGATTGGCGGTGGTCCCGGTGTCCCAACCTTGAAACAATGAGAAGCCAGGTTTAACGACCGTGGTGGGGTCCAACGGCGTATCGGAATCGGCGGCTACGGTGATGGTCAGATCGGTTGTGGTATCCAATGTAATCAGGCCTATATCCGAACCGTGGCCCATGCCTTGATGCGGATAAGTCGCCGCCGGGTTACGCTGCCAGCCCATCGGCCCGACCGCCAATTCGTATAACGGATCGGCGCCGGCCGCGACGCCGTTTGCACTGGAAACCGTTTCGCTGGTGCCGGCCGCCAAGTCCGCGTACCAAACCGCATTCAGTTTACCGCTGTATGCCGGCGCGCCGCCGCCTGTCCAGGTGCCGGGCACGAATCCGGACGCACCGGGGAAATCGCCGCTGTCCCAACCGTTGGTGTTATAGGCGATGCCGGCTTGCGCGGCGCCGTTACCGAAAGTTAGTGCCACCGCCATTAGGGCCGCGCCGTGTTGCAATGATAAAAATTTCATAAATCACTCAAGTCCGATGAATTAACGATAAGTAGCGTTCAGCAATCAAAGTCGGCATCGATCGAACTCGCCTGTTCGATCAATGCCAGCCTGTCCATGGCCGAGCGCATCATCGCTCCCCCTCCTCGGCATTGCCCTCCGGACCATGCCACGCGGAACGTCCTAGCCCGCGCTGTTCATACGTTGTTCGCGTCGTGGCGACGGACACCCCCGAGTATGAACGCACCCTCACCCGTGAAACCCACCCAGAGATTTCACGCGCTTACACCGGCTTGCCGCCGCATGAGGCCGATTCGCGCGGCGGGACTAGCCAAACCCGACAATCCGCCGGTTAAAGGCGCGCGTCCTTGCGCTGGGTTAACCACCGGTTTTTCGGTGTCCGGGCCGTCATCGCGGATATGGCGTTAAGCTTTGCGGGCGCCCTCGGCGCGTTGCCTCCGGCCGGCAAGCCCGAGACTCGCCGATGCGCCGCTTAAGAACGGCCAGACAGCGCCGGGCAGCGGTACCGGCGATGCGTCCGCCGATTCCAGATGGGAACTAATGCCGGCTTGGGCGTAGAGCTGTCGAGTAGCGCCGGCTGCTAAGCCAAAATGAAACGTGGCGGTATCCGCCGCCGATTGCTGATCGTCCGGATCGCCGCTAAACGCCTCGGCCGAGACATAGTCGAAGCCGGAATTCGAGCCGCCCTCGTCCCAGTAATCGAACAAAATGTTGGTGCTGGCGAATTCGCCGTGAGCGGCCGCTTGCAGTGCGTACTGAAAATCAACGGCCACGTTGTAGCTATACGGACCGTTGTTGTTCAATTCCAGGCCGAATAATCCCGTCAACAAGCTGTCGACGCTGCCTGAGTTAACGTTGCCGCCGACGGAATACAAACCGGTGAACTTGCCGCTAACCGTAGCGGCGGCCGGATTGGGACTGTAAGACTGGTACTGGCCGTCGCCGCCGACGACTGCGTAAAAGTTTTGGTCGTCGCTAGCTTGCTGATAGGTTCCGAGGATGGACAAGCCCGTCCTGTCGCCGGCCGTGGGATTGGTGCTGTCTAAAATGCCGATCGAGTAGCTCAGCGTGACGATGCTGTCGTAGCTGGCGGATGCGTGGGCAGAATTTAGCCGGCACAGGCTTAGCGCCAATGCGAGGCCTAGGTTTAGCGGTCTAAAAAACGCTGTTTTCATAGTGGTTTCCGAATGTTGGGAGTCGATACGCGCGCGGGCCAGCCTTAGGGCAGCGGCGCTAAAAACGGGGTAATCGGCACGGCCGCGCCGTCGGCGCCGACCGCCGGCAAGGTCAGCGTTTCGTCCTTGGCCAAATCGGCACCCAGCGGATTGCCGGCTTCAACTTGCACATCGTTGCCGACGTGGCCGTGGCCCATGGTTAATTGCGGATGGTCGAACGGGGCTTTTTGGTAGCGCACCCGTTCGTCGGTCAGCGCTTTCAGGAAATTGCTCAGGTCGTCGGTGTTTTGCGGGTTGATCAAATTCGCCGCGATCGGGCCGATCACGCCGTGCAATTCCGGACTGGCGAAATTGCCGTGCCTGGCGTAGAACTCGATGACTTGCACCAGCGTCGCCATGCCACCGTTGTGCATGTAAGGCCCGGTCAATTCGACGTTGCGCAGGGTCGGCACCTTGAACGCGGCGTTGGTCGCGACCGCCATTTTGCTACCGTTCCGGTTAGCCTGAGCAGCCGCGACAGTCGGAATATAGGCCGTGACCGGATTGGCGTTGCGGCAGTTTTGGTTGCGCGCCACCCCTTCCCGGCTGCCGTCGGCCTGGATGCCGTCGCCGGGCAGAAAAATATTACTGAGCGGTGCGTTCAAGTTGACCGCCAGCGGAATCAGAAAGTCGCAGCTACGCACGTTGTCGATCGGCAAATCGAAGACCCCGGCGTTATTACCGGCCAGATATTCCACGTATTGGGCCGCGAACGATAACGGCTGGCCGAAGGGATCGACGCTGGCCACGCCGGGATCGGTATCCGGCTTAGTCACGCCGACATTGGTGTAGCCCAAATCCATCAGGCGCGGCAGGTTCTGGCCGGTATTATCGCGAGTGACCGGATTGACATAGCGGGAGATGCCGGCGCCGGCGGCAATATTATTCGGGCCAAAGGCATTGGGGCCGTAGGCGATGGGGGTCGCGGGCGGGCCGAAGGTCGCGCCCGGCGTCGGCGCAACCAATGCGGCGTTCGTCGCCACTGCCGCCAAACTAAGCGTTGGTCCGGCGTGGCACAACGAGCAGTTATTGTTAACGAAAAGACTAACGCCGCGTTTCAGCGACGCGACCAGCGCCGGATCGGATACATTGGACCAAGTCGGAATCATGGCCGCATCCAGCGGGCTTAAATCCAGCGGCGATTGGTCGGATACCAAGGTCGATTCGTACAATTGAATCGCCAGACCGAAAAACATCGCGAAGTTAGCTTCCATCTGGTTGTAGGC
>NZ_LUUK01000086.1 GCF_001644025.1 Methylomonas koyamae
CGGCCGACGTCGGCCGTGGCTACGACGCGGTGATCCGGGTCAATAGTCAGTCCGGCAAGGGCGGCGTCGCCCATTTACTGGAACGCCATTACGGCGTCGTTTTGCCGCGCCGCTTGCTGGTTGAATTCGCTCAAATCGTACAGCAACACGCCGACGTTGCCGGCGGCGAAATCGGCCACGAGTTAGTTTGGCGCTTGTTGCGCGAGGCGTATTTAGAGGCGAGCGAACCGTTGCAATATGTCGGGCATCGTTTGACCGATACCGCCGACGGCCAGCGGGTCGAACTGGGTGTACGATGGCACGGGGAAGATCGCCATTTGACCGGCGAGGGTAACGGCCCTCTGGATGCGGCGGTTGCGGCGGTGGCGGTGTTGGGCTACACGCTCACTGTGCGTAGTTACGAGGAACGTTCGCTAGGCGTCAGCCGGCACGGCGGCGACGCCCGCGCTTGCGCCTTCGTCGAACTGGCCGGGCCGGACTCGCGCACTGGCTACGGCGTCGGCATCGACGACAACTTGGTCACGGCCTCGCTCAAGGCGCTGGTCAGCGGTATCAATCGTTTGGTCGGATAGCTTGCCAGGCCGGATGGCGCTCGATCGCGGCCAGCGCTTTCGTCAACAGGCCGATGCCCGGCTCGGTGCGGTGCCAGGTCGAGGCGCCGGAGGGATGCGGTAGCGGGATCAGGTCGGCGGCGTGGCCGTAGGCTTCGATCCGATATTGTTCGCCGATGATCGCACTGAGCTTGTCCGCCTTCAGCCATTGCCGGATCGCCAGTTTTCCGACCGGAATAAGCAGGTGCGGCCGTAACAGCTCGATTTCGGCGCGCAGCCACGTCGAACAATGGTCGATTTCGGCGGGGCTCGGCACCCGGTCGCCGCCGCTGGCCTGCTTGCCGGGGAAGCAGCGGCACACCGCCGCTATGTACACCCGTTGCCGAACCTGCTCTTCGTTTAGGCCCAAGCGGCCAAACCAGCCGAATAAGGTTTTGCCGGCGGTCCAGGCGAACGGTTTGCCGAACTGGCCTTCCTTACCGCCCGGCGCTTGGCCGATCAGCATCACCTTCGACATCACCGGCTGACAACAAACCACCGGGCCGACCATGTCCGGACAGCGCCGGCACGCCAATAAGGCTGCCCTATGCGCGTGCAGCGCGCTCAAGCCAGTTGAAGGTCGATGCCGACCGGACAATGGTCGGAGCCGGTAATCTCCGGCAGAATGAAAGCACTTTGGATGCCGGGCAGCAACGGCTCGCTGGCCAACAGGTAATCGATCCGCCAACCGATGTTCTTTTCGCGGGCGTTGGCGCGGTAACTCCACCAACTGTAGGCTACTTCGTCAGGATGGAAATGGCGGAAGCTGTCGACCAGACCGCGCGCCAGAATGCCGCCGAAGCCGTCGATCTCGGCCTGGGTGTAGCCGGCCGACTTGTTGTAGTTGGCTTTGGGCCGGGCAATGTCGATGGCTTGGTGGGCGACGTTGAAGTCGCCGCCGACGATGACCGGCTTGCGGCTTTGCAAGTCGGCCAGATAATCGCCGAAGGCACGATCCCAGGTCTGCCGGTATTCCAGCCGGGACAGCCCGTCGCCGGAATTGGGTACGTAGACGTTGACCAAATAAAAGCCTTCGTACTCTGCGGCGATGACCCGGCCTTCCAGGTCGTGCTCGGCTTGGCCGATGTCGCGCAGAATCTGCAATGGCTCCCGTCGGCATAGCAGCGCGACGCCGGAATAGCCCTTGCGTTCGGCCGAGTTGGCGTGAACGTGGTAACCGGCTATGCCGGCCAAGGCTTGGGCGACCTGGTCTTCCTGGGCCTTGGTTTCTTGGAGCAATAGGCAATCGGCGTCGATTCGAGCCAGGGTTTCGGCAAAACCTTTGCCTTGCACGGCACGGATGCCGTTGACGTTCCAGGAGACGATTTTCATCGGTAAATAGCCAGGGCGGTTGAAGACCGGCCTATTTTAAGGGCTGTAGCGGGCGGAAGCCAGGCGGAAGTGGCATGGCCTAGCCTAGCTTCGGCTTGTCGGCGGTCCATCGGTCTCGTCGATTCGGGTTGTGCAACGCGCTTCGTCTGACAATCACAAGGTAGCCAGACTTTTTGTTTCTTCAGGGTGGCGACATGCGGCATATTGGTTTAATATTAGAAAATATTAATATACAAATATAGCGATACGTTCCTGCCGTTGCATTATTGCAACCAGCGGCTAGTCGTCGGCGACGCGACGCTAGGCAAGCTGTCGGCCTATTTATAGCGTTAGTGTGTCTTATTGTCGCAGGAGGAGGTTTTTGAATGAAATTACGTTAAAAACGTGTGGAAATTCGCCAGTAATCGGCTAACGTTAGTTTAAGGCAGCTTTAGCTGTCCGATTGTCTTCACCCCGCCCGGCGGCAAGTGGAGACCGCTTTATGCCAATCGTTTGGGAACCACGCGGACGCGTCATCCAAAACTCATCATTAGACGTGGATTCCGTCGCGATTTGACGCGAGACAGCCGCTGTTTCCAGGCCCCGAGACAAGGACCAGATCATGAACATTCCAGCTTATCCATCTCCCGTTCATTGTGATTCGCAACGTAAAACCTCACGGAGATTATTCCCGGCCGCACTGGGTATCTCACTCGGCTTGTTACCGCTAGTCGCGACGGCCGCGGAAACCGTCGCCGAACCGGTAATGCCCGGCGAGACCGTGCTCGAACAAGTTATCGTCACCGACAAATTCCCCAGCGTCAAAGCCTTGAACGCCTCGGAAATGGAAGCCGACATCGTCACCAGCAAGCGCGCCGCGATCAGCGACACCGCCAAACTGTTGGAAGACACGCCCGGCGTCAGTCTGTACGGCGCCGGGGGCGTGTCCAGCCTGCCGGCGATTCACGGCTTGAACGACGACCGGGTCAAGATCGACATCAACGGCATGACCTTGACCGCCGCCTGCGCCAACCACATGAACCCGCCGCTGTCCTACATCGACCGCAGCAATATCGGCAAAATCACGATCCTGACCGGGATTGCGCCGGTCAGCCTCGGCGGCGACAGTTTGGGCGGGACTATCTCGGTGAAAACCCCGGACCCGGTGTTTGCCGAACCGGGCAAGGACATACTGCTGGAAGGGAGTGCCTCGGCGTTTTACCGCAGCAACGGCGACGCGTTCGGCGGCAGCATCGCCGCCGCGGTGGCCAACCAATACGCTCGGCTGGAATACACCGGTTCGCACACCGAGAGCATGAATTACAACGACGGTAACGGCAACATCGTCAGTTCCACCGCCTACGAAAACCAAAACCACTCGGCGGCGCTGTCGTTCAAATTCGACAAGCATTTGCTGGTGATACGCGGCGGCCAGCAGCATATTCCGTTTCAGGGCTTTCCCAATCAACGGATGGACTTGACCAATAACGACAGCATCTTCGGCAATATCAGCCACAAGGGCGAATTCGACTGGGGCACGCTGGAAAGCCGGTTTTACTACGAAAGCACCCAGCACAGCATGGACATCGGCGAGGACAAGCACAATCACTTCCTGGACGGCAGCGTCTCCGGCGGCGCCTTCGCACCACCCAACGACCGGATGCCGATGGAAACCCGCGGTCGCAATCTGGGCTATAAAATCATGGCCGAGATTCCGTTCAACAAACGCGACACCTTCCGGGTCGGCAACGAATTTCACGGCAATAAAATCAACGATTATTGGCCGGCGGTGCATGGCGATACCGCCATCGCGGCCAACAACAACGATGCCCGTAGCGCTTACTGGATGATGGCGCCGGAAGCGATGTTGAACATTCACAACGGCGTGCGCGACCGAGTCGGTTTTTTCGGCGAATGGGAAGCGCGTTGGGACGATCATTGGAAGAGCTTGCTGGGCTTGCGTTACGACCACACCAACATGAATGCCGAAAACGTCCACCCTTATAATCCCGACCTGTTGAATACCGGGCCGACGTTCTCGATAGACCGGGCCGGCGCGATCACCGCGCTGAACGCCGCGAATGCCTTCAATGCCCGCGACAAGGAGCGCAATTTCGACACCTACGACATCACGGCCCTATTGCAATACACCCACAACGATATGAGCCAGTTCGAATTCGGTTACGCCCGCAAAAACCGGATGCCGAACATGTACGAGCTTTACACTTGGGGGCCGCGCAAAATGGACATGGCAATGATAGGCTGGTTCGGCGACGGCAACGGCTACACCGGCAATCTGAATCTGACCGAGGAAACCGCCCATACCGTCAGCCTGACCGCCGCCTTTCACGAACCGGCCAATAACTTGTGGGAAATCAGCGCCACGCCGTACATCAGCTACGTCAATAACTTTATAGACGCCGACCGCTGCTCCGGCACGCCGGGTACCGCGGCCGGTTGCGGTACGGCCCCGCAAACCGCGACCAATAGCTTCGTCTACCTGAAGTTCGCCAACCACGATGCTCGCTTGTGGGGCGTGGATGTCTCAGGCCGGACCCGCTTGTATAAAGACAATAACGTGGGCGAATTCGCTACTCACACCACGATGAGTTATGTGCGCGGCGAACGCATGGACGGCGGCAATCTCTATCACATCATGCCGTTCAACATGAAGTTGAGCCTGGATCACCGTTTGCAAAGCTGGCAAAGCGCGATCGAAATGCAGTTTGTCGACGGCAAGGACGATGTGCAGGCCATCCGCAACGAAACCACCACGCCGTCCTACATCCTGTTGAACGCCCGCACCGGTTACGAATGGGGCAAGGTCCGCTTCGACATCGGTCTGGATAACGTGCTGGATAAGCAATACTACCAACCGCTGGCCGGCAGCTATTTGGGAGACCGTTACGGCATGAACCCGACCGCCGCATCCAACGTCACCGTGCCGTGGGGCCGCAACGTGGCCGGCCTGGGCCGCTCGGCTTACGTCGGCGTCACGATCCGATACTAAGGCCGGCGACACTCTTTTTTAGTTGCCGTAACAGTTCGAATAGCCCCTCCGGGAGCAATGTCGTTCAGTTTTAAGCCGTTCGCTGAATGGAGTCGAAGTGAACGGCTGGCTTCGACTCCGCTCAGCCAGCGGCTTATGGTTCAGCCAGCCGCTGGCGTTGGCACCGATCGAAACGCGCGAATAGCCAAAGGTTCACCGGCTCCCGCGACTTTCACCAGAGGGCTTAAATCCTGCCGAGCCAACCGGTATACTGGCGGCCACTCCGGCAATCTGGGATGACCCGCAAATGACACCCGTAAAAGCATTGATTTTGTCCAGCCTGACCGCCTGCCTGTTGGCAGCCTGTTCGTTCTCCGACAGTTCGAAAAGCTCGTCGGACAGCTCCGGCAGCGTATCCGATATGGCGTCCAGCCCGATCAGCTCCAGTTCCGACTCGTCGCGCACCGACCAGGAAAAGTTCGAAGACTCGGTCGCCGACTACACCGCCGAATTCGTGGTCGGCTCGTCCGGCTCGCTGGATACCTTCCGCGCCCACGTCGGCGAACTGGCCGACAAATACGGCATCAGCAACTGGGAAGCCGACCGTCATAGTTATCTGGGCATAGGCCGCGGCTTGAAAAAAGCCGATCTCGGCAAGCCGCAAATCTCCGCCTTCACCGAAAGCCTGAGCGGCAAGGACCCGATGAAGCAGCAGGCGATCGAAGACGGGCTGAAAAAATAAATCGCCGCGACGTTGGCTTAAGCCGCCGCCGAAGCTGGGCGGCGGCATTGATCTGCCTGGCAATCGCCGCGCCGGCAGCGGCGCGCGAGTTCGAGTTTCTGTACATCGAAGCCAACGAAGGCAGCGCCAGCGGCGGCCACGCCGCGCTTCGCCTGGACGACGCGGTCTATCACTTTCAGCATGTCGAACCGGGCTGGCTGCGCCTGTACCGCGACGATTTCGCCGCCTTCCGTTTTGCCTACGGCTTTCAAGAAAACCGCGCCATACACAGCCACCGCATAGCCGTATCCGAAGGGTTTTTCCAGGACTTGCAACAAGTCTTCAACCGCACGCAATTGATACAGACCCAGCATTTCGACCGCTTGCGCGCGCTGGCGGCCGACCGCGATTTGCTGCAAGGATTGCTCGAACCGGAGGAGGTCCGGCCGAGTTTGGCGTTGAAGGCCTTGGGCTATTTTCTGGAACGCTACCGCCCAGCCCAAGCGATGCCGGCGGATCGGCCCAGTCCGCGTCTGGCCGAGTTGCGGCAACTCGCGGCGGACCGTTACGGCGCGGACTTTTTAGCTGCCAAACGGCGGCGGATTCGCGAACAACTGCATGCACTGACGCCGGCCCGGCCCGCGCAAAATCCGCCAATCTCCGCCGAACGCTTCGAGGTCGGCGAACTTAGCTTCGGACAACGTTACGAAAACCAACTGCTGAATCTGGCCGCGCTCGACGTGTTGCAAGCCGGTCTGTCGCCGCGCCCGGAGACGCTGTTGCGGGCGCATCTGCCCGAATTCGCTTTGAGCCCGCCGCAAATCCAGGCCTTGAACCGCTTTCGGGAAAACTTGATCGCCGACCTGTTGGCCTTGCTCGATAGCCGGCGGCCGGATTGGGGTTATCCGCTGTTGGTCGGCATGGCCAGACTGCACGCGTTGGATGCCAGCATCGCGTCCGGCGAACTGACCGTGTTGGATCGCAGCCTTCAGCGGGAATCCGCGCCGGCCTTGGCCGAAGCGGATTTACCGGTCGCGTTGCAATACGGCCGGGCCTTGCTCGCCGCCGCCAGCCGCCGTTTGACGGACGGCGAGGCGCTGGACGAACGCGGTTACGCCGAAATCGAACGCGGCGCCACCGCACTGCTGCAAGTGGCGGAGCCGCTGCGGCAAACGCCGCCCAAACCGTTGGCGGTACTGACAGCCACGCCGGCTAAGCCCGCCGCCGCCGAATTGCTCAGCTTGCCGCTGGCAACGGAGCAACTGGCGGCCGAGCTGGCGCTGGCCGAACGGCGCCTGAACCAATACCGCGCGCAACTGACCGAGTTGTACCGTTACGACCTGCTCGGCCGCAATTGCGTGACCGAGCTGTTTCGGATGCTCAACGCCACGGTCGGCCGAACCGGCGGCGCGAGATCGGCCGAGGCGCTGGCCGATGCCTCGCGGACGCTGCTCGGCGGCTATCTGGACGACAGCGGCGCCAACCGGATTCCGTTCGCGGCTTACGACAGCGTTGGCGCCAGCTACCGGGTAGTTGCCAGCGAGCGCCTACCGCCGTATCGCGAACGCCAACTGAACCGCCAATACCAAACCGAGCCGGCCTGGCGGGTGGCGTTACGCGAATCCAATGCGCTGACTTCGACGGTGTACGCTTGGCATGGCAACGACGCGGTCTTCGTGTTTTTCACCCAGGATGCGGTCTGGCCCCGCCCCTTGCAAGCCGGCTTCAATCTGGCCGCCGCCGGCGGACAGGCGGCGCTCGGTTTGTTGAGCTGGCCCTGGGACAGCGGCCGAAATCTACTCAACGGCCTCAAGGGCGCCGCCGTCACCCTA
This sequence comes from Methylomonas koyamae, assembly GCF_001644025.1. Taxonomy (GTDB): domain Bacteria; phylum Pseudomonadota; class Gammaproteobacteria; order Methylococcales; family Methylomonadaceae; genus Methylomonas; species Methylomonas koyamae_A. Next base: position 7,444 of record NZ_LUUK01000086.1, read on the forward strand.
CCCGAACTGGTGTTTTTCAACATCCGCAAAGGCTCGTTTCCCGGTTTGTTACCGGACGCCGATGCGCTCGCCGACGCGGCGGCGGAGTGAGCGGATCAGCCTAGAAAAATCAGTCGAGCATTCCAAACCCCGTTCCGAGCCCAGTCGATGGGTGGGCGGGATTTGGAATGCTCGCCAAATGGGTGAGGTTTAATATCCGTTCGTGCTTCGACAAACTCGGCACGAACGGATTGACGCGTTCGAACGGTTTTTTTTGGATCAGCGGTTAGCCTAGGTTTGCGTCGAGCGGCTGCTTAGACTCGTTATTGACAACTGCCGTCGTAGGCGCACGAGATATAGCACTCGGCCGGCGTGCCCAGGCTGGTGTAGTCCGACACCCCGTCGATCGTGCACTCCACGCCGTATATCCAGCCGTTAGCCCCATCGATATACACCTCGCCGCCAAGTATGTCGCGACCCGTTGCCAAAACGACGGCGGCGAGGTGTATATCGA
>NZ_LUUK01000087.1 GCF_001644025.1 Methylomonas koyamae
ACGCTTCTTCCATGTTCGAGGCCGCTTCGCTTCCGCCGGCGCGGACGATTTGCGCCGGCGTGCCGGCCGCCAGAATGTCGCCCTCGCGCATGATCAGCAGGCGGTCGCAATATTCCGCCTCTTCCATGAAATGAGTGGTCACCAGCACCGTCACGCCGCCGGCAGCCAGTTGGTTGATGCGCGCCCAAAATTCGCGGCGGGCCAACGGATCGATACCGGAAGTCGGCTCGTCGAGAAACAGGATTTCCGGCTCGTGCATCAGCGCGCAAGCCAGCGCCAGGCGTTGCTTGTAGCCCAGCGCCAAATCGCGACTGTCGGTATCGGCAAACTCGGTCAAGCCGAACTCGCCGAGGGCCCAAGCGATGCGTTCCCGGCGCGCGCCGCCCCGCAAGCCATAGGCGTGGCTGAAAAAATCCAGGTTTTGCCGTACCGACAATTGGCCGTACAACGAGAATTTCTGCGACATATAACCCAAACGGCCCCTGGCCTGGGCCGCCGCCCGCCGCAAATCCACGCCGGCCACTTTCAGGCTGCCGTTACTGGCCGGCAGCAAGCCGCACAACATTCGAAACGTGGTGGTCTTACCGGCGCCGTTGGCGCCCAGCAAACCGAAAATTTCGCCGCGTCCGACCTGAAAGGAAAGTTTTTTGACGGCCTGAAAATCGCCGAACCAGCGATCCACCGCCTCGACCTCGATGACCGGCGCGGCGGTTGGGCCGGTAACAGCCAGCGGGCAAACGTTCTCGACGACGCCGTGGCCGCCGTCGCGCTCGGTCAATAGCCAAATGAAGGCATCTTCCAAGCGCGCCGGCACCGCCTGCGCCGTCACTCGGTCGGTCGCCGTAAACCAGCCGGCCCAGTCCGGCGCGGCACCCGGCGCCATGACCGCCCGGACCGCATCGCCCTGCACTACCGCGTCGATGACGCCATGCTGGCCCACGATGCGTTGACGCAGTTGCCGACTAGACAACACCGCGCTAGTTAGACGATAGCCGCACCCCCGCACCAATTCGTGCAGCGCGGCCGGCGCGCCCTGTCTGAGTATTCCACCATGATCCAGTACGATAACATGTTGGCAGCGCTCGGCTTCGTCCATGTAGGCGGTGCTGAGCAGGACCGTGGTACCGTGGTCGCTGACCAGCGCGTCGATGATATGCCACAGTTCGCGGCGGGACAGCGGATCGACGCCGACCGACGGTTCGTCGAGCAACAGCAAACGCGGCCGGTTCAGCAAGGTGCAAGCCAAACCCAGTTTTTGTTTCATGCCGCCGGACAAGCGTCCGGCCAAGCGGCTTTCGAATTTGCCGAGTCCGGTCATCGCCAGCAATTCGGCAAAGCGCTCGGGTCGGTCGGCCTGGGCGATACCGTGCAGATCGGCGTACAGCGTCAGGTTCTCGCGCAGACTCAGATCTTCGTACAAACCGAAACGCTGCGGCATGTAACCGGTGGTGGCGTGCAACAGCGGCCCGGCCGTCGCGGTGTCGCTACCAAAGCTTTCGACGCTGCCGGCTTCCGGCAGCAACAAACCGGCGGCCAGACGCAACAAGGTGGTCTTGCCCGCGCCGTCCGGCCCGACCAGCGCGGTGATGCCGCCGCCGGGCAATTCGAAATCGATCCGGCGCAAGGCCGCCACTTCGCGGCCGCCGGCCCGGAACGATTTATCGACGCCTTGGAACCACAGCGCCGGGGCGTTCGTCGGCGAGATCACGGCCGCTCGGCGCAGCCCGGCTGTCCGGCCGGCGGAGCGTCGACATCGATCTCGACGCTGACCGGCATGCCCAAGCGCAGTTGATCTTGGGCATTGCAGACGTAAACCCGTACTTGGTAAACCAGACTGGTCCGCAACTCGCTAGTCTCGACCGACTTGGGCGTGAATTCGGCGGTCGGCGAGATATATCCGACCCAACCGGCGTAATGCCGGTCGGGAAAACTGTCGCTGACGATGCGGGCCGGCAGGCCGTGGCGCAATTTACCGAGATCGGTCTCGGCCGCGTAAGCTCTGGCCCACAGCGGCTCGGTCAGGGCCAGCGTCAGCACCGGCGTCTGGGCGTTGGCCATGTCGCCAGGCTCGAGAATCCGGTTTTGCACAACGGCGTCGGCCGGCGCGTAGAGATGAGCGTCTTCCCAGGATTTCTTGGCCAACAGCAATTCGGCTTCGTCGACTCGAAGTTGAGCTTGGGCGGCTTGAATGTCCTCGCGGCGCGGGCCGATCGCGGTCAACTGGTATTGTTCCTTCAGGGCTTGCAAGGTCTCGCGGGCACCGTCGTAGGCGGCCTTGGCTTGATCGACCGACTCCACCGAGGTCAATTTGCGTTCCGCCAAATTGCGCATGCGCTCCAATTCCTTCTTGGCCAATACCAATGCCGCTTCGGCGCCCTTGACGTCATTGCCGGCCTTACCGATTTCCTGCGGCCGCGAGCCGTTCAAGGCCTTATCGACCACGTGGCGCTGGACCTCGACTCGGGCTTGCGCCGCATCCCAGGCATACTGGAAACGTTCCAGGGTCTGCACCGCCAACAATTGGCCGCGCTTGACCCTCTCGCCCTCTTGCACCTGAATTTGCGCGACGTGTTCGGAATCGTGGAAGCTGAGTTCGACTTGGCGAATATCGATATTGCCGTAAAGCTTGAGCTGGGTGGGCGGCGATTCGGAATGCCGCCAATGAAACCCTGCGGCGGCAATACCGGCCGCCGCGAGGGTGGCGAACGCCGCGATGCGTAGACTGGACATGGTGTCCTTCCCGGTCTGGTTAAATCCGTCCTGGGACGATTGAAGGCGGCCCCTTCCCGATGCCGCCGCCGTCGGCCCCAGCCGACGACGGTCTCAGTATACTGAACGGACTCGCCGCCCGCCAATGACTTACCTCCCCCAACGCACCGGCGCCGAGGGGACCGGCCGAGTTGACTGTACGCTCGGCATCGACCATCCGCCATCCTTGCCAACTTGCACGGTTCGGTTGAGGATATTGACGACGCAGTTTTGATCCAAGCCGTTGGCAATCGCTGGCCTTTACCCTACCATTCCCAGCAGTAACGCCACGAGTACCGAATGCCACACGCCCAAACCAGTACCGAATTTGTCGAAGCAAGCGCCGCCGGCAAAATCTACGTTTGCTTTTTGTGTCCGCCTAATTTGATTTCGACCATTTATTACAATCGTCATATAAATGCAGATTATATTTGGTGTCGGCACAAACCAAAATCATCGTCGGATTCGGGTAATGTCCGCATCGAATGCAAATGGTCTGACAAAATTACCACCTGATAAGCACCTTGCAAAAGTTCACATCTATTATGTTTATTACCAATTCATGCGCTCCTAGAGATGTCAATCGCGCTCGCTGACTTATTGCTAAGCACTTATCCGTCGTTTTCCGCTATACAAATCAGTTATTTCCGATGCCATGCATCGCGGAAACATGGAGGCGAGCGTAACGATGCGAAACTCATTCTATCGACCTTCAAAAGCCCAATGAATATCCGCTATAAAATCCTCCTTAGCTAAAACTTGACCTGTGTCGATTGTCTGATCGAGAATTCTAGCCTTTATTAGCTCATCGTTAACTCTATAGTAGACATATGAATCGCTTACCCAGAGAATTTCACTATCCTCTTGACTAGTAATTATTTTATATTCTTTGCCTGTATTGATATTGTGCAACATTAAAATTCCCGAGAAAAAAACATTAGCGCTATCAAATCGCCAATCGATCGGCGTGCCGGTTTCTGCCATATGTTTTCTTCTTCTATCAGATCCAGGGCTTTGTGTTTTCCTAGCTATATCTGCCACATAGCCCACAAGCCACTCATTCAAACCTCGCACCTCTGTTCTCCCTCCCGGAAAACCAATAATCTTCCATTTAGAGGAAAGCTTGTTGAAAACATAGTAGGTACTTTTCCCCAGCTCTTCATCGGTATTTCTTTGCTTATTTTCTCTTGAACTTAATACCAGCATATTATTTGTATTGACGTAAGCAACAACATTATCGCCTTGACTAAAAACAATATTTTCTGGAAGCCTCCAATTGGTATTCAATTTTTCACGACCCACCAAAATTGACAATTTAGAATCAGACTCAACTTTAATATAAAAAAAATCACCAGGAATAGCTCCACCAGGAATACCACCGGCCTTTATTTCGGCTTTACTATTCAACTGATAATCAATCTGCTTGCCGTCAATCACCCCCCATGACATTGTTACATCGGAATCATTCTTGCCAAGAAAATAAGTATAAGCCAACTGTTTATTAGGCAACTTGACCAAATGGGTTTCTAATTCCGAACATACCAAACATTTGTCAAAAACAGCAGTTTTGATACGTTTTTCCTTCATCGGGTCATCCATTTCAAGAATGTTAACCGTATCCGGCTTAACTGGAGGCGAGCCAATTACAATCAATCTTTCATCATAATAAACTTTCAGAAATTCAGCACCAAGCTGCTTAGACACGACTTCACGGCACAAATTTAGTGCCTGCTTATTGTAATCATATGAATATAATCGCGTTGGAAACGTCCCTTCACTCAAAGGCGTGGGTGTCGAACTAATAAAAAAAATAAGCGCTTAACAACAAATCACCATGCATTAAAATAGCGGGATTTCAGGTGTGGTGGTAGCGACAGAATGCGGGCAAGAGCAATAGAATTGAACGAAAGCGAACGAGAGCAGCTCCAGCAAATTATCAAAAAAGGGAGTGATTGGCGAGAACGGGAGCGGGCACGGACCATTTTGATGTTAGCCAATGGCCAGACAGTCATTGCGATTGCAGAACAGCAAGGCGTGAAACCGGAAGCTATACGGGAGCGGCGGCGGAAGTGGTGGAGAAATAGGCTGAGCAGTCTACCGGATCAACCCCGCAGTGGTGCACCAAGTAAATTGACTGACGCGCATCGATGCCAGCTCAAAGAATGGATCGATG
>NZ_LUUK01000088.1 GCF_001644025.1 Methylomonas koyamae
CCAACTGGCGACGATCTGGCAGGAGGTGCTGGGCTTGGAAGATATCGGCGTCGAGGATAATTTCTTTGAACTGGGGGGCGATTCGATTATATCCCTGCAAGTGGTTAGCCGCGCCCGCCAAGCAGGGATGGCATTGTCGCCCAAGGATATTTTCAGCCATCAAACCGTCGCCGCGCTGGCCAGGTTGGCGGCCGTGGTTTTGGCGCCTGGGCGGACTGACAGCACCTACACGCTTGCAATTGCCGGTGTTGACGTGCCGTTGACACCTATTCAAGCCGAATTTTTCGCCACCGAGATCCCTCAGCGCCAACACTGGAATCAATCGGTATTGCTGCAAACCGAACAGGCCCTGGACGCCCAAGCCCTGGAACAGGCGCTGCGACAGTTGCTGCAACATCACGATGCACTACGTTTGCGCTTTTACCAGGATGGGCAATGGCGGCAGTATTATGCCGAAGCCGAGGAGAACCAAGACATCTTGTGGCTGCGCCAAGCCGCCGATGCCGAACAGATCGGCGCGATTGCGCAGCAGGCGCAACGCAGCCTGGATTTACAACGCGGCCCGTTGCTGCGCGCGGCGTATATCGAAGTGGCCGACGGCAGTTACAGATTGCTGCTGGTGATACACCATTTGGTAGTGGACGGCGTGTCGTGGCGTATCGTACTGGAGGATTTGCAGGTTTTGTACCGGCAAATCGCCGCCGGCCAAATTCCGCAACTACCGGCCAAAACCGCGTCATTTCAAGCCTGGGCGGAAGCGCTTAGTCGCCGTGCCGGACAAATCTCCGATCAGCTGGATTTTTGGCGGCAACAATTGACGGAATACCACGAATTACCCTCCGAATTCGGGGCTAGCGACGCGACGGCGGCGGACGCGGAAACCGTGACGCTGCAACTCGATCCGGCCTCGACCCGGCGCTTGCTGCAGGATGCGCCGGCTGCTTACCGCACCCGTATCGATGAATTGTTGCTCACCGCCTTGGCGAGGGCATTTTGCCGCTGGAGCGATAACCCGGCGTTGACTGTTGATCTGGAAGGCCACGGCCGCGAAGCGTTCGAGCATGCGCCGGACGTCAGTCGCAGCGTCGGCTGGTTTACCAGCGTGTTTCCGGTGAAGTTAAAGCCCGCCACTGACCTAGCCGAGTCGATCAAAACCATCAAGGAACAAATGCGCTGCATACCCGATCGCGGCCTGGGTTACGGTTTGTTGAAATATCTGGCCGACGATGCGGTTCGCACCGAGTTGCAGGCCTTGCCTAAACCCGAGGTGTGCTTCAATTATCTGGGGCAGTTCGACGCCAGTTTTACCGATGCCGGTTTGTTTCGTCCCGCCGGCGAGTCGCGCGGCGACGAACGCGACGATGCTGTGCCGCTGGACTATGCGTTGGAAATCAACGGCCAGATTTACGACGGTAGTTTGGCGATGAACTGGGCCTACAACCGCGAGCGGTTCAGCGCGGCAAATATACAGCGGCTGGCTGCCGAATTTGACCAAGAACTGACGGCTTTGATCGAACATTGCAGTCAGGGGCCATTGGCTGTTACGCCTAGCGATGTTCCACTGGCCGGCCTGACACAGGCGCAGTTGGACCAATTGCCGATAGAGATTGGTAATTTGCAGGATATTTATCCTTTGACGCCAATGCAGCAGGGCATGCTGTTTCATAGTCTGTATGAAGCCGATGCCGCCAGCTATGTCAGTTGTTTCGACGTGCGACTGAGTGGAATGGATGCCGGCCGTTTCGCCGCTGCCTGGCAGGCGATGGTGGAGCGCCATCCGATTTTGCGCACCGGTTTTGTCTCCCAAGGCGATTGGCCCAGCCCGTTGCAAATCGTGCATAAACGCGTGGCGCTACCCTTGCGGGAACGCGATTGGCGAGGCAGGGACGATACCGAGTCCGCCTTGCAAAGGCTGATTGTCGATTTGCAAAGTCAAGGATTGCAAACCGTAACCCCGCCCTTGTTCAAACTGGAATTGATCAGGCTGGACGAGGACGTTTACCACCTGATCTGGCTCAGTCATCATTTGCTGCTGGATGGCTGGAGTAGCGCGCGACTGCTGGGCGAAGTGCTGGCCCATTATCGCGGCGCGGCGCTCCCGGCCCCGGTTGCCGGGTTCCGCGATTATGTCGCTTGGCTGCAAGCCCGCGACGGCCAGTCCGCCGAAAGTTATTGGCGTCGACAACTCGGTCTGCTGGAAGAACCTACCCGACTGGCCGAAGCGCTGGCCGCTGGTGCCAGGGAAAGCGGTCACGGCCTGTTGCCGTTGCTGATCGACGGCGACGAATTCGCGAATTTACGCCAAATCGCCCAGGACGACAAACTGACCATTAATACTTTGGTTCAGGCAGCCTGGACCGTATTGTTGCAGCGCTATACCGGTAATCTGGCGGTCGCCTTCGGCGTCACCGTGTCCGGCCGACCGGCTGATTTGCCAGGCGCCGAGGATATGATCGGTTTGTTCATCAACACTCTGCCTATCATTCAGGCGCCGCGAGCCGACAGTCGAATTGGCGACTGGCTACAGGGCTTACAACAGGATAATCTCAACTTGCGCGAACACGAAGCCACGCCGCTGGCCGACATTCAACGTTGGTGGGGCAAGACGGGTGAAGCTTTGTTCGATAGCCTGTTGGTGTTCGAAAACTATCCGCTGTCCGAAGCCTTGCGCCAAAGGGCCGACGACGGGTTGCGGATCAGCGGCGGCGAGCATGTCGAAACCACCAATTATCCGCTGACGTTGGCGGTGCAAAGCGGGGATACTTTGCGGGTCGTGTTCGATTACGACCGGCAATTTTTCAGCGCCGAAGCGGTAGCCGGCTTGGCGGAACACTTCAGATTGCTATTAAGTCAACTGGCCGCGCAAGCCGGCGAACGCATCGGTCAATTGCAATGCTTGACCCCCGCCGAGCAAGCACAACTGGCTGCCTGGAACGT
>NZ_LUUK01000089.1 GCF_001644025.1 Methylomonas koyamae
CCAACTGGCGACGATCTGGCGGGAGGTGCTGGGCTTGGAAGATATCGGCGTCGAGGATAATTTCTTTGAACTGGGGGGGCACTCGCTGAGCGCACTGCGGTTGGTGTCGCTAATCAACCGGCGACTTGACTGGAATCTTCCACTCAGCCGATTACTGCAACAACCGACCATTGCCGCGTTGGCCGCGAAAGCCAACCGAGGGCCATTATCGCCCTTGGTGGCTTTGAATCGAGCCGACGGCGACAAGCCGCCGCTATTTTGCCTGCATCCTGCTGGCGGTACGGTGTTCGGCTATTATCCGCTGGCTCGAGCGCTGGCGAATCAACGTCCGGTGTATGGATTGCTGTGCCGGAGTTTTCTGGCACCTGATTGGCGGGACGAGTCGATTGCGGAGATGGCAGCGGATTACGCCCAGGCGGTGATGCAACAGCAGCCGCACGGTCCGATTCATCTGTTGGGCTGGTCCTTGGGTGGCGCTTTAGCATTGAGCATGACAAGCGTATTGGAACGAGCCGGCCGCAAAGTGGCTTTTTTGGGGTTGGTGGACAGCTATGTACCCGGTTTCGATTGCGTTGAAGACGAAATGGAAGTCGATGATAAAGACAGCCTGAGGGATTTGTTAAAGAGTATCGCTCCAGAGTGGGCAAATTTCGATCTTGATAGCTTGGCGAATCTGAGCGAAGAGGATGAGGTTCGGCACCCGGCCGCGTCATGGATAAAGTTGCTGGATGTGAATAACGGAATGGCGATTATGCGGCGATTGAGCCAATTGAGTGAAAGTTACCGGATTGAAGCCGTAAGGGTAGGCCTGCACTGCTGGTGGTCGGACGAGGCCGGCGAAGCGGCGGAATTTGCCCAGCATATGTTGGAAGAAACCTGTGCCAGCCGGATTCTGTCGTCGACGAGGGTGCCGAGCGACCACGCTAAAATCGTCAAGCATGATAGCTTTATCGCCGATGTGGTAAATCGATTGAATACCGATGCCGCGTCGTAACGGTTACTATTTGTTGTTGACGTTGTTGTGTCTGTCGGCCTGTACCGCAGTGCCGGATCGCGACGCCGTTGGCGAAGTCGGCCCGTTGCCAACTGCCTGGAAGGCGTTACCGGCCAATGTTGCACAAGGCCAAGTCGGCGCCTGGCTTGCCAGCTTTAACGACGATGATGTCAAAAGCTTGGTAATGATGGCCCTGGAAGGAAACAACGACCTGAAAGCAACGGCGACCAGGGTCGAGCAAGCCCGTGCGCAAGCACGCATTGCAGGTGCGCCAGCCAGACCGCAACTGGACTTGGCGCCAGGTTTTGAACACGCCGACGGCGGGCGCGATGCGAAAAACTCGATAAGTACCGGTAGCAGCTGGTCGGTGCCGTTCAATCTGAGCTGGGAGCTGGATGTCTGGGGCCGCATCAGCGATACCCAGCAGGCAGCGGTTCTAGAAGCCGACGCGGTAGCAGCCGATTTGCAGGGGGCTGTTTTATCGTTGGCGGCGCGTACTGCGCAAAGCTGCTTCGAACTGGCCGAAGCCCGGCAACGGGTGACCGTGGTGCAAGCTTCCATCGACGAGCGTAGCGCCTTGGTCGAATTGCTGCAGGGCCGTTTTAATCTGGGGCTGGCTCAAGGGCTGGATTTGAGTCTGGCGCTGACCGACCTCAGCGATGCCAAGGCCGAGCTGAAAGAGGCCGGTAACCGGGTGCAACAGGCACAACGCCGACTCGAAGTGTTGTTAGGGCATTATCCAGGCGGGAATATCGAGCGCTGCGCGCGCTTGCCGGACTTGCCGGCCGCTTTACCGGCGGGTTTGCCTTCGGAGTTGCTGGCGCGCCGACCCGATGTGACGGCAGCGTTTACACGCTTGCGATCACAAGACCATCGCCTCAGCAGTGCGCGTAAGGCCTTGTTGCCGCGGGTTACTCTGGCGGCCAGCGGTGGCAGTCTGGGCAACACCTTATCCGATCTCACCGAACCGCGTTCCGCCGCTTGGAATCTGGCGTTGGGTTTGACTCAACCTTTGTATGCCGGCGATCGCTTGCAGGCCGACATCGATTTGCAGGCCGCTCAAAGTCAGGAAACCTTGCATCGCTACCGGGAAACCGTGCTGAACGCGTCTCGCGAAGTGGAGCAAAGTCTGGCGGCCGAGAACTGGTTGATTGGCCGCGAACAGGCGCTGGCGGCCACCGCAAAACAAACCGAGACCAGCCGCGCGCTGGCCATTTATGCTTATCGAAACGGCTCAGTGGATATTTTGACCTTACTGGATAGTTACCGCAGTACCCTGATTGCCCGCACCGCGCTGCTGGATGCGCGTCTGCAATTACTGAACAATCGCCTGGATTTGTACTTGGCCCTGGGTGGAGGGGTGTGAGATTGATGTCCGGCAATGCCCTGAAAATCGTCCTGCCCGCCCTGGTCTTGTTGGCCGGTACGGCTGGAACCCTGTTGCTGGCTAGCGGTACTAAACCGCAAGCGCAGACGGCAAGCGCACAGCAACCCACCGTCAAAACCTTGGTCGCTCAGCCGCAACGCTTGCGCTTGCCTGTGCAAAGCCAAGGCATACTGCTGCCGGTGCACGAGATCGATTTGACCGCTCAAGTTCAAGGCAGAATCCTGACGGTGCATGATAGTTTTGTCGTTGGCGGCCGCTTCAAGGTCGGAGAGGTGTTGGTGTCGGTGGAAACGACCGAATACGATCTGGCGATTGTCAGAAGCGATACCCGCTTGGCGGAAGCCAGGCGCGCGCTAGCCGAGGAACAGGCGGCGGCAATTCAGGCAGAACGGGAATGGCGGGTGCTGGGAGAGGGCTCGCCGACCCCGTTATCCCTGCACGAACCGCAATTACAGGAAGCCAAGGCCAAATTGAAACAAGCCGAGGCCGAGCTGGCGGACGCCAAATTACAGCGCAGCCGTTGCGAGATACGCGCACCGTTCAACGGACGAATCAAGGAAAAAGCAGCCGGGGTCGGGCAGACGGCGACAATCGGCAAGCCGTTGGCACGCATCTATGCCGAGGATGCAGCCGAGATACGTTTGCCGTTGAGCCCTGCGCAGATCGGCTATTTGCCGGTACCCGAGATTCGAAACGGCAAGACCATTGGCGCCAAAGTGACGCTGATGGCCGAGCGAGGGGGCGAAAAGGTGCAGCGTGAGGCCATGATCGTTCGCCGTGAAGGTGTCGTTGATCAAGGTACCGGGCTGGAATATTGGGTGGCCCGTCTTGAACATCCGGAACGGGAACCGGCTTTATTGCCGGGCGGTTTTTTAAGCGCCGAAATCGAGGGCCGGGAGCTGGATGGTGTGTTTGAACTGCCGCGTATCGCCTTGAACGCCGCTCAGGAAGCCTTGCTGGTTGACGCCGATAACAAGCTGCAAATCAAACGCCTGCAGGTGCTGCGTAGCGATTCCGATCGTGTGTTGGTTGGTGGCGGCTTGCAGGCCGGGGACCGTGTGATCGTCTCCGGTATCGATGTGCCGGTCGCCGGTATGCGGGTGGTGGTTGAGCCGGTCGGCGATAGTCTGTAGCGCGGAGTAACTCATGAAAGATACCGTGCGTTTGCCGAACTCGCTATTGGCCTGGTTCGTCGCCAATCCGGTGGCCGCCAACCTATTGATGGCGCTGATTTGGTTGGGTGGTCTGGCCGGTTTGATGGCGGTGGAGAAGGACGTTTTCCCGCGCTTTAGTCCCGAGCAGTTCGAAATCGTCGGCATTTATCCCGGCGCGGGCCCGCGGGATGTGGAAACGGGATTATGCATCCCGCTGGAGGAAGCGGTTCACGATTTGCCGGGCATCAAACATCTGGATACCGGTGTATTCGAAGGCGAGTGCCAGATCAAGGTCAGCGTACTGCGGGGCCATGGCCGGGAAACGGTGATGAGCGCCGCGCGGGGTCGCATCGATACCTTGACTCACCTGCCGGCGGCGGTGGAAAAGATCGACATTCGCGAAGCCCAACGCGACGGCGACGACGGTGTGATCTGGGTGGCCTTGTACGGCGAGGTCGAGCCGTTGCGGTTGAAAGCCTTGGGCGACAGGATACGCGCCGAGTTGTCGGCTTTGCCCGGCGTGACCCAGGCGGTCGATTACGGGCGGATGAATTATGAAATCGGTGTCGAGGTACGCGCCGCCAGTCTGCGTCAATACGGCTTGACGCTGCAACAGGTTGCGACGGCCATTCGCCGGGCCTCGTTCGATTTGGCCGGCGGCACGGTTAAAACACCGTCCGGCGATTTGTTGTTGCAGGTTCAGGGGCGCGCGCGCCGGGGCGATGCGGTCGGCGAACTGGTTTTGCTCAGTCTGGCCGACGGCGGGGTGTTGCGCATTCGCGACGTGGCGACGGTTCGCGACGGCCTCGGCGAAAAGGTGTTGCAGTGGCGGCATGACGGTCTCCCGGCACAGGGCTGGGAAATTCACGCCGAAGCCGATGCCATTGATGTGGCGGAAAGCGTCAGGAAATATGTTGAGCAAACCGCAACCGGCCTGCCGCCCGGCGTGCATCTGAAGACCTGGTGGGACGACTCGATGGCGTTCGACCAGCGGATCGACACCTTGCTGGAAGATGGCTTGAGCGGTTTTGTACTGGTCTGGCTGGTGTTGACGCTGTTTTTGCGGGCCAGAGTGGCATGGTGGGCCGGGATTGGGATTTTGACCTCGGTACTGGGCACACTGTGGTGGATGCAGATGTTGGGCCTGTCGCTGAACATGCTGTCCTTATTCGGTTTTCTGCTGGCGATGGGTATCCTGGTGGACGACGCCATCATCATCGGCGAGAGCGTACACAGCGAACAACAAAAGCCAGGCGCCGATCCGTTACAGGCGACCGTCAGCGGCGTGAGCAAGGTGGCAATGCCCGTGTTGTTGTCGATCTTGATCGCCTTGGCGGCATTTTTACCAGGGTTGTTTCTACCCGGCTGGAGCGGCGAGATGATGCGGCCCATTGTCTGGGTGATGATACTGACGCTAATATTTTCACTGCTGGAGGCACTGTTGATTTTGCCGGCGCATCTGGCCGTGCCGGCCGCCATCGACACGCGCTTTGAACGCCTGACTCATTGGCGCAAACGCTTGAATCATGGCTTGGAAGCTTTGGTTTCCGCCTATTACCGGCCCATGCTGCAACGGGCGCTCGCCTGGCGCTATCTTGTGTTGTCATTGTTCATCGTCTTGCTGTTGTTGACTGGCGGTCTGTATGCCGGTGGCCATGTGCGGCGGGCGATGAATCCCGACATCAGCAAGGATGCGTTCTGGGCCAGACTGAGCCTGCCGCCCGGCACGGCAGCGGATGAAACCCAGCGCCTGGCCGAGCGGGTGGAGCGCGAACTATTGAGTTATCGCGATGAATTGGAAAAGGCCGAGCCGGGTTACCGACTCCTGCTGGGACAGGAGACCTTGATTTGGGAGCAGGAAGCCGGGTTGTGGCTGGAACTGTCGGAGCAAGCGCGGCAACGGGTCAAGGTGGACGATTTCGTTCGTGAATGGCGGCGGCGCATCGGCGATCTGGGCTCGGCACGGCTGGATTTCATCGTCCGCGAGGGCGACGTGCCTTACGACATCGTATTGAATCTGGGCGCTGCCGATCCCATGGTATTGCAGCAGGCGGGGACCGAGTTGAAAAGCCGGTTGTCCGCCTATCCCGGCGTTTACGATGTATTGGACTCCAATATTCCCGGTAAGCCCGAGTTGCGGCTGAGCTTGAAACCGCTGGGCGACAAACTCGGTTTGCAACTGGCGGATCTGGCCGAGCAGGTGCGACATGCTTACTACGGCGTCGAAGCGCAACGTTTTCAGCGCAGCCGCAATGACGTGCGGATCATGGTGCGCTTGCAGGCCGATCAGCGCCATTCGCTGGATGATTTATACCAGCTGCCGATTCATTTGCCCGATGGCAAACAGACTTTGTTGGCGCAGGTGGCTGAGGTGAGTTTTCAGCCGGGCTATGCGCAGTTAAATCGCCGTGACCGCCAGCGCGTGCTGGAAGTCGCGGCCAGAGTCGACCCGGCGCAAGCCGATCTCAACGCGATTTATGCCGATCTGGAACAACTGGTCTTACCGGGCCTGCAAGGCCGTTTTGCCGGTTTGAAAACTGATTTAGGCCGGGAAAGACAGGAGCAGAACGCCACTTTGCAGGCGCTGACGCGCAACACCGCTATCGCCTTGACCGTGATATACGCGATTATCGCCGTCAGCTTCCGCTCCTATGCGCTGCCACTGGTGTTTTTGCTGGCGGCGCCGATGGCCTGGGCCGGCGGGGTATTGGCCCATGCGCTGTTGGGCATGCCGCTGTCGATGGAGTCGCTGGTCGGCATGGTGGCGGCCAGCGGGGTGGTGGTCAACGACAGCATGGTGCTGCTTGATTACATTCATGAGCACGAAGCGCGCACCACGGATAAGGTCGCGTTGATCGCAGAAGCCTGCTCCGCCCGATTCCGGCCTATTTTCCTGGCCTTCATGACCAACTTTGCCGGCTTCTTGCCGACGCTGCTGGAAACCAGCGTACAGGCGCAATTTCTGGTGCCGATGACCTTGTCGCTGGCGGCCGGTTTGCTATTCGGCATGTTCGCCAGCCTATTGTTGACCCCGGTTTGCTATACCGTATTGCAGGATTTTCAACAATGCGGCGACGATGCGCGCTAAACCCCTTTTTACATGTTGCGGCCGTCGATGTATGGTTCGAGACTTTACTGGCGGATGGTGCTGACTATCAAACCTATTGGCGGTTATTGTCGATCGAGGAAATCGCGATTGCCCGCTGCTGAACAAGTGCTGGCATTTACCTGTCTACTCGTGATTGGTGTTTGATCGATTTGGAGATAGAGGTTGGCATGAGTACCGCATTGACATTGGTCGTTTGAATCGGTATTGCTAAAAGTTACAGGCGGAATGTTTTTCACATTGTTTGATTGAGTCATAAACGGAGGAAGGCGAGAAGAGATATTCGTAAAAGCGTATCTAGTTGAGAATCATTATCAATTACTATATTATGGCGGTAACTTAATTTATCCGGTGCCGCCATGAAAGACCAATGTGGAGAAGACTCCTGCCGTAGCCAGGGAAACGAAATCTTACGAAAAGCGATTGTTATCGCATTGACCACGACCTTATCGACTAGCGAGTTGATGGCTAAAGAAATGGCTGTCACTGACGATGCTGAATCCTTAAAGTCCAGCGATAGCGATAAGAAAACCGGAAACATTGAGAGCGAGGCAACATTGCCGGAAGTCTCTGTAGTAGGTCAGCAACAAGCCAAGGCTACCGATCCGGTAGCGGGCTATGTGGTCAATAAGTCGCTATCCGGTTCTAAGACCGATACACCTTTGATCGAAGTTCCACAGTCGATCAGTGTGATCAATAACGACGAGTTTACCGCGCGCGCGGCACAAAGCATCACCCAAGCCGTGGCTTATACGCCGGGCTTAGTCAGCGGCATGTTCGGGCCGAGTACCCGCGACGATTATTTCAATCTACGTGGATTCGAGGGCACGCAATATCTGGACGGGACTCGATTGATGAGTTCCGGCAACAGCTATGCTCAGCTTCGGGTCGATCCCTACGGCATGGAGAGGATCGAGGTGTTACGCGGTCCGTCTTCAGTTCTGTATGGTCAAAACGCGCCGGGCGGTTTAGTCAATATGATGAGCAAGCGGCCAACTGATACCCCGTTTCACGAAATCCAGTTTCTGGGCGGCAGTTACGACCGAGTTCAGGGCAGTGTCGACCTGAGTGGCCCTATCGAAGGCCGTAACGATTTGTTGTATCGGTTGGTGGCCTTGGGCCGTGGCAGTGATACCCAGGTAGACTATGTGGAAGACAATCGCTATTTCGTTGCGCCCAGTTTGACCTGGAAGCCCAGCGATGTGACGACTTTGACCTTTTTGAGTCATTATCAAAAAGACGAAACCGGCAATGCGATGCAGTTTTTGCCTTACGAGGGTACGGTATTAGGCAATCCTAACGGCAAAATCCCCACCAATCGATTCATCGGCGAACCGGATTTCGACGGTTACGAGCGCGAGCAATTTGCCGTCGGTTATGCGCTGGATCATCGTTTCAACAAGGTGTTTTCGGCTAGGCAAAATGTGCGTTATGCCAACATTACCAGCGATTATCGGGGGGTCTTTCCGGATTACTTCAATGGTTTCGACTCCGATACCGGTCGCTTGATTCCTGGCGGTAGCTTTGTCGACAGCGACATGCGCAACATCTATCGTTATGGCGCCCATTACAAGGATAAGGCGGATACCTTCACGCTGGACAATCAAATGCAAGCCGATTTCTTTACCGGTGATGTTGGCCACACCGCGCTGGTCGGCGTTGATTTTCGCCATTTCACCTCTGAAAGACAGCGCGGCTTCTCAGATGCGCCTAACCTGGATATTTACAACCCAGTGTATGGTGTGCGATTCGATAATCCGATTCTGGGTGCCGGCATCCAACAAGAACAAGATCAGATCGGCGTTTATGCGCAAGATCAACTCAAATGGAATCGCTGGATTGCCACGGTTGGCATTCGTCACGACTGGTCCTCCGCAGTTACCCGCACCGGCGGCGGCGACTCAACCCCGCAGGACGATGAGGCGTTTACTTATCGAACCGGTTTGAGTTATTTATTCGATAGTGGCGTGGCGCCCTATTACAGCTATTCTGAATCGTTCGAACCCACGGCGGGTACGACCTTTGCCGGCGTGCCGTTCAAGCCCACAACGGGTCAACAGCACGAATTCGGCGTCAAGTATCAGCCTGCCGGTTATAACGTGTTGATGTCCGCTGCGCTATTTCATTTAACACAGCAGAATGTGGTGACCGCCGATCCCGACCCCGCGCATGTCGGCTACAGCATACAAACCGGTGAAGCGCGTGCTCAAGGTGCTGAACTGGAAGGCAAGGCCAGTTTGGATATGGGCTTGGACATGACGGCTTCGTATACCTACACCGATACCAAAGTTACCCAGTCGAATATCGACGCCGAACGCGGCAACAACTTAACCTATACCCCGGAGCATCAAGCCGGGATGTGGCTGGATTACACCCATAAACAAGGCGATGTCGCGGGGCTCGGCCTGGGCGGTGGTCTGCGTTATGCCGGCGGTAATTACGGTGACTTGAGCAACAGCCAGAAAACACCTTCTTACGTGTTGGTCGATGCGGCCGTGCATTACGATCTGGGTCAATTGCACAGCAAGATGAAAGGCATGCGCCTCGGTGTCAATATGAGCAACTTGCTAGATCATGAGTATTTGACCACTTGCTATGGTGGCAGCTGCTTCTACGGCGACCGCCGTTCGGTGCTGGCCAGTCTGCGTTACAACTGGTAAACCTGAGCCGGCATGCGGAAAATCTGGCTGCGGCTGCATCGTTACCTCGGTTTGACCGCGGCCATGTTTTTGCTGTTGGCCGGCTTGACCGGCAGCATTATCGCCTACCAGCAGGAGCTGGATGCTTGGCTCAATCCTGATTTGTTTGAAAGTTCCGCGCAAGGGTCGGTGCTCGACACGGGTGAATTGTTAGAGCGCTTGCGGCACGATCAGTCGAAATACCGTATCGTCTCGTTGCCGTTAAACCGCGAGGCTGGCAAGGCGGCGCGGATTACAGTGCGCCTTGCGGAGGCCGATCAGCCGGCTGATGCCGACGAATTATTCGTCGATCCTGTTAGTGGTAAGGTCTTGGGTGGACGCATTTGGGGCGCCTGTTGTTTCGAGCGCCGCCATCTGATTCCGTTTATCTATGTGCTGCACTACAGCCTGCAATTGCCCGGTGAAATAGGTTTGTGGGTGATGGGCTCGACGGCAATCGTCTGGTTATTCGAGTCGTTGATCGGGTTTTATCTGACCCTGCCCAAACAATACCCTGCAAGACAAACACTACCAAATCGGCAACAGCCTTTAAAAAATGGGTGGCAACGCTGGGCCATGGCTTGGCGGATCAAGCCGCGTGCCGGCGCCATGCGCTTAAATTTCGATTTGCATCGGGCCGGTGGCCTATGGCTGCTGATTTTGATGCTGACACTGTCTATCAGTGCCATTTCGTTGAATCTGCGCGATGCGGTATTCGAACCGGTGGTTTCGCTGTTTTCCGAATTCACTCCGTCGCCGTTCGATACGCGGGAGCGGCGCGGCGAGCAGGCGCCGGTGGAGGCGGATATTGCTTTTGTCGAGGTGTTGCGAATTGCCGCCGCCGAAGCCGGCAAGCGGGGCTGGACCAAGCCGCAAGCCTCGATATTTTACAATGCCAGCTACGGTATTTTCGGCGTCGGCTACGGCGATAACCAAGGCTTGGGGCTTAGTTATTTGTATTACGACGGCGCAACCGGCGCCTACCTGGGCGATTACGTCCCTGGCAGCGGCAGCGCGGCGGATGTGTTTGAAGCTTTGCAATTACCGTTGCATAGCGGGCAAATCATTGGATTGCCTGGCAGGGTTTTGATTTCACTGGTCGGATTGGCTGTGGTCGGGCTGGCAATTACCGGTGTGTTGATTTGGCTGAGTAAAACAAAAGTCCTGCGAGTCAAACATCGGGCAGTTTCTAGTTAGAGCTTAGTAGGCTTATAAGGAAGATCAGCTCAATCTGCAAGGTTCCCAGATTGGCCGGAAGTGGGTGAACTCCTTGATCACGAAAAATAGGTGTCGAGTAGGTGTAATAACTGCATGAAGACACCCTGCCATGAAGACCATCATATTCGATGTTAGTCGAGATAGTTGGGCACATGCCCGCGAATCACCCGGCCTTTATGGTCTATGCGACCCTCTTTTCGCAGGGTTTTCACCAGGAGGCTGCGCAGGTAGGCGTTAACGGCCGCCTTTTTGTCCTCGCCGGTTAGGTTCTCCACGTCCAGTTTGCAGTTTCGGCCTTGCGCCTGGCATAAATCAGCCCTGATCTGATATTGCGGGCATTCGTCGAGATATTGGTATTTGTCACCACACGATTGTCTTAACGCAAAATACTCTTCAGGCGTCAAGAACTCCCGTTCCCGCATAATCTGGTCCCAAATGCGGTCATCAACAACGACACCCGCCGGTGGCATTTGTCGAAAACACGGTAATTTGCCAACGGCCGCCACATCCAGATCGCCGTCCTCCAGATAGTCCCCTTGATTGAACCGAAAAGCGGGCGTATTCGGCGAGTACGTCCGCCACGGATAACGGCTGCGCGTCGGATAGCGCGGGGTCACCGCATAAAGGCTATTGGCTTTTTCCCGACACGCCGCGTAATTCCGGGCTTTTTCGTTCGCGTCCTGCGTCAGCTGGATATGCGACGCACAGCCAGTAACACCACCCAAAAGGCATAGTGCGAAGACGGCGGCGTGACGCCTAACGTTACCGGCCACTGGCTTCTCCGATCAGAAATTTTTTCCCTGAAATCTCAGGTAGCGGGGCGTGTTGCAGACTGACCGCAGTACCCGTGGCCACCACCATGATTAAGCCGCCTTTGCCCATGGCTAAAAATTCGTGATCCAACGATACGCCCACGATCGCATCGGCGCCGTAACCGGTCGCGCGCGCGACCAGCGCATCGAGCGCATCTTGCCGCGCTTTGGCCAACTCTCTTTCGTAGCCTTTGGTGCGGCCACCAAAGAAATTGCGCCAACTGGCAAAGAGGTCGACGAACACATTCGCCCCCAGAATCGCCTCGCCGCTGACGATGCCACGATAGTCGACGATGGTATGGCCTTCGAGTCGAGGCGTATTGCTAACAATCATGTTCTATCTCCAACAATGGTCGAAATGCCCTGTTTACCACGATTCCGCAAAAATACCCGTTGGCAAAGTGCATTTTAAAAGCATCTAGCCAACGGGTTTAATCAAACAATTCCGCTAGCATGGCAGCTTTTCAATTCATGAAGGTGAATGCCATGGCCGATACGCAAACCACTAACCAGATAAATACTGTTGTATATCATCACTATCAAACGCCGCAGGATGTATGTACATGGATATTCAACCAAGTTTCCGAGCTGTTTGATCGGGCTAACTTATTAATTAATCAATATCGCGAAAAATATTCTTCATTGGCTTTATCCAACGGCGATGTGTGTCGGTATCCATTGGGTATAAAAGTCGATGAAATGACCAATGATAATTTTTCTATTCGATGGGGTCTTGGCAATTGGAATGGTAAAGAATTTGTCATGACTAAAATGTTTAGTTTGCAAGATAATAGGTTTCGAACTTATTATCTAGAAGTATTGTTAGCCGAAGCGCCAATAGAACTAAAGGCGTTGGTCAGTGAAACGGAAGATCAATGCGTTCGTATCAGAAAGTTGCAGTATAAAATAATCAAATTGATTGGACAAATAATAGAGTACGAGTCAGAGAGTTCTTCAGAGAAGAATGTTGTAACTCGGTCAATATTGAAGTCAAGATGTGTTGATAGTGCATTAATAAACGACCACAGTCAATTAGCAAATAGGTTTTATGAGTGGATCGTAGCGCAAAATGAGATTTTGCATAAAGAAGCGGAATATTACGTATCATATTACTGGGGTAATAATAGGAAAAACTACGGTCAGGAAAAGACATCAATTGCACTTGGTTTGCGCATCAAAAAAAATCGAAGTAACTCGATTAGTATAGAATGGTTTGAGGCAAAATTTATTGGTAAAAAAGTTCTCGAAAACAAGCGTTTTAAAAAGCCGAAAAACATTCACCATTATGCTAATCTAGAAAAAGTCATCGTTGCAGAGCCAAAATGGTTTATAGACCTTGTGATGTTAACCGAAGAAGAGTTAATGCGAATTAGAAAAATGATGTTTACTTTATCGACTATTAAAGAGGCGTTTCTGGAGTACCAAAGCATATAGCAGTAGTGCGCTTTTCGGCAAAATATCATTTCTAGATTACTCGACCCACGTATTATTGACGTCATGTGATGTTTGAATCGGTGTTCTTATAGCGTTCGATTCGCTTCTACTCCTGGCCAGGACTTCTTGTGCAAGTGATTTGACTGCGGAACATCTCGGAAACGCAACGAACGCGAAGTGAAGATTTTTTAGTTCCGATAGGCGTAGCGTTCGCAAAGATAGCTTGGAATGATGTCACGCCCTGCGAGACTCCATGTTTCTACCCATTGTTCGCACTGAACGCGGCGAGAGTCGCGGCTGTGGGCATGAGCGTTCCCGTCATTCGTGCCTAAATTTTCGGCCCAGGATGCCTGAGAAGTTTTTCGCGGAAATACCGATCCCCGGCGTTGCTTAAAATCACGCGCGAACCTTTCTCAGGCTACGTAACGCAGTCGATCAGAAAGACGACAGGCAATCGACAAGACGATCAAAAACCCGGCAAATTAGCAAAAAAACGGCGCCAGTCGATCGCCAGTCGATGACTAGTCGATTAAGGGCGTGCTTACCGTGTATGTCGGACCTATTTCAGCTGAACAGGTGGCCGATGGGCTCTGTTTTGAGAGGATCCTGATGAGGTTTTGGGTGCTCATCACCGCTCAGAGCGCGCGAAACGACACGGGGTATTTGTACCATTTAACGGATAACGAATTCTCCTTCGCCGCAGGCACGTCGTGTTTATCAGCCCAGGTTAATGGTGCATCCCTAGTGGAAAATATAATGTGGGATGATGGATAACCTATGGATATTGAATATGAAAATTTCAGCTACGGAAAAAATGTCAACGCGTGAAAGCCATTATTTTTTCCACTGGACGTGCCCCATTATATTTTCCACTAGGGATGCCCCATTAAATTAAAATTCACAAGCGATTGAAATATATAAAAATAACGCGTTTACTCTTGTGACGAAGTCGGTTTTGGGTAGCTTAATTTGGCTCGCAGTATCAAAAAAACAGCCCGATACCCCATTATATTTTTCCACGAG
>NZ_LUUK01000090.1 GCF_001644025.1 Methylomonas koyamae
CGCCGCCGGCATCGACGGTGGTGATGTTGGCGCCCAAGTCGCGCAATTGTCGGTAAAACTGGCCGGCTTCCTTCAATGCCAGTTTGATGTCGTGGATATTGGCGATTTGCGAACCCATGTGAAAATGCATCAAGCGCAGGCAATCGAGCATGCCGACCTGCTCCAGACGGGCCACCAATTGCAGGACCTCGTTGGCGTGCAAACCGAATTTGGATTTTTCGCCGCCGCTGTTCTGCCATTTGCCGGCGCTGATCGTGGATAGCCGCACCCGCAGGCCGATCAGGGGCTGAACTTGCAACTTGGCGGCTTCTTCCAGAATCAGTTCCAGTTCGGACGGTTTTTCGATGACGATGAACACCGCCAAGCCCATCAATTGGCCCATTAGCGCCATCCGAATATAAAACCGATCCTTGTAGCCGTTGCAGACGATGGTGCCGTTGGGCTTGGCCAACCCCAAAATCGCCAACAACTCCGGCTTGCTGCCGGCTTCCAGGCCGATATGCTCGGCCGACACGATGCTTTCGACGACATTGCCCTGCTGATTGACCTTGATCGGATACACCGGCGTATAGCGGCCGGCATAGTCGTGATGGGCACGGGCCTGGTCGAAAGCTTGTTGCAGCCGGCGGATGCGGTCCGGCAGAATATCGGTGAATCTGATCAGCACCGGCAGACTCAAGCCTTTGTCCTGCAAGGCTCCGGCTACCTCGAACAAGTCGATTTCCACCTGACTAGCGCCGCTCGGTTTGACGCTGACATGCCCCCGGTCGTTAATCGAAAAATAGCCGTCGCCCCATTGTTGGATCGCGTATAGCTGTTTGGCCTGTTCAATCGACCATGCGGATGTCGGCACCTAAGCTCCCCGTGCTGTCATAAAGTGGTGGCAATTCTAAAGTATAATGCCGCGAATTTTATGACTTTTTGAGGACAACACATGCTCGACGCCACCTGGTTCAGCGAAGCGCAAGAGCCATCCGGCTCCGCCTTTTCATTGAAAATCAAACGCAAGCTGCACGAGGAGCAATCCGAGTTTCAGTTTCTGGAAATCTACGAGACCGAACAATTCGGTAATCTGATGGTCATCGACGGCTGCACGATGGTCTCGACCCGCGACAATTTTTTCTACCACGAGATGATGAGTCACCCGGTGCTCTACACCCATCCCAACCCGAAAAGAGTCTGGATCATCGGCGGCGGCGATTGCGGGACGTTGCGCGAGGTGTTGAAGCACCCGAATGTCGAGCAAGCGGTGCAAATCGACATCGACGAACGCGTTACCCGCTTGGCGGAGATTTATTTCCCGGAACTTTGCGAATCCAACCAAGACCCCCGCGCCGATTTGAAATTCATCGACGGCATTAAATGGGTCAAGGACGCCGAGCCCGGCAGCGTGGACATCATTATCGTCGATAGTACCGACCCGGTCGGTCCGGCCGAAGGCTTGTTCTGCGCCGATTTTTACAGGGATTGTTTCAGGGCCTTGAGCGAGAACGGTATTGTCGTTCAACAAAGCGAATCGGCCTTGTTGCATATGAAAATCCTGAAAGAAATGCGTGCGGAAATGCAGGCCGGCGGTTTCGGCAGTCTGCAAACCATTTTCTTTCCGCAATGTATTTATCCGTCCGGTTGGTGGAGCGCGACGATGGCCGGCAAGGGCGATCTAGCCAAGTTCCGTGAAGCGGACGCCGCCGCCAAGCCGTTCGAGACCGTTTATTACAATAGCGACATCCACCAAGCCAGCCTGGCCTGCCCCGAGTTTTTCAAGAAAGCCTTGGCCTAACACCGGCCGGCATCCGCCATTCCGCGCCGGTCCCCAATGGGGCCGGCCGCTGAAATCTCCGCGAATCAACGCCCAGCACCATGACTGGATGCGAAGCTAGACCTCCCTCCCTTGCCAACCAACAAGCCGCGTCGTTTGAAACCTGCTCGTCTACCGCCAGCGGAAATTGCTTGAGTCGCGTGTCGGCCGTCGGCCGATATGTGCGTTAACGTACCGATCCACCGTAATGACCGTGTTAAGTTCTGCCATTGTTTCGGGCGGGTGACTAAAAGAGTTTGCGAGCTTTACAAACAGCTATCGGCGGACTCGCGCAAAGGGATCACGGCAATGTAGTATCTGACCCTTCTGCATTCATCTATTTCCAAGCGAGCTAAAACATGGCCGACACTCCCGGAACCCATTCAGGTGCCGATGCGTTGACGCGAGCCGTCAGCCATGGCCCGGCGCCCAAAACCCCGCCAAGTGCCGATAGCGGCGGCACGCCGCCTATCGTTGCGGTCGGTGCGTCGGCGGGGGGGCTGGAAGCCTTGGAACAATTTTTTGCTGAGGTTCCGGCCGCCTGCGGCGTGGCCTTTGTCGTCGTCCAACATCTCGATCCCCATCATCAAGGCATGCTCCCGGCATTGTTGCAGCGCGCCTCGCAGTTGACCGTCATTCAGGCCGGCGACCATATGCCCGTCAAGCCCGATTGGGTATACGTGATTCCGCCCAACAAGGATTTGTCGATCCAGCGCGGGAAACTGCGTTTGCTCGAACCTCGGGTGCTAAGGGGCTTGCGATTGCCGATCGACGCGTTTTTCAAGGCGCTGGCGGACGATCAGCACGAGCGGGCGATCGGCGTGATTTTGTCGGGCATGGGGTCGGACGGTACGCTAGGCTTACGCGCGATCAAGGAGAATGCCGGCTTGGCGGTCGCGCAGTCGCCGGAGTCCGCGCAATTCGACTCGATGCCGCGTAGCGCCATCGACGCCGGTTTGGCGGATATCGTAGCGCCGCCGCGAGTACTGTGGGAAAAGATCCTGGCTTATCTAAAGCACAGTCCGCGCGGTTTGCACGCAACGCCTGAAACGGCGCCGGCCTCAAAGAGCCGCAGCTCGCTGGAACAAATCCTGATTCTGCTGCGCGATCGTACCGGTAACGATTTTTCTCTGTATAAAAAAAATACTATGTATCGCCGTATCGAACGGCGCATGGGTTTGCGCCAAATCGACGCGATCGCCGGATATGCGGACTATCTGCGCGAGAATCCTCAAGAGTTGGATTTATTGTTCAAGGAATTGCTGATCGGCGTCACCAGCTTTTTCCGCGATCCGGAGGTTTGGGCGTCGCTAAAGACCGAGGTCATTCCGGCGCTGTTGGCCGAATATCCGGCCGGCAAGGCCTTGCGGGCCTGGGTGCCGGCTTGCTCGACCGGCGAGGAAGCGTATTCGCTGGCGATGATCTTCAAGGAAGTGTTAGCGGAAAGCCAGAGCCCGCGTCCGTTCAAGCTGCAAATCTTTGCCACCGATCTGGATCAGGATGCCATCGACAAGGCGCGGCAAGGCTTCTTTCCCGCGACTATCGCCGGCGAGGTGTCCGAGGATAGGCTTAGCCGCTTCTTTAATGTGGACGGCGGCGGCTACCGCATCAAAAAAGACATTCGCGAGATGGTGATTTTCGCGCCGCACAACGTGATCATGGATCCGCCGTTTACCAAGCTGGATCTGCTTTGCTGCCGAAATCTACTGATTTACCTGAGTCAGGAATTGCAGCAAAAACTGATTTTGCTGTTCCACTATACGCTCGCCAGCCACGGGATATTGACGCTCGGCAACGCCGAAACGATCGGGAATGCCAGTCATTTGTTCAGCGCGACCGACCATAAATTAAGACTTTATCGGCGCATCGATACGCCTTTCCCGTTGAACGTCGATTTCCCGACCAAATATTTCCCCGTCGCATCCATGATCGAAAATACCGAAAAACACCCGCCTATCGCCAATTTGCAAACCTTGGCGGATCAATTGCTGTTGCAACACTTCGCTCCGGCGGCGGTCTTGGTTAACGCCGATGGCGATATTCTTTACATCAGCGGACGCACCGGTAAATATCTGGAGCCTGCCGCCGGCAAGGCCAATTGGAATATCCACGCGATGGCCCGCGACGGTTTGCGGCACGAACTGATCGGCGCGCTCAAAAAGGCCAGAACTGAAACCGACGTGGTGCAGGTCGCCGGTCTGACGGTCGCTAACGACAGCGGCGGCCAAACCGTGAATTTGTCGGTGCAGGCCATCCACAAACCCGATGCGTTAAAGGGCATGTTGATGGTGGTGTTTACCGACGTTGCCGCTGCGCCGGCCGGTAAAGTGTCGCGCAAATCGCCGAACGCGGCGCAGACCTTGCTTCAGGCGGAGCTACAGCACACCCAGGAAGATTTACAAACCCTGCGCGAGGAAATGCAGACCTCGCAGGAAGAACTGAAATCCGCCAATGAAGAGCTGCAATCGACCAACGAGGAATTGCAGTCCACCAACGAGGAATTGACCACCTCCAAGGAAGAGATGCAGTCGTTAAACGAGGAGCTGCAAACGGTCAATGCCGAGTTGCAAATCAAGGTCGACGATTTGTCGCGCGCCAGCAATGACATGAACAATCTGCTAAATAGCATGGAAATCGCCACGGTGTTCCTGGACGGCACGCTGAATATCCGCCGTTTTACCAGTCACATCGGCCATTTGTTTAAGTTGATCGCCGCCGATGTGGGGCGGCCGTTGTCCGACATCGTCACCGATCTGGACTATCCCGATCTACAACAGGATGCGCGGGAAGTGTTGCGAACCTTGGTGTTCGTGGAAAAGCAGATCAGAGCGAGCGACGAACGTTGGTTCAAGGTGAGGATCATGCCGTACCGGACCCAGGACAATTTGATCGACGGCGTGGTTATTACCTTTATCGATATCTCCGAAACCAAGAAGCTGGAAGCCGAATTAAGGAACAGCCATGAAAAATCGGAATGACACGATTCGCAAGAAAGTCGAGCTGCGCCAACGAGCCGAACGGCAGTTGGCAAATACCGCGCCGGACATGCCGGTTGATCCGCAAGACCGCTCGCTGCACGAGTTACAAGTGCATCAGATCGAACTGGAAATTCAAAACGAAGCGTTGCGGGAAGCCCGCGGCCTTGCCGAACAAGCGTTGGAGCGCTACGCGGAATTGTTCGATTTCGCGCCGATCGCCTATTTTACGTTAGGCGACGACGGCGGCACCCAGCAAGCCAATTTCAAGGGCGAACAATTATTGAAGCTGCAGCGCTTCACGGTTGACGGGCGACGCTTCGCAGATTTCGTTGCCGGCGAATTTCGGCCTGTGTTCGATCAATTTCTGGAGCAGGTGTTTGCCGGAATCGCCGCGCGGCATTGCGAGATCGTTCTGGCAGCGGCCGGAACTTCCCGTTGGGTGACTATCGAGGCGATTGCCGATCGGAAAAATCGAACCTGTCTGGCGGCGGTCATCGACATCACCGAGCGCAAACGCAACGAACAAGAAGTACAGTTGGCCGCGACAATTTACCTGGCGCTCTCGGAGGCAATTATGGTGGCCGACGCCGACAACCGCATTGTCGCGATCAATCCGGCGTTTAGCTCGCTGACGGGATATTCCGCCGACGAAGCCATCGGGCAATCCACCTCATTGCTGAAATCCGGTCGCCAAGATCAGGCGTTTTTTCAGGCGATGTGGCACAGCTTGCATCAAACCGGCCAATGGCAAGGCGAGCTTTGGAACCGCCGCAAAAACGGCGAGGAATTTCTGGCGCGTTTATCGATCAGCACCGTCTACGGCGACAGCGGCCAAATCGTTCGCCGGGTGGCGATGTCGTCCGACATCACCGAACAACGCCGAGCGGAAGAAATCATTCACAGACAGGCCAACGTCGATCCTTTGACCGGCCTGCCTAACCGGCGTCTGTTTCTGGATCGCTTGCAACGCGCGATTGGAAAATCCCGCCGCGGCCACCAAAAATTGGCGCTGATGTTCTTGGACCTGGATCACTTCAAAGACATTAACGATACCTTGGGACACGACGTGGGCGACCGTTTGCTCGAGGAAACCACGCATCGTCTGATGGCCTGCATCCGCGAGACCGATACCCTGGCGCGGCCGGGCGGGGATGAATTCACGCTGATCATGGGGGAATTGCAAGACCTTAACAGCATCGATCGGGTGGCGCAGGCGATTCTGCGGACCATGACGGCGCCGTTCAAATTGAAGGATGAACGTTGCTACATCTCCGTCAGCATCGGCATCGCCCTGTATCCGGACGATGCCGACTCATTGGAGGATTTACTGAAAAAAGCCGATCAAGCCATGTATGCCGCCAAGAAGCTGGGCCGCAGCCGGTTTTGTTACTTTACGCCGGCAATGCAGGAAGCCGCCGAAATTCGCTTGCGGCTGACCAACGACCTTCGCCACGCGTTGGCCGATCGGCAAATCTGGGTGGCGTATCAACCGATCGTGGATTTGGCTACCGGAGAAATCCGCAAAGCCGAAGCGCTGATCCGCTGGGAACATCCCACTCGCGGCCTCGTCAATCCCGCCGAGTTTATTCCCATCGCCGAAGACACCGGGCTGATCACCGAGATTGGCTCCTGGGTGTTTCATCAAGTGGCCGAGCAAGTCGCGGTTTGGCGCAATCGTCACAGTGCTCAATTCCAGATCAGTATCAATAAATCCCCGGCGCAGTTTCACAACAATAGCGACAAGTTGGGCGACTGGTTCGAGCATTTGCAGCGTCTGGGTTTGCCGGGCGGGTGCATCGCGGTGGAAATTACCGAAGGCTTGTTGCTGGACGCCTCCAATACCGTTACCGAGAAACTGCTGGCTTTTAAAAACGCCGGGATGCAGACGTCGTTGGACGATTTCGGCACCGGCTATTCGTCGCTATCCTATCTGAATAAATACCAGATCGATTTCTTGAAGATCGATCAGGCTTTCGTGTCCGGTTTGACCGCGCATTCCACCGATATGGCCTTGTGCGAGGCAATTATCATGCTGGCGCACGTGTTAGGCATGAAAGTGATCGCCGAAGGCGTGGAAACCGAGGTGCAGCGCGATTTATTAATGCAGGCCGGCTGCGATTACGGGCAAGGTTACCTTTTCTCGAAACCGGTGCCGGCGGCGGACTTCGAAAAGCTGTTCAGCTCGACTCGGGCCGATGGTGGACCGCGATTTCAACAGCGTTGAAGGACTCTCGATGACAATCTCATCGGCGTTTTCGACCCATTTTCCGGTTTCGCTAGCCCGCGGCAGGGTAGGTTGACCTGGAATGGGGACCGCGTGCGGCGAGGTGGACGAGGTGAGGTTTCAAATGGGGAGGCCGGCCAAGCCGAATTTTTGCAAAAATGGATGCTATCCGTCAGTGTCGTCAGCGTCCCTGCCAAACGCCTATCGTTTTGGCGCGTCCTCTATCGGCTACCTACGCCGCGCCGCCGTTTCGCGCAAATGCAGACACCAAACGCCGGAGGTTTTACAATATTGGCCTATGCTTGACTACACCCTTAAACACTAACGACGGAACAGGGTTACAATGCCGCCATGACCAGCACTCCCCCGGATAAGACCCAGCAAGACTCGGCGAACACGCTGGTGACCAAACTGTCGGAAGCCGGCAGGACCAGAACCGAGCTGGAGCCTTACCTGATCATGCTGTCGGGGCATCATCAAGGCAAACAGTACAAACTAGACAAGCCGCAAATCAGTTTGGGGAGGGGGGCGGATGCCGACATCTGCGTGCCGGACCCAAAAATCTCCCGCCAACATTGTGCCTTCATCCGCTATCCCGGCTACATCGTTATCGCCGACCTCAACTCCACCAACGGCACCTTCGTCAACGGCAAACGCATCCAAAAGCAACGCATCGATTTGCTGGATAGGGTCCGGGTCGGCGATTTATACCTGAAGATCGATTATAAGCGCTTCATAGAAGCCCGCTCCGAGGAGGAGTTGTACCAAGCCGCCAATATCGACGCGCTGACCGGCATCCTGAACCGCAATGCATTTATGATGCGGGCTCAACAAGAGTT
Source organism: Methylomonas koyamae (assembly GCF_001644025.1). Taxonomy (GTDB): domain Bacteria; phylum Pseudomonadota; class Gammaproteobacteria; order Methylococcales; family Methylomonadaceae; genus Methylomonas; species Methylomonas koyamae_A. The sequence goes on from NZ_LUUK01000090.1 coordinate 7,840, forward strand.
GGCGTTTTGCAAACGTGCCGACGCTCGAATGACCATCGTCATGTGCGACGCCGATCATTTCAAACAGAAAAACGACACCTACGGCCATTTGGCTGGTGACCAGATTCTCAGGGAATTGGCGAATATCCTCGGCGCGGAAATGCGCGAGGAAGACTTGGTGGCCCGCTACGGCGGCGAGGAATTCATCATGCTGCTACGCGAATCCAGCGTTGCAGCCTCGGTCGCCTGGGCCGAGCGTATTCGTTTAACCGTGATGAATCATAGTTTCCGTTTCCAAAACCGCTACATACCGACGACCATATCGATCGGTATCTGCAGCCGCCCCATCGATCCGTTCCTGACGCTGGAAGCCATCATCCAAGCCGCCGACGATGCGTTGTATCTCGCCAAGAAAAACGGCCGCAATCGGGTCGAAGTTGCTGGCGACTGAGCTGAAAAGAAGGCCCCCCTGGCGACCGCTAAACCCTAAATATCCGCTGTCACGGATGCTTTTCCGTTGATCGCTGCTATGCTTAAGCGGCTATGCGGAATTACCTTATGCAACATAACGGGAGCACTGTCATGAAAATCCATCCATTTCTCACCACCTGCCTGCTTTCCGGTTTCCTGTTGACACCGGCGGCAAACGCACACGAAAACGGTTATTTGCACGACTTTACCGACAAAATTAATCAGGGCTTTTTTAATATGGCGCTGGGCGTCGGCGAGCTGCCGAAAAACATCGTCAATATCAGCAGCGAACAGAATATTCTGGTCGGCATGAGCTGGGGTTTGTTGCGCGGCGTTGCCCACACCGTCGGCCGAACCTTGATCGGTACCGTCGAATTCATCAGCGCGCCGATCCCGAGCGACGAGTTCATCTCCCCGGCCTACGTCTGGGAACGCTACAGCGAAGACACCCGCTATTTCGGTCTGCACCTGCCCGGCTATTGGACCCATTACGGTCCGATGGACGACGGCGAGTAACGGCGCACCACCACGACGAGGAGAACACCATGAAAACGCAATCAGTTTACTTGCCACTCGCGGTTTTAGCCGTGTCCTTGACGGCCTGTACCACACCGAAACAAGATACCTCGGAATTAAAAGCACAAATCGACGCCTCCATGGCCGGCCATTACGGACAGTCAATCCTGCACGAGGAAAAAGCCGAAGAAAACTTGGAAACCGCCAATCACATTCTGGAGCATTGGGAGAAAGGCTACTATTGGAATATCGACGAGAAGCAACAGGCTCAAGCCGCCGCGCGAGCCGCCGCCGAGCATAAATTGCAGTCAGAGAAGGAACTGTGCGCTTGGTTGACCGAAGTTCACGGCCACAACCATCACCAGAACGAGCCGATCCACCACGTCGCAGCCTATTTCAAAACCGGCAGCGCGGTACCGTTCAAAACGGATCACGGCGGCATCGGCCATCTCGGCCACTACCTTGGCGCGCATCCGGATGCCAAGGCGGCGGTCACTGCATCGGCCGACACTGTCGGCAAATCCAACGACAACATGGCGCTGTCCAAACGCCGCGCCGATACCGTGGTCAAGTTATTGATCGATCACGGCGCCAAGGCCGAGCAATTGACCGTCAGCGCCACCGGTGAAGGCCAAGGTCCAGACAATACGCCCAACCAGGATTATCGGGTCGCCACGATTACCACCAGCCATCCCAAATACCTCGATTGTCCCAATCTGAAATAAGCCTTTGACTCTCCCGACCCGCGCCCGATGGGCGCGGGCTCGGCCTGTATCACATCTGGTCGGCCGCCTGCTTTTGGCGTTCGGCACTTTCGAAAATTTGTTTTTCCGCGTCCCTGGCTTGTTCGACCGGCTTTTGCAGCGCCTCGGCGACCGCTCGGCCATCGCCGCCAGCGCGTGGCTCGTCCGACGGCTGATCGGCAGAACCGCAACCGGCGATAACCAGCATCAGCGTCGAGCAGACCACTGTCCTAGCCGACCGTCTCACGAGGCCTCCCGGTCGCTTCGCGGCCTATCGAGCACCTGTTTAACGGCTTCGGCAATCGCCGCCTCGACGTTGGCGGTCATTCGTTGATATTGGCTGTCGTCAACGTGTATCCCCTTGTCGATCGGATTGCGCACGTAACACGGCGTTAATCGGTTCAAGGCCAGGCAAGCCACGTCTTCCCGCAAGCCGCCCCCCTCCGGCAATTCGCCGGATTCGGCCATTTTCCATAACCGGTCGACGACCAATTGCTCGTAATAATTGACGATGTTGAGCATACAAACTCCTGACTGAAAACAAATGCAGGTTAACCATAGCCCAGATTCGGACGAGCGCGGTTCATTGCACGATTTCCGCCATTCGCAACAATTTGGAACTGAGTTTCAAACCGGCGTCCCTGACCGCCGGCAAATTGACCACCAACTTTAATTTATTGTCACGCAACGTAAATTGCACCATGCCGCCGCGGCGGGCGAAATCCTCGACGTCGCTGACCAGCAGCACGTGGCGGATGCGGGCATATTCGCTGACCGCCTTCGACAATACCTGGAGATCGCTTAAAAACAGGATGCGGCAATTGTCGATGTTATCGCCCAGCGACACGTGTACGACGCGGTTATCGATTTGCCAGCCTTCCAAAACCGGTAAATAGTCGCGTAGCGGACTGTCGCCCAACAGACAAATATTGACCGGCGCCGATTCCGGCCATTCCGCCAATTCCGCGAAATGAAACAAATAGGCCGTCTTTAGCTGATACTCCTGATTGGATGGCACGCTGTCGCTGGCCGCGACCCACGAAATCGCCGCCACGGCCAACAGCGAAATCCAGCCAACGCGCCAGCGCGCCAGCACGCCCAAGGCCGACCGGTTAAAACCGCCAGGATACTTGGGCAAAATAACCACGCTGCAATTGACTGACCGATTGTATGTACAGAATGTCGCTAAACTCGGGATGGTAGGCGTCCAGCAAATTTTGGCCGCTGACCGAAAACTCCAAATTCCGGTGCGGATGCCAACCCAGGCGCAAATCGAGGGTAATGTAATCCGGTATTTCGCGTTGATCCACATAAAGCCTATCGACATAGCGCGCCCAGGCGTCCAGTTCGATTTCGCTGGTCAGGTTGAACAGCGAGCGCAGCGACAACTGATGACTGGGATTGAAGTGCTGCTCGGTCAGCGGATCGCGCAGCCAGGATTGGCTGCGATCGTATTCGATATCGAATTGATTGGCGCTGTATGAGGCCTGCAGGCGCCAATCGTGGTTGACTCTGTAATTGGCCGACACTTCCAGTCCGTAGCTTTTGACTTGCCGCTCGTTGCCGACCGTGGCTTCCAAGGTGCCGGGAATGGGATCGTTGAAAACTTGGCCGGTAAATCGAGTGCCCTGCATCCGATCGTAGATGTTGTAAAACAGCGCGGTATCGATATCGATGGTGTCGGTGGCCTGCCAGCGCCAACCCAATTCGTAGGCCATCAAATTCTCGGTCAACATATGCGGATTGGCAATGGCTTCGAAAAACCGGTCGGTACCGGGAATCGTCTTGTACAGCCGAATGCTGTGCTGGGCTCGATTCGGCAAGACCACCGCCCGCGATATCGCCGCCCACAGACTGTGGCGACGGTCCGGCGTCCAAATCAGACGGGCATTCGGTTCGGTTTCCCACCCGGTGTAAGTGAAGTGCTCGACCCGGTTGGCTAGCGTCAATTTGACGTCTTCGCCCAAATCGATTTGATCCTGCAGAAACAGACCGACGTTGTGCTGAGTGAATTCGCCCGGCAAAAAGCTCAAGGTCAGGGTATTATCGAAACGATCGTTGATCATTTGATAGTTCAAACCCCACAGCCAATGGTGGGCGCCGTCGGACGGCAGGCTGTCCTGCCAATCCAGCACGTATTGCGATCGACTCATTCGGTTCATCGCCAACGTCCACTCGGTTTGGGTGAACGCCATGTTCAGGCGCCAATCGTGGCCGCTCTCGGCCCGGTGTCGCCAATCGCCTTGCAGACTGCCGGTCACGCCGTCGCGGCCGAAGTCGTCGGAGCGCCAAGCGGGCGGATCGATACTGGTCACACCGATGTAGTCACCCTGTAAACGGTAACGCGCCACATTGGCTTCCAACATCCATTGATCTCGTTCGCCGGTTTGACCGTCCAGCCGAAAATTGGCGTTTTGCGCGTTCATATAGTCGGCGGTATCGCCGGAACCGTTCAGCCGCGCGCTGGCATCGCGGTTGACCGCATTCAAGGTGCCCCGCCAATGTACGCCGTCCGTCAGTTGGCCGCCGTAGCGAACCCCGCCGAAACCGCGCTCCTCGGTGCCGCCGCCGCCGTACAACAAGCCGCCCTGGGTGTCGCGAGCCGAGCGCGTTACGATGTTGACGGTGCCGTTCACTGCGTTGGCGCCCCATAAGGTACCGCTGGGGCCGCGCAGCACTTCGATACGCTCGATGTCCTGCAGCGCCGGATTCTGCTGGCCCCAATACACCCCGCTGATCAATGGGTCGTAAACGCTGCGGCCATCGATCATCACTTGTAGTTTATTGGCGTATAGATCGTTGAAGCCGCGCGCGCTGACGGCCCAATTGGATGCATTGATTTTCGCCACGTTCATGCCCGGCACCATCCGTAACACGTCCGGCAGGCTATTAGCACCGGAACGGCGTATATCTTCGCCGGTAATCACGAAGGCCGCCGCCGGACTGTCCTTGACCGATTGCTGGCGACGCGCCAGACCGGAGACATCCAGCTCGGTCAGCTCCTCCCAACTCAGCGGCAACAGTTCGGCCGTGGAGCTAATAGCATCGCCGCCATCGTCGGCGACGGCCGGTCGGCAAGCCGTGCCTAACAGGCAAAGTATCAGGATCGAATATCGGCAATCGCCAGTGTCGCGCATGACCAATCACTCTCGGTAAGCAATTTACCCGAACATTATACGTTAGCCGGCGCTTCGGCATGCCGATAGCATTGACGGCGCCAAGACCGAACAACATCATCAGCCCCGTCGCCGCGAATATTGGTAAATCGCATCGGGTTTCCAATCCTTTTCGGATACGCCATCGATTCGACTCGCCCCAGCACTATCGGCGCGATCGAGCGCCAAGGGAATGCTTTAGCCTATCCGGTACCGGGATTCGACAATTCAAGCTTACTCGGTCCGTAACGCCCGCAACGGATTCAGGCGCGCGGCGCGGATCGCCGGCACCACGCCAGCCGCGACGCCTATCGCCAACGACAAAAAAAACGCCGAGATCAGATATCCCCAGGCTAGTTCCACCGGTAAACCCGGCAACAGCGTTCGCACCGCCAGCACCACGCCGACGCCGACCGCGAGGCCGCCCAAGCCGCCGCTCATGCTCAACAGCAAGGCTTCGCTGAGAAACAGCCGGAACACCGTGCGCCGCTCGGCGCCGATGGCGCGCAACAAGCCGATTTCACCGACTCGCTCCGAAACCGCGATGGTCATGATCGTCAATATACCCACCGACCCGACCAACAGCGAAATTCCGCCCAGCGCGCCAACCGCCATGGTCAGCACGCCCAGCACCGAATCCATTTTTTCCAGCATCTGATTTTGGCTGACCAGCGTGAAATCCTCGCTGCCGTGCCGCGCGATCAATCGGCGTTTGATGGCCTGTTCCACGGTCGCCACGCTCACTTCGCCGCTATACAACAGGTCGATCTCCATCAGGCTCTGCCGGTCGAACATTTCCATCGCCTTGTCGGCGGCGACAAATACCGTGTCGTCCAGGTCAAAGCCCAGCATTTGGCCTTTGGCCTCCATGACGCCGACGATCCGGAACCGGTCGTTGCCGATCCGCAGCCGTTGGCCGAGCGGACTGCTTCGTCCGTACAATTCGCGATACACCTTGCTGCCCAGCACCGCGAAAGCCCGCGAGGCATGGTCGGCGGAATCGGGCAGAAAGCGGCCGCTGGCGACCCCGAGTTGCCAGACTTGCGGTAAGGCCGCGCCTACGCCGAACACATTGGCGCGGCGCTGGCGATTGCCGGCTTCGATCCGGGCGTTGCCTTGCACCAACGGCATGGCCGCGACGACATTGTCTGGCCGGCCCAAGCTGACCGCATCGGCCACCGACAACGGCCGCACCGTACTGATCGTCGCGCCGGACAAGCCGAAGGTGGTGGTCTTGCCGGGAAACACCGCCAGCAAATGGGTGCCGAACTGGGTAAATTCCGCTAACACGAAACGGTGTATGCCTTGGCCGATCGCGGTCAGAATCACGACCGCGGCGATGCCGATGATCAGACCCAGCGCGGTCAGCAAGGAGCGCTGCTTATGGCTGAACACGCTGGTCCGCGCCAGCATTAAGGTATCTAGCCAGCTCATGATTAGCGCCGTCCCAAGGCCGTCACCGGGTTCAGACCGGCCGCCTTACGGGCCGGCAACACGCCGAAGCCCAGGCCGGTCGCCAGTGCCACCGCCAGCGAAGCTGTCCAAGCCCAAGCCGGCAA
>NZ_LUUK01000091.1 GCF_001644025.1 Methylomonas koyamae
CAGCACCGTGATCAACGCGGTAACCCCCAGAGCAATGCCGAGCACCGAGGTCAAAGTGATGAATGAAATGAATTGGGTACGCTTCTTGGCACGGGTGTAGCGCAACCCGATGTACAGGATCAGGGGTTTGAACATAAGTGGGGAATCAGGGATTTTTACTGCACTCGGCGCAATAGCCGTAGAGGTACAAGCTGTGGTCGGTCAAGGTATAGCCCAGACGGCGAGCGATTGCGTCCTGCTGCTTTTCGATGACTTCATCGGTAAACTCGTCGACCCTGCCGCATTTCATGCAGACGACGTGGTCGTGATGGCTGCCGCTGTTCAATTCGAATATCGAATTGCCGCCTTCGAAATGGTGGCGATTGACTAGACCAGCCGCCTCGAATTGGGTCAGAACCCGGTATACGGTGGCGAGACCGATTTCCTCGCCTTCGGCGAGCAAAATCTTGTAGAGTTTTTCGGCGGATAGGTGGTGGTCGTCTTGCTGTTTTTCGAGTATTTCCAGAATTTTCAGTCTGGGCAACGTCACTTTTAACCCGGCGTTACGCAAATCCTTAGTTTCCACAAGCCTATCCCCGTCTAACAGTCAATCCCGGCATTGTATCGTTTTTTACAGTCAGGCGCTGGGTGAATTATGGGATAATAGTCGTCCGTTTCCGACCGAATTCACTGGATGATGCAATGAAAAAACTGGCCGTTTTGCTCGCCGCCGGCCTGGCGCTGCCGGGTTGCTCCACCATTTTGAACAACCTCCCCGGCGTTTACTCTTTGGATATCGAGCAAGGCAACATCATCGACCAAAGCATGGTCGATCAACTTCGCCCAAACATGACCAAACGCCAAGTGCTTTACATCATGGGTTCGCCGATGCTGGCCGACGCCTTTCACGAGCGGCGTTGGGATTACTTATACTCGGAACAACCCAGCGGCGAAGATCGTGTGCAAAAACGCATTTCGCTATTTTTCAACGGCGAGAATCTGATGGGTGTCCAAGGCGACTTCCGCCCCAGTTCCCTGCCGGTCGTCAAGGAATCGACCGAAACCAGCGTGGATTTACCCAAGCGCGAACTGGACCGGTCGATGTGGGAAAAAATCAGCGGCATGTTTAGCGACGAGCCGGATACCTTGCCGCGCCGGACCGGCGCCGCGAACTCCACCGACGCCAAACCCGAGCCAGCGGCGGCGGAAAAAGGCAAGGAAATCCTCGAAGAGGACGTCGAACAATAAGCCGAGCGACTCAGGATTTGCGATTGTCGTCGGCTTTCAACAAACCACCGGCGATCGCGATGAAATTGTCGGCGGCCTTGATCAGCGCCGGCGCGGTCAATCCGTAAATGCCGTAAACGTCGCTGGCCGTACCGTGATCCCGACGAATTTTCTGCAACAGAGGTTCGAAATCCCCGTCGCCGGACAGTAAAATCACCCGATCCACTTCGGCGGCGTAATCCAACACATCCAACGTGATGCCGACATCCCAGTCACCCTTGCTGCTCCCGTCGCGACGCAAGATGTAGGGTTTTAGTTTTACCGTGAAACCGATATTTCTCAGTATGTTTTGAAACGCCTGCTGCTTGCCGTCCCCGCGCTCGATCGCGTAGGCGATGGCGACAACGACTTGCGCATCGGAGGTCGCCAAACGCCAAAACGCGGTGTAATCGAAGTGACGTTGATAGCGTTGCCGAGTCGTGTAGTAAATGTTTTGAACATCGACAAATATCGCTATCTTCTCCATCCGGCTCAGCCCAGAAACGAACAGCAATAGTCGCTGGCCACCCGAACCTTCATCGTAAACTCGGCATTGCCGGCCACGTCAAACGACTCGCCGCCCTTGACGGTTTGCCAAGCATCGCTGCCCGGCAAGCGCACATCCAGTTCGCCGGCCAGAATTTCCATCAACTCCGGCGCACCGGTGTTGAAGGTATATTCGCCAGGCTGCATGAACCCCAGGGTTTTGCGGCTGCCGTCGGCAAACAGAATGGTCCGGCTGTTAACCTTACCGTCGAAATAGACGTTGGCTTGCTTGACGATGGATACGTTGTTGAATTCGGTCATATTACGAGTCCGTGGGTAAAAAAGGAGCGCAATCATATCAGATCGACTCGCTTTCGAATCGCAAAAAGCCGGGGAGCAGTCGGTTTGTCCGATCCACTGGCAACCCGTTCGACGGCAAAACCGGCCGGGTCCAGCGCATGGCACCACGTTGTCAGCCGTTCGGTTTCGATATCCCCGCCCGGATGACCGGGATAAGCCAATACCGTCAAGATCCCGGTGGAGGCCAACAAGCGACAAGCCGTTTCCAAGGCGGTTAACGTCGCTGCCGCCGTCGTGACGACCGCTTTGTCGCCGCCCGGCAAATAACCGAGATTGAACATCACCGCAGCCAACTTGCCGTGCCATTGTGGCGGAATGTGAACCGCCATGTCAGAGTGACTCGCCAGCGTCAACGCCGCCCGCCCTTGAAAACCGACCTCGCGCAAGCGCGACTGAGTGTTTTCCAAAGCGCGCGCTTGCACATCAAATCCGAACAGCGTGCCGGCCGCTCCGACGCATTGCGCCAGAAATGCGGCATCATGACCGTTACCCAACGTTGCGTCGACGACGACGTCGCCGAGCTTAACGCATTCGCCCACCAGGGCGTGCGCGCGCTCAACCAGGGAAATGCGAGTCATGGTATCGAGACACGTCGCACCAAGCCGGCAAATCCGCCTTCTGCTGCAAAAAGTCGGCAAAGCGTTCTGCCAGCCAAGGTATGGTCAAGCTACCCTTGCTGCCAAAACCGTTGAATATATAAAGATTCGGGTAGCGCGGATGACACCCCATAAATGGCTGCTTGTCCAGTGTGGCCGGCCGGATTCCGGCCCGATGCTGTTCGATGCGAAATTCGGCCGACGCGGGGTACACAGCCCTCAAGTCGGCCAGCAACGATTGCTTGCCGGCCTCGGTCGGAACCGCGTCCAGGCGCTCGACATCGTAGGTCGCACCGGTTTTAAAACCTCCATCGCCCAGAGGCACCAACCAGTGCCGATAATTTAACATGATCTCCGGCAGGGACCCGGTCGTCACGCCGGTCAGGATTTCGCCCTTGGCGGGCTGAAACGGCAAACCACCGAACCAAGGGTTGAAACGCGCGCGATGCCCCTCGCAGAACACGATGCGGCGCGGAGCCAGCTCTCGCCAGCGGAGCTCGGGTTCCAACGCGATTTGCCGGCAATCGAGCTCGGCGGTACGATAAACGCCCATCGCCAGCAGGGCTTCGCGAATTCGCGCCAACAAGGCCTCGGTCCGTAAAAATCCGGTGCTAGTCTGCAGAACCGCGCCGAACGGCGATCGCAAGCCTACCGGCAAAGTTGCGTCGAAGGTCAGAAAGCCTTCGTATATTGGGTCTTCCAGCCGAGCGATCACCCGCTGACGATCGCGCTCATCCCGCAACAGCCGCAGCATCGGCATTTCGACGAAAAACGCTTGCCCAAAGTGATTCGCCAACGCCTGGTAGCAAGACATCGCCGCCGGCAACATCTGCGACAGATATGCCGCCTTTACCCAACGCCGACCGGTGATCGGGTTAATCAAACCCGCAGCAACTTTCGACGCGCTCTCCCGGCCGTCGTCAACCAACACGACGCGCAGCCGGCGCCGTAGTAAAGTCCAGGCTAGCAGGCTGCCGGCCAAACCCTGACCGACGATCAAAACGTCGATTTTCACTTATTTGGCCGTCAAGACCTCTCCGCTAAAGCGGATGCCGTCCCAACCGTCGCGCATGAAACGGCGAATATTTTGATGATCGTCGCCATCCGGGTGTTCGAGTACGTCCTTGCGATAATAATCGCCGAACAAACTCAAGGTCTGCTCTACCGTCAAACCCTGCAACGCGCCGAACGCAAACAGCTTACACGACCCTTCGTTTTGCCCGGCGCGATTGAGCAAGGGCTCTATTGACCCGTTACTGAATTCGGTCGGCTGGTAGTGATAATTTTCCGAAATCACGGTGATCGAATCTTGGAATGTCACCGGTTGATCATCTCGAATCTTCAGTAAAAATTCGTTAAGCATCATTGGCTTACTCATGAAACTCCTTTATAGTTGAGACAATTAGAGACCATATCGCCCAAAACGCAGGCATAAAAGATTATAATTGAATGAAATATCTAGCCATTCGCGCTGCAACCGGCTAAATTTATCCAAGACGCATTGCTGTTACATTTTGTCCATACAATCCGCGACGGCGGCGTAGAATTGTCGGGACCGTACGGATCGCAACCTCAATAACATCATAAGGGAAACATTTTGAAACAGGTAATTACTCTTTTGTCGTTTTGTCTGCTTTTTCCGGCGGTAACCCGCGCCGAGCCCGAACTCCAAGCCACCGCGATTCCGAGCGAACCGGCCGTTAGCCCAACCCCGCCGCCAGCACCCAACGTCATCGTCGAGACCACCAACTACGCGGCTTACCAACTGTCTCCCGGCGACGCCCTGGAAGTCACGGTGTGGAAGGAAGAAGGCTTGCAACAATTGCAGATCCTGATCGCTCCCGACGGGACCATCGTATTCCCGCTGATCGGCACCGTCGCCGCGTCCGGCAAAACCATCTCCGAATTGAAGGACAATCTGACGGCTCGTCTGGCCGATTACATCTCCGACCCGTCGGTCAGCGTCAAGCTGCTCAACAATCAAGGTAATTCAGTGTTCGTTATCGGCAAGGTCAACAAACCCGGTCAAGTGTTTTCCGGCCGGCGCCTGGACGTTCTGCAAGCACTCAGTTTGGCGGGCGGTTTGTCGATTTTTGCGAAGGAAGGCTCTATCAGTATCTTGCGCAGAAACGGCAATGAAATCCAAGTGTTTCCTTTTGACTACGGCGATGTCATCGATGGCGAAGATCTGGAACAGAACATATTGCTGGAGCCCGGAGACACCGTTACCGTACCTTAAGGACTTAGATAGAAACGACTATCTATGAAGATTAAAAAGGACTTACTGGTGACTGCGATGGCGCTTTGGCCCGTCGGCTGTCATGCGCTCGAATTACTGCTGCAACCCGATTTCAGGTTCAAGGAGCGCTATGAAGACAACTTACGTCTTCAGCCCAAACCTAGCCGCGACAATTGGATCAGCACCGTTTCGCCCAGTCTGACCTTCGGTTACTTGGCCGACAACAACGAGCTAAAATCCAGCTTCAGATGGAACGAATTGATTTACCACGGGGAATCTGAATTGGACTTCTCCGAAAAGATTGCGGGCATCAATCACTTGTTCAATGGCGAACGCTTTAAAACCGATATCTCGGCCAATTATGCCAAAGAATCGTCCATCAATACTCAATTGGACTTGACCGGCTCTGGAGATGTGCAAACTCTAGTGCCGCGTAATACTAAGTCAATCGCCCCTAATATTAGTTACAGCCTAACAGAAAAAGACACTGTACAGTTCAGTTTTTCATACGTAGACGTGGCGTTTGATCGGAAGCCAAATCTGACTAACGCGATTCGCTATTCGGATTACGACAACACACAGTATTCCGCAACGGTATCACATGTATTCAACGAACAATTTTCGGGAAATATATCCGCAAGTTATGCTGAATTCAATTCCGGCAATGGCAACATTCCAATAGAGACACGAATCTTCGTTTCGAATGGCTCGACTATAATCCCGATCACAATTTCGGGTAATCAAGCATACGCTCAGAAGTCTCAAACCCTAACCTACCAAGCCGGCATGCAGTACACCGTAAACGAGACTACTCAAATAGCGCTGTCTGCCGGCCTTCGGGATACCAATACACAATCATCGAGCCTGACCAGATTTCCCGGTTTTCCTACTAACAGCACAGAACAATCCTCAAGTACGATCGGCCACGTGTTTTCAGCGAACCTGCTTCATGCCGAGGAATGGGGCAACCTAAATTTATCTGCCGGGCAACAGTTAAATCCTGCCAGCAGCGGCACTCAGCAGCAATCAACTACATTCGGGTTGCAAAGCAAATACAACTTAACCGAGCGCCTCAGCGCCGGATTTAATGCGAACTATTTAATCTCGGAGTCCCAGTCGACTCTGAACTCGGCAAACACCAATACTAGCCGGACCTATTTAACCATCTCCCCTAATTTGCGTTGGCGCTGGACCGAGGATATCGATCTGGATCTGTCCTACACCTATCGAGACAGGACTTACGAATCACTCAACCAAACCTCAATAGGCAACGGCTTACAGTTACAATTTTCTTATCAACCGCAAATCAATCGTCAGGTGAAATAGCGTGGACAATCAAACCCTCGACATCAAGGACTACCTAAAAATCATCAAGCGGCGCAGGCGGTTTTTATATATTCCCTTCCTGATCATTGCATGTATCGCCGCCGTTCTCGCCGTAGCCTTGCCGGCCACCTATCGCTCGACTTCCACAATTTTGATCGAAGCGCAGGAAATTCCGGTCGACTTGGTACGCTCGACCGTGACAACCTTCGCCGACCAGCGGATTCAAATTATCAGCCAACGGATCATGACCCGGCCCAACCTGTCGGAAATCATTAGAAAGTACGATCTCTATGCCGACAACCGCAAGAGCGAACCAGAAGAAAAAATCCTGGAGAAAATGCGTAGCCGGATTAAAGTGGAAACCATCAGCGCCGACGTGGCCGACCAACGTAATGGTAAACCCACTCAAGCGACGATCGCCTTTACGCTGACATTCGACGATCGTTCGCCGGTTTTGGCGCAAAAAGTCGCCAACGAACTGACGTCGTTGTTCTTGAAAGAAAACATCAAAGCGCGTACCGAATCCGCTGAAAATGCCGCGATGTTCCTCAGCGAGGAATCCAAGCGCCTGAAGGTCAAGATCCAGGAAATTCAAAATGCGTTAGCTAGCTTCAAGGAAAAAAACCTGAATCAATTGCCGCAAATTAGCGCCCTGAACCAACAAGAACTGACGTCCCTAAGTAACCAACTATTGTCGCTGGACAGTCAGGAGCGCTCGCTGCAGGACCGGCGTTTTTATCTGGAGGGCGAACTGGCTCAACTCGATCCCAATGCGCTGGCGGTCAATGCCACCGGCAACCGGGTTTTCGATATGAAAGACCGTTTGAAGGAACTGCAATCGCAATATCCCTCGGTTTTATCGACCCATTCCGCAAGCCATCCGGACGTCATTAAAATCAAGCGCGAAATCGATTCCTTACAGAAAGAAATCGGCTCCAACGACGACCTTAACAAATTGAACGCCGAGCTGACCGACAAAAAAGCCGAGCAAGCCCTGCTATTGAAGCAATACTCCGAGAAACACCCGGATGTACAAAAATTGCAGAAGCAGATCACCGCGTTGCAACAAAGCCTGGTGGAAGCGAAATCGTCGGGCTACAGCAATGTTTCGTTAAAACCGGACAATCCGGCCTATATCACATTGAAATCGCAGCTTGATTCGGTCAATACCGAAATCGAATCGCTTAATTACACTCGCGGAAAAATCCAAACCAAAATGGAGGATCTTCGTAGTAGCCTGCGCCAAGCGCCTTTGGTCGAAAAGGAATACAGCGATTTGATCCAAGAACTGGACAACACCAATCTGCGCTACCGCGAAGTGAGCGCCCGCGAGATGGAAGCGCAAATCTCGCAACAATTGGAATTAGAACGCAAGGGCGAGCGCTTTACCCTGATCGACCCGCCGCAAGAGCCGCTGGAGCCCTTTAGCCCCAACCGCATTGCAATCTTGGTGCTGGGCATAGTCTTCGCCGGTGCTTGCGGTTTCGGCGCCGTTGCGTTAACTGAAATGGTGGATTCCACAATCAATAGCCCAAAGGCCGTTGCCGCGATTCTAGGCGCGGAGCCGCTGGCTACGATACCGTATTTGGAAAGCCAGCAGGAGAAAGAACAGCAAAGCAAGCATCGGTTAATTCTGATTATCGCGGCGATCGGCGCCGGTCTTGCCGCGTTAATCGCATTTCATTTCATCGTCATGCCGCTCGACGTATTTTGGTACAAACTGCTGCGCGTCGCGGGCAACGCTTAAAACACCAGGGAACCCGCCATGAACTCCATCGAAAATTTAGCGGATAAAAATACCGCAAACCCGGCCGCCGGGCTGCCTAGCGATAAAGTCAACATCGCCTACACCCAAACCAAGGTACAAAAAGCCGACGAGCGCCTGCTCAAGCAAAATCGGATCATATCCGCCTTCCCTCAGGGCAAATGGCTGGAGTCCTATCGCATGCTGCGCACCCGTTGCTTGCAGCAAATGGATGCGATGGAATGGAAAACCGTAGCCATCACCAGCACAGGCTCCGGAACCGGCAATAGCCTCACCGCCGCCAATCTAGCCATCAGCATGGCGATGGAGTTGGACCGCACCGCATTATTGGTGGACGCCAATTTGCAAAATCCCAGCCAGCACCAGTTGTTCGGCTTTCCACAAGGCGCCGGCCTCAGCGACTATCTGCTCAACGACAGCGAATTGAGCACGATGCTGGTCAACCCCGGTATCGAACGCCTAGTGGTTTTGCCGGCCGGCAAACCGCTATTCAATTCGACCGAGATGTTGCGTTCTCCGAAAATGGTTCGTCTGGTTAACGAACTGAAAAGCCGCTATCCGTCGCGGATTATCATATTCGACATGCCGCCGATACTGTCGCACGACGACACCTTGGGTTTCTCGCCCTACGTCGATTGCGTGTTGCTGGTCGTTGACGAAGGACATACCAAAACCGAGGAGCTAAAACACGCCGCAAATTTGCTGAAAGGCATAGACTTGCTCGGCAGCGTATTCAATAAAGCCACCGACGACAAACTCTCTTTCGAACAAGTCTGAACGTCGCGCTTTAAAGCTCGTTGAAATGACTTTCGAGTCGATTACGGTTTTAGGCGCAACTTACCGCTCCGACACTTTAAACCCGATCGGCTAAAGAAACTTTCCAGACCATCAAACAATAAAAAAGGCTAGTTCCCAACGGAACTAGCCTTTTTAGTTTGGCGACTTGCCGGTTTAAAGCTTCGCCAACGTTTCCTTGGCTTCCGCTAAGCCGTCGAATTCAACCTTACCGTCCACCGCCTTTTGCAATTGTTCCTTGGCATTAACGGTATCGTTCAATTTGAAATACACCATTCCTAGGTGGTAGCGACTGATCGCGGCATTCGGTGCTTTCTCGACAACCTGTAGCAACAACTCCTTGGCTCTGTCGAACTTGCCTTGTTTGTAAGCAATCCAACCGACGGTATCCAGCAAGTTCGCGTTGTTCGCCTTAGCCAAGGGTTCGGCCATTTTCTCGGCTCGCGCCAAATTCTCGGGCGTTGCCGCGAAATCGGAAATGTAGCTAGCCAAATTGTTGACCGCCACCGCCGAATCCGGATGAGCTTTATAGGACTCTTCGTAAAGAGCCAGAACTTTCTCGTGATTACCGCTACGGTGTATCAGCCGCGCCAAGTCGTCGACCAGCTCCAGTGCGCCGTTGGTTTTTTCAATACCTTTGCGATAGATCGCTTCGGCTTCAGGCTGATTTTTCTGCGCGAGTTCGATCAGCGCCAAGTTCCGATACGGGCTGTACCACTCCGGCTTGATCGTCAACGCCTTTTGATAAATGGCTTTGGCGTCGGCGAATTTTTGTTGGTTCAAATAAACACCGCCGAGCAAATTGTAAGCGACGAAATGGTCGGGCTGCTGTTTGATGACTTGCTGTAGTTTGGCGACCGCCTTCTCGGGTTGCTTCAACACCAACAAACTTTTGACCATCTCGGTTAGCGGCTCGATGGCATCGGGTTTGCGGTCCAAGGCTTTTTGAAAGGCCTCGACACTGGCCTCCAGTTTGTTTTCAGCCTGATAACCCAATCCCGACATATAAAAACCGGTGGCATCCCTATCGGATAGTTGCTGTACCTGGGTCGCGACATCCTGGGCTTTATCCCAGTGCTTTTGACTGAGTTCGAACTTAAACAATGCTTCCAAACCTTTCAAACTTTTAGGGTTGGCCTTGATCAACGCTTCCAACTGCTGCTTGGCTTGATCCTGCCGACCCGCCTTCATGAACAAGCCCGCCAAATCCATGCGCGCGACCTCGTCGGAGGGAGCCGCCGCGACGACTTTTTCCATGTTTTCCCTAGCCAGTTCATCTTCATTGTTACGCAGATGTGCCGCGGCCAGCAATTTCAAGACCGCAATATTGTTGGGCTGATCGACCAGTACCGAACGGAAATCGGAAATCGCTTCCGGCATTTTGTTGTCGTTCAGCGCGAATTGGCCCCGCAAGGTCAACGCCTCGGCATCGCGCGGATTGTTGTCCAACACCTCCTTGTTCAAGACCTTCGCTTCATCGACGCGCTTGGTCATCGAATACAACGCGGCCAACTTGTTGCGGGCACTGATACCGCTGGCTCCCAGTTTATCGAGCTCGACCACCTCTTTTAACGTGGCTTCGGCCTTATCGACTTGCTTCTGCCCTAGCTGGATGTTGGCCAGTTTGAAGCGCAAATCGTAAGCGTCCGGTTTCTTTTCGATCATCGGCAACAACTCGGCGGTTGCCACTTCCGGACTGCGCTTTTCAAGCAAGAAATCCACCAAATAGGATTTGGCGGTATCGTTGTCCGGGAGCTGTTGAACCGCGTCGCGCAATGTCGCCTCGGCTTTATCCAGTTGCTGAGTACTGACTTGGAACAAAGCCAAGGTTCGGTAATGCTGCAGTTGTTGCGGCTCAAGTTTGATCAATGAAGCCAGCAAGGTCTCGGCTTCGCCGAGTTGGCCGGATTTGGCGTAAAGGCCGGCCAACATGCTGCGCAACGGCACGCTGTCGGCCTTCTTTTCACTGGCTTGCTTGAGCAAACCAATGGCTTTATCGACTTGATTCAATTTGGTTTGAATCGAGGCCATCATCAGTGTGGCCGACACGTCGTCCGGGCTCTGTTTCAACGCGCGCTCGATCGTGGCAATCGCGGTGTCGTCATTGTTTTTCGCCGCCTGAACGCCCGCCAACAACACCAAGGCCTCGACATTGTCCGGTTGCTTCGCCAGGGCTTCGCCGGCCATTTTTTCAGCTTCGTCCACCGCCCGATTCAACAATAACAGCTGGCCAACCCTAACACGCGCCATTACATGATTTTCACTATTGGCGACAACGGTACTATATTCCTTGAAAGCGTTTTCAATTTTCCCTTGCTTGCTCAGAGCCTCGGCCATTTGATAACGGCTTTCCCAATCCTTGGGATCGATTTGCAACACATTTTTGAAAGCAAGCTGGGCTTTCTCGAAATCGCCGGCCTGCAGCAACTGCTTACCTTCGTCCATGTATTTGGCTTTACGCTCTTCGGCGCCGTTACAGGCTAGCAAGCCCGTGGTCAGCACCGCAATGCCCAGAGTCTTTAAAAAGGTTGTTTTTGTCGTCATTGCGTATCTCGCTAGTTCCTGCGTTTGATGAATAACTGCCGGCAAGTGAAGGTGCCTGTTCAAATTTTAACGTATTTGCAAGGTCAAGCAGTGCCAGAATCGGCAAAAACCGTGCGTTGCTGGGTGCGACATGATGACGCACCCAGCAACGGCGTAAAGCGGCAGGGGATTTGCATGAGTGATTTTGGCGCCAAAGTCGGCAAACCGACGGTATCGAACGCCAAGCCATACCGTCGCTCATCACCACCCGTGCCGGCGCCTAGCCAGCATAAGCGGCTGACCTGAGAATAAATGCAATTCCTCGCGAGCCGCTATCGCTACAGGATAAAACCGGCCCGAAAGTATTGCCGTCGGGACTAACGCCCGGACTGCGACTCGTCAGAATTCAGCTTTTCCGCGTCGAACTTGTCTTGGTAATCTTGTACCAGACTTTCCATTTCGACTTTGTCGAATTGCAAGAGAGGTTCGTCGCCGACCAGCGCGGTCAAGGTACCGCGATTTTGATAGCGCTCCAGCAACTCGCTGGCGGCTTGGTAAAGTTTAACGTTACGCCTGGCGCATTCTTGCAGATGCTGCTCGACATCCCGCTGCTTGCCGCGCGAAACGTTCAACTGTTTGGTCAAGTCTGCCTGAGTCTGGCTGAGCTGACGATGTTTGTCTTGCCAGTCCTGTAAAGCGGCTTGGGACCTATCCAAACGTTGTTTGACATCGCCGGCGGCACTGCGTTGGGCCGCTAATGCACCGCTCAATTCGTCCTTGGCCGCCTGCGCCGCCAATTTCTCCTTTTTCAAACGGTCGATTTCCTGGGAAAGTTTGGCCGCATCGGCTTGCGCGGCGTCGCGTTCGCCTGTCAAGCTTTTAACCAGCGCCTGCAACTTCAACACCGCCGCGCTATCCCCCTTGGCTTCGCGCGGTGCCGCCTGCACCGCGCCAACGACCGTCGTGGCTAGAATGGCCGCCATCAAACCCGTTTTCATTGCCGATCCCATGCCAGCCTCCTAAAATTGGGTATTGATGTCCATCTGCAACACGTCAATACCCCAGGGCGGACCGCTGATCATATCGGCGCTGAGCCAGCGGCCGGTCAGCCAGACGTTTTTCATCAGGCCGTAATTGCCGCCAACGAACCAGCCCTTGACGTTGGTACCGCCCAAATGGAAGTCCGAATCGGTGAAGGCATCCAGCACCGCGTCGCGCCCAACGTATTTGTAAGCCGCGAACACGTTCCAATTGCC
Organism: Methylomonas koyamae; assembly: GCF_001644025.1. Classification (GTDB taxonomy): domain Bacteria; phylum Pseudomonadota; class Gammaproteobacteria; order Methylococcales; family Methylomonadaceae; genus Methylomonas; species Methylomonas koyamae_A. The sequence goes on from NZ_LUUK01000091.1 coordinate 12,592, forward strand.
GGCCACTTCCACTTTCGGCCAGCCGAAGTCGGCGCGAAATTGCCAAGCGTTGGTTTTATCATCGACCAGCTGGCCGACTTTGGCGCTAACGGCTGCATAATCGAAGCCGATGTTTTCGGCGTAGTCGCCGCTAAACCGTAGATGATATGGCGCAAACACCGCCATGTCGTAGGACGCGTTGATATTGACTATGTTGAAGTCCGAGGCCAAGCCGACCATGGCAGGCAACCCAGTGCGCGACGCCAGATCGTTGCGGTTACCTTCGGCGCAGATCGTCGCGTAGGAGTTACCGCCTTGCAGGAATGAAGGGCGAGAAGCGTTGTTGGTGACAGTATTATTGTCGCAAGTGCCTGTCAACGAGGTGTTCTGACTTGCCTCGACGTTGACATAATCGAAGTAAGCGCCGGCGATTTTCAAACTATCCTGGTTATCAAAGCCCAATTCCAGACCTACTTGACCGCCGAACAGCCATTTGTCGCTACTGAACGCGGTTTCCTGCAACGGAAACGCACCTGCCGTTATAAACACCGAATCCGAATGATCGGTATTCTCCAGCAAACTGTCCGAGCCACCCAAGCGCTGCCTGACCGTGCCAGCAAAACCCTCGAACGACAAATCGGTATCCCACACCAATTCGCTACCGCCGCTAAATTCGCCGCCGCCGGTATACCAGGGATTCTTGATCCGGCCACCGCTCAAGGTCAACCACTTGAATTTGTTGTCGTCAACCCCGTCGTACTGCAGATAAGCTCTATCGACCGTGAATTCGTAACGATTACCAAAATTGGCCAAGGTCTGGTTGGTTGAAACCGGATCGCGCTGGTTACCGGTCGCCAAGCGCACGCCAGCCTTGACGCTGTCAGTAATACTGGCGTCTATCCCCAAGCGTAGGCGTTCACGAAAGCGTTGTCTATCATGCGTGGTGTTCTGATACAACGTAAAATTGTCTTGGGCGTTAGTAAACCCACCGGCGTCGTTCAATGCTTGGTAATTGACATAAGAGTCGGCGATATTGTCCTGGGCCATATACTCATGCTGCGAACGCAAGCGAATGTCGCCGGACAGCTTGAAACGCTTAGTCCATTCCGGCAATGCGTTCGGCAAGCCCCATTGTTCGTTCTTGGCTTTTTGCATCACGTCGCCGACGACTTCCTCGCGCAGTTCGCTACGCACCTGCTGGCGAATCTCATCCTTGACGAAGTCGGGCACGTAGGCCACCCTGACCTCGTCGGCCGGCACGGCTTCCTTGGCGCCGGCCGCCTTGGCTTGCGCCACCTGCTGCTCCGCGTCGACCTCGGCCTGCTTGATCATCTCATTGGCCATCTTATCGGTAATCACGCCCTGCTTGACCAATTGCTTGATCAAATTGGTGGTGGTGTTTCGCAGCTTCAGCAACTCCTCCTTTTCGCCGGCCTGCGCCGTGCCGATCAGCCCGGACAATGCCAGGGCCATCAGCCGTTTTTTGTTCGCCATGGATCTACCTGTTTAGATTTATAGTCGTGATGAAATTTTTAACTTGATCGGTTGCTGCATGCCCGGCGGCGGCGGCTCGGCGACGCGCTTGAATTTCTCCAGCGAGCGTGTCAGCAATTCGTCGATCTCCGCGTCGTTACTGCCTTTCGCCAATTCCAAGCGTTCGACCGATCCATCCGACTTCAGCCAGATTTTGACGATGGCGGTATAACCCTTGCGCCGTAAATCGTCGTGGCTACTCAGCAAGTTGGTGATGTCGTTCTTGATCAAGCCACCGTACCAGGCGTAGGGACTGCCTCCGCCGAACAGCCCGGTGCCGCCCTTACGCGCCGCCAGAC
>NZ_LUUK01000092.1 GCF_001644025.1 Methylomonas koyamae
TCTACCCATCCTACGAGCTGAATGGAAATTATATGCCAATCAATGAATTATCGTTTCGAGGATCATTTTTCGTTAGATATACGGAAACTATTTAATTCCTTGTTAGGCATGAAAATATGTACATCCTCGACATGAACCAACTAAAGGAGGGCGATGTTTTACTCACATCGGAGAAAAGCCTCACTAGCAAAGGTGTACGTGGGGTGACTTTCAGTGGCTTTTCTCATGCCATTCTATACGTTGGCCATGGAAGCTATATTCACTCCGACTCGAAAGGCGTTCATTCCGCGAACATACAAAGGCTACTTTTTGACAAACCCTCTAGGGTTAAGGTGCTTCGGCCTAAGGCGGGAGGCGTTGCCACTAACGCTTCAATGTATGCTCGCTCCCAGATAGGAAAGGAGTATTCGATCAAAGAAGCTGTTAGAACAAAGATCGGAACCCAAAGAAATAAAGAAAACAAGCAGTTTTGTTCCAGGCTTGTAGCGGAAGCTTTTGAACACGCCGGAAAAAAAGTAGTAGAAAATCCATCATATTGTTCTCCAGAAGATATTAATCACTCATCATTCTTCGATGAAGTATCTGGGGTTATTCGAATAGCAACAGAGGAAGAAGTAAGATTCGCAAAAAGCTTCAATCCGATACAAAGGCAGACAGAAATAACAAATGCAATATTATCTGAAGCAAGGCGCATCACAAAAAGCAAGATCCAAACTCTCGAAGAACTAACGCTTTATGTAACATCTAACCCGGCCTGTGCTGACAGTATAGTGGATGTATACACAAAATCTGGTTATCTCACTATGTGGCAATTTGAAATGGAGCAAAACCCATGGCGGTACAACGGGGAATTGTTCATGTCTTTGCCTATATCACGAGAAGAAAAACTTAGTCTCGCTAAGTTCGAGGCTGAAAGCGCAAAAAAGCAATTGGAATTGTATGAGTATAACTATCGCGCTTATGAACAGCTGGGCAAAAAGGCTTGGTCTTCCTATATCAGTATGAGCTTAAATTTATATAGTAATCTTTTGAAACAAATGACGTCTCGTCTTCAAGCATCGGAGTATGTCATAAAAAATGCCTAACAATGCCATAAACACGGACGTCAAAAAGCTGCGCCACTCGTTTCTCGCTATGCAGCTTTTTGCCTCCGGTTATGGCAGGCGTTAGCCATCGGAAACCATACAGATGTACTGTTATGCGTTTATAAGTTACCAAACCGCCGATAAGCAGATTGCGGGCCGAATCAAGGAACTTCTGGAATCTATCGGGATTACCTCATTTCTAGCACACGAAGATATTGATGTTTCCGAAGAATGGAGTGATGTAGGGTACGCATTGCGTACCTTCTTTGGCGTTTGACTCATCGGAAACCTTGAATATGATATGCGGTGCATACCCTACGCGGCTCATGCCCTCAATACGAGAGAGCATTCCACAAAGAATCATGGGGTTAAGCGTCAATGACAACATCATCCAACGCCCATTTCAAGCCTGGTGGACAAGGCTTTTGTGCCTACGCGAAGCAAATCGATGGGCAATTTTGCCCACCCTACAGCTGCTCGGCTTGGAGCGCGAGACTACTCGCAAGAATTGGCTGGCGGATGGTCGAAGAAATGGTCCAATTCCTTGGACGCATCGGATTACTCGGAGGTGATGGGAATGAACCGGGATGCCGGAAATATCCGTCGCGCAGTTTTTGCCAATTTTTTTTTCAAGTAGGGTGCCCGAAAAAGTCTTTCGGAAAAAGGCTCGGGACGGGTTTATTAAACCCGTCCCGCTCAAGGAAATGCATCGATCACGGCCAATATTTTTTGTGTCTTACCGAAGTTTACGAGATAAACCCATAAAGCCAAGCGCGGATAAAAATAGTACGGCTGTTGGCGGTAAAGGCACGACGCTCGCCTCTATATGGTATGAATATTTATTTTCGCCTGCTGGTGAATCTGACGGTGAGCCACCTATCCACGTAACGGTATCTGTGGAATAAAAGCCAAATTGCATATCATTACTCGTAAAATCAACCGATAAGGATTTGCCGTCAAATGCTCCGGATATTTTAGGTGCAAATGGGTTATCCAATCTAAAGCAAGCGCATATTGTGCCGGCAGGCAAAGAAAATGCCAATTCATTTGGAAAAACCCCATCCCGTAAGGTCTGTGATGGCAAATCCAGAGTAACATTCCGGCCGCTTGGCAGAATACCCGGCGAGACGTTGATCGCTTCTGTTTCTAATGAATAGAGGTAGTTGCGCCCCAGTATGACATTAATATTGCCGCTCAAGGAAAAACGCTCGCTCGGGTGATAAATTGCTTCGGGTTTTGGCTCGCCGAATGGTATTTCTGAGGACAAGTCCGGTATTTCACCCGCTGAATTTGGAAGAATTTCAACCCAAGGAATATCTTGAACCCAGCTCGTCGACGGATTTATTTGTAATGTAATAACCTGTGTCGCATAGCTAAGATTTGGAGCAAATAGCCAGGCAAATATTAAAATCGCACTGTTATATAGATTTCTTGTTTTCATATTTTGATATCAATCCTTTTAGTAGCGGTCCAGCCAAATACGAAAATTGCTAAAGTTAATTGCACAAGATGGTAGTCTCAACCTACGAAGGTTGTAATACCGCGACTATCATCGTTCCGAGTGGATTGGCGTCGGGGCGGGATCGGGTGATGCCGCTAACACGACTGTAGATCAAGCTTTGATCGTCCAAGTTAAAAGGCGCTGTAGCCTCGGCTTGGAAGACGGTTAAGCTCAAAAGCAGGCTGATGGCCCAATATCTATTTCTATATTAGCCACCTTAAATGGTTCGTCTGCAGCCAACACTCGAATGTGTTGGGCTAGCCTTTTGCCATTATACGCCGGCAACTACCGAACACTTGGGGGGCTAACGAGCCTTCAACGCTGCTTTTCAGCATGATGACCAAAATATCAAATTTTGTAAAGCACTTAAAGTTATTTGATGTAAAGGTTTCATGACAACTCTTGACATTACAAAATCTGATTCTGCTAAACCCTCGGCAATGGTATATCTACGAGCATTATGGTCAATTTCACCCGCAGATACGGGCCGCTTCGGTGAGCATTTCGCCGTTGGTATTATGACTGCAGGTGTCTCTTCGTGGCGGTATTGAGCCGCCGTATAACCTCAATGACATCTGATGACGATCGATTGATTTCCAATATTCCGATCAAATCGCCGCTCTAAAACCGAAATACCGGAAAAGTTCAACAGGTTCAATAACGCTACAGGCTGGTCTTCGTTTCGGTCGTGAGCCGGCGCGCTAAGCTTGGTTAGTTGGCGCTCCATCAGGCCGAGGCCATCGGACTGAATTCGGTTTTCGGCATCCGCGAACCGGCCGGAACGTTTATGATTCCTTCAAGGTCGTTTGTCGCTAGATTTTTAGCCATGCTTGGGCGGACTCAAGCTATTGGTCCAGATGTAAAATTTTCTGATATTTCAAACTGCACCGCTTCGGACGGCTATCGCCATCCGTCCGAATCGTCGGTCAGGAAAGTTCAGGACCCGCGCATGCCAAGCTTTTCTATCCGCGACGTTTCAAGCCCAGCAAACCCAAAATGGCTGAACCAAACAACCAGGCCGCGCCAGGTACAGGCACTTGGCTGATCGTAAACACTTCCATGGCACCATAGCTGACATTGACGCCGTTGTAGTGTGAACCGTCGATAATGGAGTTTCCGCTGGAAGTATTGGTGTAGGTCGCCAGGTATGAATAACCATTATTCAAACTGCTATCGACAAAGATATCGTAGCCGCTACCAAAACTTGGGCCATACGAGCTTTGGTTGAGTGTTATATAAGCACCAAATTGTAAAAAAAATTGACTATTGCTTAAATTGAAGAGGAATGAGCTTTGCTGAGTGGGGTTAGTGTGAGCGACAGAATTCCATGATTCGGGATTGTAGCCACCGATCACCGCGGTATTTCCATTGTCTTCCGCTGCTTGCATCACCACAAAGGTCCGGCCTTTATTGTCAACCGCATTGTGGAAATCAACGGAAGTGGCGCCGGGTGATTTAGTGAATATATTGGTCAACGCGATAGGGCCTTCGCCAAGCTGATTTTCCAGTTGACTCAAATAGGTTTCGGTCAACAGCGAACTGCCGCCGACAATGATAGCCGCCTGGGCTGGCATAACCGATGCCGCCAACAACACGCCTGACAGGCAGACTGTCGTCATCATGTGGTTTTGATGCTGCATAATCTTGAACTCCATGGTTAAAAATGGGAAACCCTGTTAGTGAGCAAACTCTGTGCCTTCGTAAAGTATGCTAAAAATCAATGAATTAAAAACGCCGTATCAAGCTTGCGTAAAATTTTTTGACAATTTTAAAACGCTATAAGTAGCCCATTTATCCAATAAGTCTTTAACGACGCTCCGAAAAAGCCTGGGTGGGCAAGGTTTTGTGCTCGCGCGAAATTGATCGGTGGGCAAATTTGTCCGCCTGTTTCCAAGTCCTTTAATGCTTGCCAATGGTCTTCAACATCGACCGCCCCGGCAATTCAGTCAATCTTGACGCTGTTTAAAGCGGATATTTGCTTTGATCGCTTTGAGTTTGGGGGCAATCAACCGTTGCTCCGGAACGGAATGATCCAGGGAGATAGCGATTTTCATGGAAGGCGACCTTTCAGGAACATTTCATTTATAACAGACCGACCTACCAAATCCGGTAGCCGAAAAAACGGCGCAAGCGACCAGATAGCCTTGCCAGCAATTCTCAAAGCCTTGCGCTCGAAGTTCCGAATAATATACGCAAGGTTCCGAGCCTTG
>NZ_LUUK01000093.1 GCF_001644025.1 Methylomonas koyamae
GGCGCGCAAGATCAAAGCGGCATTCGTGCGTCTTTTCTTTTGGATACTTTTCTTTGGACAAGCACAAATTCGTCTGGAACGAATTTGAACAGCCGATAGGCTGGCCCGCAGGGCGAAAACCAGGGATGGTTTTCGTAGCGAAAGTATCTCGGCTGTCGGTCCGAGAACTGACATTAAAACAAGCCGTCGCGTCAGCGACACCACCTCAAGAGTATACAGCAAGCTAATGAAGCTCCCTTATCGCGACAGTTTATATAGTCTGAACGCCGACGCTGGAGCGTCCGCCCCGGCGTTCCCACGCTGGAGCATGGGAACGATAGGGTTCCTATGCTTTCTCTTTAACCTGGGAGCGCCAATCAGCCAAGCGCAGGACGCTAAACATCTAGCCCCCGGCTACACCGCCCTACCTTTCGAACCCGCAAAACCTGGCACCTATACCCTGCCAATCATCACCCAAGCCGCCAACGGCGACGTATTAACCAGCAACAACCAATCCAAACACCTCCACGACCTAATGGGTGACAAGCTGGTGTTGCTCAGCTTTATTTACGCCGCCTGCAGCGATGTCAACGGCTGCCCGCTGGCCACCCAAGTGTTGCAGAAGATCGGTCGCCAGTTACAGAAACAACCGGAATTGGCCGATAAACTCAGATTATTAACGCTCAGCTTTAACCCCACGCAAGACACGCCGGAAATGATGCGCCATTACGGCGAAGGCTTTAAAACCGGCGATTTCGATTGGCAGTTCCTGACCACACGCGACGGAACCACTTTGCAGCCCATCCTCGACGGCTACCAGCAGAACGTGCAAAAGGTCTATGACGACAAAGGTCGGTTTACCGGCACGTTTTCGCATCTGCTACGGGTCTATCTGATCGATAAAGATAAGAACGTCCGGAATATTTACAGCGTCGATTTTTTGCATGCCGACACGCTGATCGGCGATGTACTTACCTTGCTGGCCGCCGTCAAACCGCAAGCCGCGCCGTCCGCGGTGCCGACGGATATGTTGCTCCAGCCCGGCGACAATAAGCAAAACTATCAGCAAGCAGATTACCAAACCCGTTCCGTGGCACTGGAACAACGGCGGGGTCAACCGGCAAAGTTGATCGACTTTGCGCTAAAGCCGCCGTTGGGTTTGCCTGCTTTACCTGTGCCTAAGGATAACCTGCTGACACCCGCCAAAATCACGTTGGGCCGCAAGTTGTTTTTCGACCGGCGGCTGTCGTTGAACAATACCTTTTCCTGCGCGATTTGCCACATCCCGGAACAGGGTTTCGCCAATAACGAGATGGAGACGGCGGTCGGCGTCGAGGGGCGGAGCGTGCGCCGCAATGCGCCCTCGCTGTACAACGTTGGTTATGCTCAATTGTTGTTCCACGACGGCCGCGAAAATACGCTGGAACAACAAGCCTGGGGGCCATTGTTGGCGCATAACGAGATGGCTAATCCGTCCATCGGCTATGTAATCGACAAAATCAAAACCGCCGCCGACTACAGTGGCCTGTTCGAAGCCGCTTTCGGCAAAGCGCCGACGATGGAGACGATAGGTCAGGCGTTGGCGAGTTATCAACGCACCTTGAATTCGGCGGATTCGCCGTTCGATCGCTGGTATTTCGGCAAGCGCTCGGATGCGCTCGACGAATCCGCCAAGCGGGGTTTCGCGCTGTTTACCGGCAAGGCGGGCTGTAGCCACTGTCATAGCGTGGGAGAAAAGTCGGCGCTGTTCGCGGATCAAAAACGCCACAACACCGGCATCGGCTATACGGAATCCATGCAAAAGGCGCCGGATACTCAACACGTGCAAGTGGCGCCGGGAGTGTTCGTCGATGTCGATATCCGGCATTTGTCGGGGGTGCGTGGCGAAAAACCTAACGATCTAGGCTATTACGAAATCAGCCAGAATCCGGCCGACCGCTGGGCTTATAAAACGCCGTCGCTACGCAATGTGGCGTTGAGCGCGCCTTACATGCACGACGGTTCGCTGGCGACCTTGGAAGAGGTCGTACGTTTTTACAATCGGGGTGGCGTTGCCAACGACAATCTGGCGCCCGCGATGCGGCCGTTGGCCTTGACGGACGGCGAAGTGACCGAACTGGTGGCGTTTTTAAAGGCGCTGACCGGCGCCAATGTCGGTCGATTGGTGTCCGACGCGTTTGCAGCGCCGGTCGGCGATGCGCCGGCGCGTTGAAGCTATGGCGCCATCAAAGCACTGATGTGCTTGATAAAATTGGTCTCGTTGACGAAGGTAATGTCGTACATTTTGGTCAACCCGGCGACTTGTTCGTCGCTGGTTCCCAAGGCCAGCAGCAAAAAGTGGTTTTTGTCAATATCGAGGCGGCGGCGCATTTTGCTGTACTTGTCGATAAAGGGTCTGAATTCGCCGGATTTGCATTCGATGAACACTGGAATACGGCTATTAATCAGGAAAAACACGTCGATTTCGTATAGGTCCTCGTTGGCGAAGCGGATCGTAAAATTGCGGAGACAGGAAAACAGGCCGTTGCCGTCGTAGCAATGCTTTAGCAATTTCATGAACACATACCATTCCAACCATTCGCCGTTGAAAAAGTTGACGATGGCCGGCGCAGTTTGCAGCGTCAGATGGACGCGCTTTTCGTTTTTGTTGTAGAAATATTTGGCGACGAATGAGAAGTCGTAAAGCGATTTGCAAAAACCGGTGATGATTTTGATTTGGTTTTGACTGTGGTTGCTTAAATTCATCGTCACCGAACCGTAGTCATTGCGCTGCGCCTTGCGGATTTTGTCGAGTAGTTCCCCCAGCGTCGCCAGCTGATCTCCAAGCTCCACTGCAACTTCGTCGAAAAAACCTTGGGTATCGAGAGCGTCGTGATTGACTTGGACTTGCACGCTTTTACGCTCGAACCAACGGACGATCGGTTGATATTGAGTGCTTTGGCTCATCACCGCCGTATTGTGCAAATCCAGATCCTCGATTTTTTGCGGCGCTTGGCCCTTGGGCGGCGGGGTGGATTGCGACATTTCCAGAGTCCGGTATTTGCTTAAAAGCGCACTGTACTTGTCGATCAAACCGGTCACGAAGCCCACCGTGTCGTGGATCGCCGCAGGCTTTTCGCACACAGGGCATTTGACGGTCTTGCCGGCATGCTCGGAAGGTACCTCTCGCAGATAGGCGCAAGCGCTGCAACGCAAAATTGCCATGGATCAATCTCCCTTTTGGTCTTGAAAACGGTGTTGTTGGTTCGGAGGCCTAGTCTGGATTGGCGAACAATAGCGGTTCTGACTTCTTGTGTTCGCGGGCGGGCGATATGAGTCGCTAACCGGCGGGCTGATCGGCTGTGTGGCAATCTCGCCAGTTTCCCGGCAATTGTAGCCATACCTTCAAAGAGCTCAACCGTCGGGGCATGCCGGGTGTTTTATGTTATTGAATTTGTGATTAAAAAATGTTGGCGAGCAAGGATTCTGTTTTGGATCGAAATTTGCTGAGAATTGCGAAAAGGCTTAAGGCCATTCCTCGCAAACTCGTCTACAGGTGATTTATGGGCAAAATTGGCATTTTTTTCGGTACCGATACCGGCAGTACCCGGTTGGTGGCAAAGAAGATCTACAGTCTGCTGGGTGAAGAGTTGGCGGACAAACCGAAAAATGTCAATCGGGCCAGTCTGGACGATTTGCTGCAATACGATGCGCTGATCTTGGGGACACCCAGTTACGGTATCGGCGATTTGCCGGGCATGGCCGTCGGTTGCCAGGAGCGCAGTTGGCAGGAGTTTGTACCGCAGTTGGAACATTGCGATCTGACCGGCAAGCGCATTGCGTTGTTTGGTCTCGGACATCAAGAGCGCTACGCTTCGCGGTTTGCCAGTTCGCTGATTCAACTGTACCGCGTGTTTTGCGGCTATGGCGCCGACGTGATTGGGCGCTGGAGCACAGACGGTTATCAATTCGAACATTCCGATTCGATCATCGACGGTCAATTTGTCGGTTTGGTACTGGATCAGCGGACTCAACCGCATTTGACCGACGAGCGTATACGGGTTTGGCTATCGCAAGTAACGCCGGAACTGTTGCCCGTCAGGGCTGAGGCGGCTTAAGCGATGGCCGCCCAATCACCGGAAGTTCGGGAACCTGATCTGACGCCGTTGGCCGACTGTAACGCTTGCGCGTATCGGAGCAGTTTGTTGGCGCAGGGGGCTTGTAAGCCCGGCGATATTTGCATCATGGCGGAGAGCGGTCGGCAAATAGACCGGTTTTTCAAGCTGCATCCCGCTTTGGCTCGCGAGTACATGCAAGATGCATTTTGGGAACGACGGGCGATAGCCGCCCGCTATCTGCCGACGAATTTGTTGCGGCCGCTGTTGGCCGATCCCGACGAAGCGGTGCGACGGGTATTGGCCTACCGAGTCCCGCTGGAGTGGTTGCTGGAACTAATCAACGACAGCGATCGAGAGGTGCGAGTGACGGTTGCCGACCGTTTGCCGGAGGCGCAGTTGGAGTTGATGGCGGGCGACACCGATTATCTCGTGCGAGCTTATGTTGCCAAACGCCTGCCCGAGGGGCGGCTGTTTCGCTTGGTGGCCGATGCCGACACCGAGGTTCGGCGTACCGTTGCCGAGCGCATTCCCAGCGTCAGCCTGGGCTTGATGGCTGAAGATCATGAAGTGGGCATTCGCCGCATCGTGGCGCAGCGTATGGAGATCGACGATTTGGTGATGATGGCCGACGATCCGGACTGGACCGTGCGTTACGAGGTGGTCTTGCGGGCCGATGGCGAATTATTGCAGCGGATGATGGAAGACCCCGACGAGGAAGTCGCGCTGATGGCCCGGGAACGATGGCAGGCGCGGTGCGTCGAGCAGGTAGCGAATGAGCGCTGAATTTGTCGTAGGTTTAACCTATGCCGACCGTTTGCGGTTGGCGAGCGAGGCGCGGCAGGCTTTGATCGGTCGCGTGTTCGAATCGGAAGTTGCGTCGTTGACGTCGTTGATGGGGCCTATGAGCGATGGGCCGGAATGGCCGGCCGGCGCCGCTTGGTTGGCGGCTCGGCATGGCGCTAACGCCTGTGTCATTTCCGACGGTCTGTCCGACCCTTGGGTCGAACGCGATCGGCCGGAAACCGGCTTGGGTCTGGAGGTCTTTATCGAAAGTCCGGATGCCGGACTCACCGAGGATCACCCGCTCACTGCGTTGGCGGATACCTGGCTGTTTCCGTTGACTGCCGAGGTCAGCCATACCCTGGCCGGCTACCCGGTACTTTGCGAGAAATTATTGGCGGGCGAGCCTTTGTCGATCGAGTTCAATATCGAACACATCAAGGACGGTCGCGGTCGCGTTGGGGCGCTGTTGTCGCTACCGGCTGGCCTTGGTGCCGTGGCCATGTTGCCGGGAGGACCGGTGGCGCTAGTGGCGATTACATTGCTAACGGTCGCGGAGTTACGCTATCTGCGCGGCAAGGGCGAGGCTGCACGTTTGGAATTGTTGGAGGCCTTGCGCCAACATGGGGTTGGGCATGTGTCGCTGTTGTCCAGGCCGTCATTGGTATAAGTGGGGTTAGGATGAGTCCGAATACCGAAATCACTGAATGGCTGGCTCAAAACGGCTTTACGATTCCGCCTGCCGCACCGGTTAACGGGCGGGGAGAGCAGGCTTTGATCTTGGCGGCCCGACACGGTCGAGCGGATGTGTTGGTGTATTTGCTTGAAAGCGGCGCTGATTTGACTGTCTTGGATGCCTACGGCAATAACGCGTTGTGGGCTGCCTGTTTTGCTGAATCGGCGGAGTGTATTGCGTTGCTGCTGCAAGCCGGTATCGCCATCGATTATCAAAATCCTAGCGGTTCCAGCGCATTGATCTACGCGGCATCGGCCGGCAAACACGCCGTGGTTGCTCAATTGCTCGACGCTGGCGCCAATCCGCGTCTGACCACCGACGACGACTTTAGCGCATTGGATTTGGCGGCCAACCGTCAGTGTCTGCAATTGTTACGTAAGCGCTAGGACTCCTGATTCCTTGCTGTCGGCTATTGCCGGGTGGTCGCGAGCGGCATAGAATGCCGGCTTTCGCAATTACGATCAAGGACTCACCATGTCAGATTCATATTGGTTTAGAACCGGCGAAGCCACCGTATTTTCGAGCGAAGGCCAAGGTACCGACGCAATGCCGGAAATACTGCTCGGCGACGTCAAAGGTCCGGCCGGCCATGCTTTCGCCAATTTGATGGGCCAGACCGAAGGCCATACCCGGATGTTCGCCATCAGGGCGACAAACCAGCAAGTGCGGCCGGCGACGATTATGGTACCTAAGGTGACGATCAAGTCTTCCGCTTACGTTAATTTATTTGGCGGACCGGTGCAGTCCGCAGTGGCCGACGCTGTGATCGACAGTGTCGCGGATGGTGTCATTCCTCGGTTACAAGCCAATGAACTGTGTATCGTCGCGATGATTTGGATAGATCCCTCTTGCGCAACCAACCCCAATCTGGACCGTAAGGATTTGTACCGTACGAATTACGAGGCGATGAAATTGGCTATTCAGCGCGCGATGAGTAATTCTCCCAGTATTGATGAGCTGATAGCTAACCGGCATAAGGTGTTTCATGAAATGTACGATCCGGAGACCGGCGAATCGCAGTGGTAATGGATCTATAGAATGATTCCGCGCCGCAAAATGCTGCTCGGAATCGCTTGCCTGAGGCGGCTAGTCGTCGCTCTGGTTGCGGGCCGAGATCGGAATTCCGTATTTTTCGAACAATCCGTACAGCGTGGGCCGAGTGACGCCCAACAGTTTCGCTGCCTCGGAAACGTTATGATCGGTATAGGACAGTGCACGGTTGATCGCGACGGTTTCAGCCGCCTCTCTGACCGCTTTCAGATTTAGGGGCATGGACTTGTCGGTTGTCGATCCGAGTTGTAGTTCCTCGGCGGTGACGAAATTGCTGTCCGACAAAATCACCGCGCGTTTGATTTTGTTTTCCATCTCCCGAATATTTCCCGGCCAAAGGTAGGCTTCGAGCGCTTGTGCCGCGTCCTGCGAGAAATGCTTTTCCTTCCGGCTGTTTTCGCGACAGTAGCGTTGCAGCAAGGCGGTGGCGATAGCGATGATGTCGCCTTCTCGCTTACGCAACGGCGGAATGTCGACTGCAATTTCGCTAAGGCGGTAATACAAATCGCTACGGAACTGACCTTGTTCGATTAAATCGGGTAGATGACGGTGGGTGGCGCAGATAATGCGGACGTCTACAGGGATTTCCTTCCGGCCGCCGAGTCGTTCAATGACCCGCTCCTGTATGAACCGCAAAAGTTTGGCCTGCAAAGCGAACGGCAGGTCGCCGATTTCGTCGAGAAAAAAAGTGCCGCCCTGTGCGTATTCAATTTTACCCTTGGTTTGAGCGACCGCGCCGGTGAATGCGCCTTTTTCGTACCCGAACAATTCGCTTTCCAACAGCGTTTCCGGAATCGCGGCACAATTCACTGCGACGAACGGTTGGTCGGCGCGCGCGCTGAGTCTATGCACCGTCCTCGCCAAGACTTCCTTACCGGTGCCGCTTTCGCCCAGCAAGAGTACGGTTGCTTGCGTCGGTGCCACTTTTTCCACCATCCGCAACACCGATTGCATTTGCGGGCTAGTGGCGATGATTCCGTGCAGTGGTTTTTGTTGTTTCAGTTCCTGATAACCGCGCTCCAGCGCGTCTAGTTGAAAAGCTCGTTCGATTATCAGTCCGAGCACGTCGGGGTCTATCGGTTTTTGATAAAAATCGTAAGCGCCTAACGCAACGGCTTGAATCGCGTTGTTTCGATCGTCGTTTCCGGTCACGACGATGATTTTGGTCGAGGGCGCTAGTGCCAACATTTCCTGTAGCGTGGCGATGCCTTCGCTCGCATTGGTGGGGTCTGGTGGCAAACCAAGGTCGAGAGTAACGACGCTAGGGGTATGGCGGCGCAAAGCCGCGATCGCTTCGTCGCGGTTGCTTGCCAGTACTATTTCGTACTGTTCTAGACTCCATTTCAGTTGTTTTTGCAGGCCTGGATCGTCTTCGACGATCAGTAGAAGTTTGGATTCAGTCATTATGCCCTGGTTGAGCGGAAACCCGCTTTGCTAATGGTAGGTAAATCGTAAACGTGGTGCCGACTCCGGGCGTGCTTTCAACTTGAAGCTGGCCTCCGCTTTTTAAAACATAATCGCGTGCTTCGTACGCCCCAATGCCCATGCCGGCATTCCCTTTGGTGGTGTCGAATGGTTTGAAGAGTCGTTCAGCGATAAATCGCTGATCCATTCCGCTACCGTTATCAATAATTTTTATCACAGCATAGTCAGGGTCTTTGGTTAATTCAAGCTCTACTTTGTCTCCCTTGCCGTTAGAAGCATCTTGAGCATTTTGAATCAGATTCGCTAACACGTTAGAGACCTTGATTTGGTCGGTTTTTACCAGGCACTCGGTCAGAGTCGTGCTTAGAATCACCGGAATTGGGTTTATGTTACTGGCGATTATCCGGCGAATAACGTCGACCAAATCTACCAAAACGACTGAGCTGACTTTGTTTTCGCCTTGTTTAAGTTGCTCGACGATGTGCTGAATTTTGTCGGAAACATTGTTGAGGGTGTCGATAGTGTCGTCAAAAAACGCCGGATTATGTTTGTGTTTGGCTGCATTTTTTACAATCAAACCAATCTGAGCGCCGACATTCTTAAGATCGTGAACTAGATAAGCCGACAAACGGTGATAGGTTTCAAATTGGCGACTGCTAACCAGCTCTTCGCTAGCGCGACTCAACGCCAGAGCGTTGGCTAGTTGCATGCCAACGGTCTTCAGTAGGTCATGGTCTTCCCAATCGAGCTTTCTTGGCACGCGGGCTTGCGTTAAAACCGCGAATGCCTCCAATTTGTTCATGTGAAACAGCGGAACGATCAGCCAGACCTGACTGTCCTCGTAGCACCAGGGCGACAGATCGATATCATCGTATACTTCAGGGGCGTGAGCCAGTTCAAAAAAATCAATGACCCATTGTTTGTTGGTAAGGTACTCGGGCAGATCTTCCAAATGGTGCAAATATTCCAATTCCTGTGGCGTTAGCTTCAAATTTTGTTCCGCAGCAAGAAAAAATTGGCCTTGGTCGTTTTTTAGCCACAACCCGCCGCCAGCGCTTTCAACAAGGTCGGTTAAGGTGTTGATAATAAAAAGCTTTAGTTCCTCTATGGATTCCAGTTTCGCCAGGGATTTGGAAATTTTCAACCATTCTTCACGATAGTCGTAGCTGTAGTGAAAAAAATGCTTGCTGAAGTAGATCTTGAACAGCGCGCGCATTTTTCCTGAAGTAAATGGAATAATCAGAAGAATAATGGCAAGAAAAATGAACAGTGTTTGAGCGGTTTCTCCCCATTTTTCGTTGGCGTGCTTAATATAAAATCCAGCAAATGACATTAAAATCAGGTAGATACCGCATCCAAACAGAATGGTGGAGTGAAAAACCGATTTTCTGGGAACGGTAAGCTCGGTGTTCGAGTCCGGAAATTGAAGACGAGGCAACGTAATGGCTAAGAAGGGCGTCAAAATCGCGTTAATGATGCCTCTGGACTGCCAAAGTGAAAAATCTAACTGCTTGAACAGCAATGATTTGCTAAAAAGTAGGAGGTCAACCGCAAACAATGCACCTAAGCTGACACACAAGAACTTTATGTTCCAGCGTTGCTTCAGCGGTGTGCTACGATACAGTTGCTCCACTAGGATCAGACCGAATACCGCGAACACTACATGCGCTACAAATCTGGGATCGAAATCGAAAGACTCTCTCAGGAAGTCCTGGTAATCTGGAAAACTCTCTATACTAAGGATGAAGAGGGTCAAAAGCGACGCAAGCCGCGCTGTTTTAGACCTCAATAGAGATAAGGTGCGTTGGTGTCGTTGTTGGAATAGTAGCGAACCTAAGAGGACGAACCATGCGAAATTGCGGACCGTTTCATAGCTAAGGGTATCGGCATAAAAATAATAGCTATTCGATGTTGTTATAGTGGTTCGTGCGCACCATAATAAGGATGAAAGTGCCGCAAACATAAAGGGAAGGTGCTTTGGTTTCCTCAGAATAGAGTAGCCGAGCAGTAGTGCGTAAGCGACGGTGGCGCTCAGGTAGCTGACATAGATGTAGTTTTCCATATTATATGATTATACGTCGATATTTTGGTGGTATGTTTTGCATTGAATGGGTCTTATGCTTGTGCATAGGTAGCTAGGCTTAGACAGACGGCGACATGAAACAAATAATCCACGACTTGCTAG
>NZ_LUUK01000094.1 GCF_001644025.1 Methylomonas koyamae
GGAAGTCGCCTTGGTGCTTGCCGGCGTCGGCGCGTATGTCCAGGCGACCCTCGGCGGCGGCTTTGATCAAGGTATCGGTATCGGCGATGACGGCCTTCAAGTTCGTGCGTACCAGATCGACGGCTTCGTTGATAAACGCTTTTTTGCCGGGCAGTTTTTCGATGTCGGCTTCGAAATTGCCGTTGCCGAACTCTTTGAACACCGCCATGGCTTTTTTCTTGACCGCGATATGGGCGCCGACCATGTCGTTGACGCCTTGGGCCATGGTCCTAAAACTGCCTTGAAATTTGCCGCCGTCGACGATGGCGTCGATTTCGCCCTTGTCGTGTTCGCGAGCCATATGGTCCATGTCGGTCAGTAGGACTTTGATGGTGTCGCTCATATGCTTCATCGCGGCCATCACGCTAGTGGTGTCGCCGGCGTCCAAGCGGATTTCGCCGCTGAGATCGCCGATCGCGACTCGGTTGGCCAGCGCGGCCACGTCGCCCGGTTCGCCGCCCAGTTGGCGAATCAATCCTCTCGTCACAAACCAGGCAATCAGTAGGCTAACCAGCAACGCGACCAGCGCGACGCCAAACATGATGGTTTTGCTGCTGTCGTACAAGTCGTCGGCATCTTTATAGGCCTGTTTCATCCTTTCGTTTTGGAAATCGTTTACCGCTTTCACTGCGGTCACGTAGGCGGTGTTGTTAGGTGCCCAGTCTTTCAATAGAAATTCGGTGGCGGCGGTCTTACCCTTGGTCTTGTCGGCGAGCAGACTGTAAAACGTGTCGTATTTCGACGAGAGCAGATTGCGCTGGTTGCCGACAGCCTCGAGTAGCGCGCGGCCCTTCTCGGATTGGATCAAGGCATCCAATTTGGCGAGTATGGTTTTGTTCTCGTCGCGATTGGTCTGAGCATCCCGCTTCATTTCCTGAAGTTTGCTTTCGTCGTCGGTCAGTAACATATTGCGCATCAGTCGGCCGTTATCCAGGGTGTTTTCGACCATGTCGCTGGCGTATTTCACCTTGACGAAATCTTCTTCCACAATGGAGCGGGTGGTTTCGGCCAAATTGCCCATATTGGCGATCCCTACCCACACGATAGCGCCCAGCAGGAGCAACACGACTCCAAAGCTAAGCCCCAGTTTTACCGCGATTTTCATGTTGTTAAACATTGGCCCCTCCGTAAAGATTGAATCGACATGTCGGTTTTGTTGATGCCGAATTTGAAACCTTCGGCGAATGAGTGTTCGATGACGTCGAGCGAATTGGCCTGTCGGCTAAATCCGCACGAAGATCCCGGTTAATCTAAGCCTAGACGAAAAGCAAGGAATTAGCGGAGCGAAACCGCTAACTTTGCCTGCTTCCGGCAAAGTTTAAAAATTGTATTTGGCCGAGAACATGGCCCGGCTGATGTTGCCGTTGCGGCCGTCGATCAATTCGCGGCTGCCGTACAGGTATTCAATGCCCAAGGTGGCTTGCGGCAACGGACTCCACAGCAAGTTGGCGTGTACCGATTGGGCTTGGCGAGTCATCGTCGCGGCCACGAAATCGGGCTGGTCGGCTTGCTCGAAACCGTAGGCGAAGCTGCTGCGCCAGGTGTTGCTCCACCAATGTTGGTAGGCCGTCACGGCGCTGTAGACATTGACCAAATGCAGATTGCCGGCCGAATCCAGCGCGGCGTCTTCCAGACGGTTGACCGAAGAATAACGGCCTATCGCGTTGCCGTAATTCAGCGTGAAGCGGATATTGTCGAGTTCGAAGACATTGATTTTGCCGGCTAGGCTGACGCCGCCGCCCCAAGCTTCTCGCGCCGCGCCGCTGGTATTGTTGGCATTGCGAATCTGCCGGCCCATCGCCGCCAACGATAGATTGCCCCAGTCCGGTTTGTAGACCAGTTTGGCGATCAGGTCCGGATAGCGATCGTCGCCGGTGGTCGTGAGGTTGTCGTAGGTCAGCGTACCGAGCGCCGGACTCCAGCCGCTGCCGGTCCACAGCGTGCTGTTGGGGGATTCGGCCGCCAATTGCAAATCCAAGCTCTCGCCAGCGAATTTAAACGGCTGGGTCCAACGCACTAGCGGTTGGCGAAATTTAGCGAGACCGACCGGGCCGGCATTATCCAAAGTGTCCGGCGCCGCCAATTCGTTTAAAAACGTGGTCCAGGTTTGGCCGGCCAGGAAATTGCCGAAGGATCCGTAGGCATGGCGCAATCGAGGCGTATAGCTGGCGGCGGCCCCGTACAGATCCAGTTCCAGGTAGGTGTTGATATCGCCCCAAGCGCTGGGTGTGAACGATTTGAACCAGAAGCGGCTTTCCCTGGCGTTGAACGCTAGTTGACTGTCCTCGCCGCGATGCGATACCGGAATATTCGAGATGGACAAATATTGGTCGCCAAACGACGGGGCGCTGACGCTGCTTTCGTTGACGTCCAATTTCACGAAGCCGCCGAAGCCCAGCGAGGTGTCGGTGCCGGGTATCTTAAAGGTGCCCTTGGTATCGCCCAAGGTGACTGGCGGCTTGGTTTCCGGCTTCGCTTCGGTCGGGTTGGCGGCGGGACTGGCCGAAACGGCGACGACGCCATTCGCCGCCGGCGAGGCCTGAGTCGTCAATTGCCGGTTTTTTTGTTGCTCGGCGGCCAAGCGGGTTTCCAGTTCGCGGATTCTGGCATCGGCTTGATTGGCGTGTTGCTTGAGTTCGGCGACTTGGTCGCCGAGTTGTCGCAACAAGGCGCGCACATCGTCGGTAGCCGTCGCGGCTAGCGGAAATACGCCGGAGGCGATGGTGAGGAGCAGGCGAGGACGGCTGTGCATTATTGGCCTCCGGGTTTCTTGAAATCGCGGAACAACTCGTGGCAGGACGTACAGGTTGCCGAAATGGCTTCCAACGTGGTTGGAATCGCGTCGATCTGCAAGGTTTGCGCTTGGGATTTCAGTTGCCCGGCCTGGATCAGCAGCTTATCCGCCAGCGAAGCGAAGACTTTTTGTTCGTCCGATTCAAGATGCAGGTTTGGCATGGCTAGACGCATCGCCGCCAGAGCGTGCTCGACGCCTTCCGCCGCTTGTTGCACGCGAGAGAGGGCTTCGCGGCGTTGGTTGTCCATCTCGTGCTCGGTCAAATTGCGTTCGTACATCAAGTTATGCATGCGTTGCATCGACTGCCGCAGGTCTTGGCTGTCGATGGCGTGCAGGGCCGGTTTGCCGGTGTCGATCAATTTTGGCGGCGCCGGTCGCTGTCCGCCGCTACCGCAGGCTGACAACGCCAAGGCGAGCAGCGCGTTTGCCGCGTAGCGCCGGGACGACGCCCGCGCTCGCGATCGTGCTGATGGCGCCACGGCAAACGCGGTGCCCAGGGCAGGCGGTACCGTGAAAGCGGTTGCATTCAGCTTGGCGAGGGTGGGCAATGGCATGTGGAATGTCTCCTGGTATGGATGGCGGGCTCGGTTTGAAAGCCGCCGGAGTAAGCCGGTCTTCCGGCCTGTCGGTCAGGCGTAGAAGGGGCTTGATCGGTAATTCCATAAGTGTAGAACGGAATTTGCCGCAAATCGGCTGGCGCTGGAAACGTCGCCGAACGTAGGGTTGCCAAAGGCGGCCTGTCGGCTGGTATCTAAGCCCTCCGCCAAGCCTACGCGAGTGGGGATGCTTGTGGCTGACGATTCGATGATTCGCGGTCTCGAGGCTGGACTCGGAGGGGCGCTTGAAAGTCCCCGGAATGGTCATCGCTAGTATCCGGAGGTTGTTTTAGCGGAGCAGATGGGTGTTGAGTCCGAGCTGTCGATGGTTATCAAACCGGGCTCTAGCCCGCTTTACCAGGCCTGCGTGTTGGTGAGACCGTCGCGAGCACGTGATGGAATCGAACGATGGCCCGCCGCGGGATGGGCGGCGGGCAGTAGTCCAGCGTTGACGGTTAGGCTGGATTAAGCGTTTGGTGTTTAAAAGTGCTGAAATTGGTGCAAATCCACGGTGCCGCTCGCGGCGTGTTCGGGGAGGTCGCGCGGCATGCTCGATTTGCGATGTTCCGGCGCGCGGACTGGGTTAATTTGTCCGGCGGCGCGGGCAATTTTGAAAAAACTCATCAGATTTTGCAGTTGTAAGGATTGGCTGGTCATCTCCTCGGCGGTGGAGGCCAGCTCCTCGCTGGCGGAGGCGTTCTGTTGGGTGATTTGGTTCATCTGATTCATCGCGGTATTGACTTGGCTAACGCCGGCCGATTGTTCCTGCGAGGCGGCGGCGATTTCCTGCACCAAATCGGAGGTTTTGGCGATGCTGGGTACGATGGAATCCAGCAGCTTACCGGCACTTTCCGCGGTATTGACGCTGGTTTCGGCGAGCTTGCCGATTTCCTGGGCCGCGATCTGACTTCGTTCCGCCAGTTTGCGTACTTCGGCGGCGACCACCGCGAAGCCCTTGCCGTGGTCGCCGGCCCGGGCCGCTTCGATGGCGGCATTCAGCGCCAGCATGTTGGTTTGGTAGGCAATGTCGTCGATGATGCCGATTTTACTGGCGATGTCTCGCATGGCCACGACGGTTTGCTTGACCGCCTCGCCGCCCTCGTTGGCTTCTTGCGAGGCCTTGGTCGCCATGCCGTCGGTGACCTTGGCGTTATCGGCATTCTGATTGATGCTGGACGCCATTTGTTCGATGCTGGCGCAGGTTTCCTCGACGCTGGCGGCTTGTTCGCTGGACGCTTGCGACAGCGACTGCGACGTGGCGCTGACTTGCTTGGACGCGGTACCCAGTTGTTCGGCGGCGGCGACCACTTCGGCGATGGTTTGCGACAATTTTGTGATGGTGTTGTTGACGGTATCCTTGAATTCGCCCAATTGACCTTGGTAATCGCCTTTGACCGGACGAGTCAGGTCGCCTTGTTCGACCAGCCGCAGCACCTCGACGACTTCGTTGATCGGCAGGATGACGCCGTCCAAGGTTTGGTTGACGCCCTCGACGATTTTACGGAAATCGCCTTGGTGCTGGGTGGCGTCGGCGCGGGTTGCCAAGCGGCCTTCGACGGCGGCTTGCGACAGTTTGTTGGCATCCGCGACCAAGGCGTTCACGGCGTCTATGCAGGTGTTCAGATTGTTTTTCAGAATGTTGAAATCGCCGTGATAGGTGTCGGTGATTTTGGCCGGGATGTTGCCCTTGGCGATGTTATCGACGTAGTCGGCGGCGACGTTGAGCGGGCCGATCACCGCGTCCAGCGTGTCGTTGACGCCTTCGACGATCTTGCGGAAATCGCCTTGGTGCTGGGTGGCGTCGGCGCGGGTGGCCAAACGGCCTTCGACGGCGGCTTGCGATAGCTTGTTGGCGTCGGTGACCAGCGCCTGAATGTTGTGCTTGAGTAGCATCAGCCACTCGTGTATTTGATCGTCGCTGGAGGCTTTCGCCATTTCCGCGCTCATGTCGCCGTTCGCCAGTTTAGTGACGTAGGCGATCAGATCGGACAGCCAGGCATGCACGCCGTTGACGGCTTGTTTCATTTTGTCGTGGTCGCCCTTGCAAGCGATCTCGACGCGTTGGCGCAGGTCGCCGCCGCGAATCAGGCTAAGAACGCGGTTGCCTTCGCCGATCGGGATCAAAATGGCATCCAAGATTTGGTTGATGCCTTGCACCAGTTTATTGAAGTCGCCTTTATGCCGGCCGGCATCGGCGCGCGCGTCCAATCGGCCTTCGGCGGCGGCGCTGATCAGCGTATTGGTGTCCGCCATCACGGCTTTCAGATTGCCGCGCACCAGTTCTATCGTGTCGTTGATGAAGACTTTCTTGCCGGGCAAGCGCTCCATCGGGGCGTCGAAATCGCCTTCGCCGAAGGCCTTGAACACCGCCATCGCTTTCTTCTTGACGGCGATATGGCCCGATACCATGTCGTTGACGCCTTGCGCCATTTGTCGAAAGCTGCCTTGAAAGCGTTGGCTGTCGACGACCGCGTCGATATTGCCTTGCTCGTGTTCGGCGGCCATCCGGTTCATGTCGGCCAGCAGGGATTTAATCGTGTCGCTCATATGTTTCATCGCAGCCATGACGCTGGCGGTATCGGTGGCGTCAATCCGAATCTCGCCGCTCAGATCGCCGACGGCTATCCTGCCCGCCAATCGAGCGACTTCGTCCGGTTCGCCGCCCAATTGGCGGCTCAGTTTGCGGGTCACAAACCAGCCTAATAGTGCGATCGTCGCCAACGCCAGTAGTGCGATGACCGCTAGCCATATCGAGGCGTGGGCTTTGATGTCCTTGGCTTGGCCGGCACTTTGTTCGGCCAGATTGCCGTTATATTGGCCTTGCTGTTCGAGTGCATCTTGGAGCGTCGCGGCGATCGGCGTCATTTGCTCCAGCGCCGCTAGCGCTTGGTCCTTACGGTTTTGCTTGGACAGCGCCAAAACGGTCTCGACGCCGGCCCGGTATTTTTCGAAGGCCGCGAGGTTAGCGGTGTACAGGCGCTTGTCCTCGGCGTCGGATACCAGAGCGTCGTACTGCTTCAGGCTGGTTTCGAATGCGCTGAGTGCCTCGGTTATCGATTGATTTAATTCGGCGATCTTGTCCGGATCGGTATTCGATACGTGCCGATAAAGTCTGGCTCGAACTTGGCCGAAGGTTTTGAATTGGCGATTCAGCGCAATCAGCGAGGGCACGCTATTGGCGTTGGCGTAGTTGGCGGCCGTAAAGACACTATCCAATTGTTGATAACTGACGCCCGCCAGACTGGACAGGCCTAGTAAAGCGATTCCGATCAAAAGCGACATGCGTTGTACGATGGACATGTGGACCTCCCGATGTTGAGCTTCCCTGACTTGATTCGGCCGGCCGTTCCATGACGGACCCCGTGTTCTTTGAGCCTGCCGGACCGAGGTCGCCGGATAGCTTGTCGGGTGCGGCATTTTAGAATGCCTTGTTTTGCGCTAAATATCTATAGCCTATTATCATGCGCTATGCCATGGGGTTCAAAAAAATAATCTTTTTACGCGTTAGCTAAAGTGCGGTGAGTTAGCGAGCTACTCATTGCCGAGCGCTCCACGTGGTGCCGCGAAAGTGCGGCGTTTGCTCGGAGTAACTAGTTTCGTTAATGAAAAAAATCAATTGTTTTACATGTGGTTGATGAAAAAATCGGGTTGCCGGTGTCCTCGGTATTTGAGTGAGTCCAGCGTTGGGCTATTGTCGTTTCCGGCGAATGTATTCGATGTTGAGGAATTTGAGGCCAGCGTTAACTCTACGCGGTATAGTTTGCTGTTATGTTTAGCGATGGAGTTGATAAATTAGACGCCGACTATCGATCAGGGGCGTCTGAGGTGTAGCGAAGACCCTCGGAGATACGAGGCCGTGAGCGCGTTTGGCGATTAGCTGAGCGGAGCTGCCGGGCGAACGATTTTGAAACCGCCGCCGGGGATCGTCTCGGAAAAGTAAGTCAGTGCGTGGGGGCGGCGTTAGCCGCGATCATGGGCGGCTCCTACAACGGCATGTCCGCACGTTGTGCCTCACGGCATTCATCGTCAGTCGATTAAGCCGGCGGAGAGGGGCTTTTACCCCGGCTTTCCGTGCCGGGGTAAAAGCAGCGCATTGTAACGGCGTTTTACTTATTCGCGGGCGAACCTAGAACCGTTCGAATTGATGCAGATTCAAATCCAGGTGGGTCGGGTCGTTCGGGTTGGTGGGTGCGTGTTTGATCTTGGCTTGGGTTGTAGAATGAGCGGTTCGGCGTTGCCCGCCGCCGGTGTTGCCCGTCGCGCCGCTGATCTTGAAGAAACTCATCAAGCCTTGCAATTGTTCGGCCTGACCGGTCATTTCCTCGGCGGTGGAAGCCAATTCTTCACTGGCGGCGGCGTTTTGCTGGGTGATTTGGTTCATTTGATTCATCGCGGTATTGAC
>NZ_LUUK01000095.1 GCF_001644025.1 Methylomonas koyamae
GCCACCCCATGCCGCTTGATTCCTGCGCGCCGGAGGGTTTGAACGGGGTTTTCGGAAGGGCTATCCCTAGCCCTCCAAAAACGCGATGCATCCCTGCATCGCCCCTAACGGGCAACTCCGCTCAAACCCTCCGGTGCTCGGCGCGGCATCAGGGGAGAAATCGTCCCGAGATTAAAAGTCGTAAAAATAGTATTTAGTGGGAGCTATGCGTTTACGTATTATTAATATACCTTTTTGGGTTTACTCGTCTGGGTGAGCTTTCTAATTCGAACAAGCTATCAGCTTTGGCTTCATTCTTGTCACAAAAATGCTCATTCTCACAAAAAATAACCACCGAATTTTTCCCTTTATTTCTTGAGCTTGGATATATTAGGCCGGAAATTCTTCCAAAATTCTCGTCTTCATGATTATATCTAAAATGTTCAGTAACAATTTGAGTAGGAACGTATTCGATATGTTCATAACCATCTTTTTTTATGGGTTTTGTAATGTCAGATACAAAACCATCTATAAATGCAACTTCTTGATCACTATATCCGCGATCTTGAAAAAATCCGGGATAAGTCAAGGCTTTTGAAAAATCAATAAGTGTTATGTCTTTTAATAATTTAAATTTGGCAACGGTAGCGATTTTTTCAAAATCATTTTCCTCGTCAAATGTTTCTTTTATTGCAGTCCCAATATCAAAAGCGCCGTAAAACATCGGTATCCCAGCTGGACTCATTCTGTTTGAATATCTGGCATACTTTATTTCTGGAGCACCTAACTCTGCAGCTTTGGTTAACTTCTCCGCTTTGTCATGGATTCTAGTTCTACGGAAAAAATTACCTTTTTTAATCGTGGTATACAGCTCTGTTCTGATAATAACTGTGCTTAGTTCTTTCAAAAATTGACTTGGTGGTATTGCATAATATAAATGCTCATTGTTGATACGAAAAAATGTGTATCGTGATTTATGTTTAACAATTTCAACGAATTCGCTCCAGCCATAAGACAAAGCTTCAGACAATTCAGGCATGTAATACGGAGTTTCACACCACCGTTTATCTATTAGTTCTTCACAGACATCATCAAAAAGAAGGCTATTATCGGTTAAATCAATATCATAGTCCTGTAATAATTCTACGATACCAAAGCTTTTGCCATCTTCTTGATCCACTAGATCCTCAAGAGGATCACCATATTGGTTGTCAATATGTTTGACAAAGAACTCAATGAATTCATAGAAAGATACTATTCGTGTTCGTACAGGCGTTGATCTTTTTCCACAATAACTACATTCAGTCTCGTCACCATTTTCTAAAATAAAATTTTTTATATCGTCATCATTTACGCAGTGATTGCAAATATGCTTTTCAAGCATTCGGTTCAACTCTTAGATGTAAGAATGGGTTCAGCCCGTAGGATGTGCTGAACGAAGTGAAGCGCATCGCTCGCGGCAGATGCGTCTCCTATCGTCGGCAGCATCCTACAATAGAACTTGAAACCCAAAATACAAATTTATCCAATAACTATTCTTCGCGCGACGGGGTTAATCCCCCTGATGCCGTGCCGAGCACCGAAGGATTTGGACGGATCAGCCCGCAGGGGAGCGGCAGGGATGCCGCTCGTTTTCGGAGGGCTAGGGATAGCCCTTCCGAAAACCCCGTTCAAACCCTTCGGAGCGCAGGATATAAGCGGCATGGGGTG